>CAJUFH010000003.1 GCA_910585755.1 uncultured Muribaculaceae bacterium | reverse complement strand
ACTCTAATCTCCCGATTTTAACATATGCACCGGAAATTCGGCTTGACCCGAAAAAGCGAATAAAAGCAAAAATATCGGCGCAAAATTAACAAAGGCAAAAAAGGGGTTAAGGTTTATGGGATGATGTTTGGGGCGCTTGGGGGCGGGAAGGGGAGGACGCGAAAAAAATAGACAAGGATAATCTCACGACTTTCCTTGTCCCAGATACGTAGTAATATTACCAGTCAATATATGTGTAAATAAGCAATGGATATGCGTTGTCGGTGGCTCCGGGAGGGAGCGCTGGAGGAGACCGCGGTGGCGCCTGGAAAGCTTGGCTTACGCCTCGCCGCGGTAGGAGGGGGGGAGAGAGGGTTGAAGGCTTAGGCCTTCAGCGGATTGGGGATAGAGGACTTGAAACTTTGGAAGCCTTTGGTTTCGGGCTGCTGGGAGGGGTTGGAGAGGGAGCGGGATCAGGACAGAGGGTAGGGTTGGAGGGAGCGGGGGCGGGGCGCGCTTGAAAAAGGGGTGCGGACGGGTTGTCGCGCATGTTCCGATTCCAAGCCTATCTGAGGCACCGCCAAGCGCCCGGTCCAACGTTTGGAATTGTGGCACGCGCACCGTTCGCACCCCCGAAGCCTATGGAGTCGGCGAAAGATGGCTTTTCTTTCCGTGGACGGATTTTTATTGATGGCGGCTCTCCGGGTTTTGAGGCCCGGGTGGGTGGCCTGGCGGTTTCCAGACAGGGAAAAATGGGAGCTTCTCGCGCTTTCCGGGGAGTTTAACGCATCCGTATTTCACAATTTGCTCTCGGCGGCAAAGTTACAACATATTGCGCGCCGTTCCAAACTTTCCGGCGAAAATGTTTGTGGAATGTAACAACGATTGTGTTAAAAGATTCAAAAATCAAAATTTACCATTGGTAAACAGCTCTTTGCGGGGCTATATAATCCAAAAGTTGCATTATCGCATACGGGAGGGGGTCGCGGCGTCGTAACTTTGCAATGCGTTCGGAAAGAATTGCAATAGATATTTTATAAAATTTAAATTCAATTGTATGAAAACTGAGGAAATTTTGCAAGAAAACCGCGTAGCGGATGTGGCAACACCCGCCGAAACCCCTCCCGGAGAGGCCGCGGAAGGGCCTGAAGTGGAAGCCGCGGTAGAGGAGGAAACCGCGCCGCCGGTTTCTGAAGCTCCGGCGGAAACGGTTCCGCTACCCGCGGCGGAAATCCCGTCGGTTTCGGAAGCTCCGCTACCCGAAGAACCGGCCGCGGAGCGGGGCGTTCCCGCCGAGGAGGTCGAGCGGCTTGTGGCCGAGGCGTACCGCCGGGGGCGCAATGAGTCGATCGCGGAGCTGATGGCGCGACCCGGGATGTTCGAGGCTCCCGCCGCTCCACCCGAGGCCCGAATCTCTTCCGCCGACAGCGGGTTTCTGGCGAACCGGCGCCCGAGCATCTGGGACCAATAAATCAACTTTCGTAAGCGAAAGTTGATGTGAGAAAAGTGAAAAGTGAAAATCAGGCAGCGCCTGAGTGAAGACAACGCTCAAATCTATAAACTATTATTTTCACCTTTCACCAAACTATTATCTTCACCTTTCACCCTTAACCATTCACCTTTTAAATATTAAACCTTTAAATTAAACTGCTATGTTAAAGATGCTTTTGAAGAAACTTGTCGATTATCTGCGCAACCAGGAAGGTTGCAAGTACAAATGGATCCTGTGGCTCCTCGGAGTGCTGGGAATCCTGGGGTTCACCGACGCTCCCGACGCGGTGGCCTCGGCCCTGGGCGGGGCCGGAGACGCTCTGGCGGCGCTTGACGGCCGCACGCTGGCCGACGCGCTCGAGGCGTGGCTTTTCGGCGCCGGTGGCGCGAGTGTGGCCGCTGTCGGAGGCGTCGCGGCGCTCGGGGTCCACACCGACGGGGTCCCGGTGACGACCCAGCTCGCCGACGAGGTCTCCCCCGGCCTCCTGCGCAACGAGATTGACGACCGCATCGTCAAAATCCGCCCCATGTCGACCCCGCTCGACCAGATTTCGCGCTACGGCGGGAGCCGCCTCTGCGGTTCGATGAAGGTCGACTACTATTCGGTCGACACCCGCCCCGTCATGGCCGAGACCACCGCGGCCTTCGCCGGGGACAACGACCGCAACCCGACCGTCGAGAAGCCCGCGAAAATCATGCTGGCGAACGCCGACGCGTTCCAGCCCTCGACTACGGTTATAGTGCCGTCGGTCGCGAACGCCGCCGGGGAACCGCTCGTGCTGTACGTCATGGAGTGCGACTCGACCTCGATCACGGTCGTGGCGGTCAACAATACCTACGCCGGCTCCGAAATCGGCTGTGTTCCCGCGATTCCGTCGGGCACGAAGGTTGTCCGCATGGGCCGCGCCGCGGGGGAGCTTGACGTGACGACCTCCCAGAGCGGGGCGCTCCCGGTGAAGAGCACCAACTTCTGCCAGATTTTCAAGGCCCAGGTCGAGCAGTCGACCTTCGTCAAAATCGCCAACAAGGAGGTGGGCTGGACCTTCTCCGACCAGGAGGAAGCCGCCATCATCGACATGCGAATGGGTATGGAGAAAAACTTCCTCTTCGGCCACAAGAAGCGCCTGACCCTCCCCGGCCGCCCCGACGAAATCCTCCTCACCGGGGGTATATGGAACCAGACCGGAAACACCTTCAGCTATTCCGAGCTTAAAGGGGAGGAGACGCTGGTAGCGCTCTGCAAGCAGGCGTTCGCCAACAACGCCGGGTCGTCGCGAAAGATTCTCCTGGCGGGCACCGGCCTGATCGAGAAGCTGCACAACCTGGAGCATAAGCGCGTTCTGATGTCCGACCAGGCCGTCACGAAGTGGGGCCTCGACTTCACCGAAATCCACTCCAAGTTCGGCACCCTCTACGTAATGATTTCCGAGGTGTTCGACCAGTGCGGCATGCCGAACAACGGGATGGTGATTGACCCGGAGTACATCACGAAGTACTGCCACGTCCCCTTCCGCACCGAGCGCCTCGACCTCCGCTCCGCCGGAGTCCGCAACGTCGACGCGATCGTGATTACCGAGGCGAGCTGCCTGGTGCTCCGCTACCCACAGTCCCACATGCGGGTGGTGTTCGAGGAGAAGAAGACTCCCGAGACTCCCGAAACCAAAGCCTGAGCTAACCGATGAAACTGGAACTCAGCAAGGCAGAGATGCTGGCGCGATGGATGTCGCGCCGGTATCTCGAGCCGGTGCGGGCCGACTGCCAGGTAGAGCGTAGCGACGCCGTGGACCTCGCGGCCCTCTGCGCCCGGGAGGCGCGAGACTGGTATCTCGAACTGCTCGCCACGGCTCCGGCGGAACTGCTGTCGCCGGTCGATGTAGCGAAGGATTGCGAGGCGGAGGCCGCGGCCGACGGGTATTCCGTTGATGTCTGGATGCCGGAAAATGTCGTCAGGCCCCTGAGCGTCAGGCTCGCGGGATGGTACCGCGCCGCGACGGTAGTAGCTCCCGACTCTCCCGCGGCACGCCGCTGCGCGAGCCGCTTCGGGGCGGGAGGGGTGGCCGAACCTGTGGCTGTTCTCGAACCCGACGGGAGGCTGCGCCTCTTCTCGCGGCCGACGTCGCGGCGCGCCCCGGTGGTCGAGAGCCTTATGGCGGCGGTAGATACCGGCGAGGAGCTTTACCGCTTCGACGAGCGGGCCCTCTCTCTCATCAAAGAAAAGTATTAATCAAGTGAAAAGTGAAGGGTGAAAGGTGAAGGGAATAGTTAAAGTTTAAGAGAAAAGAAGTATTATCTTCACCTTTCACCCTTCACCCTTTAAACTTTAAGACAATGAAAAACCACGAGATTTTGAGACAGGCGCGCGGATGCTGGGAGGCGATGGCCCCCATGCGCGCGGCCCGTCGCAGGCAGCGGCGCTTCACCTACGGCGACCAGTGGGGCGACCCCGCTACCGACATTCACGGACGGCGCACCACCGAGGGGGCGCTCGCCGCTGTCGGAGGAAGGTCGCCCCTGAGCAACAACCTGATCCGGCGCCTGGTAAAGAGCGTTGTCGGGCGCTACCGGGCGGAGCGTGCCGAGGAGCCTGCCAAAAGCGGCGAGCTGGCCTCGCGCCACGAGCGCAACCGCCTCGACGAACTTGACGCGCGGATGCTGGAGGAGTTCCTGATTTCCGGCATGGCGGTGCAGAGGGTAGGGTCGGAGACGCGCCCGGGAGGGAGCGGCGCGTGGGTCGACAATATCCAGCCCGACTATTTCTTCATCAGCCGGGTGCGCGACCCGAGGCTTACCGACGCGGAGCTTGTCGGATGTCTGCGCGACATGAGCCTCCAGGAGCTGCTGGCGCGGTTCGCCGCCGGGGATGCGGAGCGAGCCAGGGCGCTGCGGGAACTGTACGGCGCGATGGAGGGGCGGGGGAGCCTCTTCGAGAGCGCCGCGCAGGGGGATGTCTCCTTCTACCACGCGCCTAAGGGGCTTTGCCGGGTAATCGAGGCGTGGACGCTCGAATACCGCCCGACACTCCGCTGCCACGACCCCCTGGAGGCTGTCTACCGAGTGGTTCCGGCCGCGGAGGCCCGGCGCGTCGAGGCGGAGAACCGGCGGCGGGCGAAGGCCGGGCTACCCGCCGTCCAGGCGCGGCCCGACTGCGCCCCGGTATGGCACTGCCGGTGGCTCGCGCCCGACGGCACCCTCCTCCGCGAGGAGGATTCCCGCCTTGCCGGAGGCTCACATCCCTTCGCGGTCAAGCTCTACCCGCTGATCGACGGGGAGGTACATTCGCTGGTCGAGGACGTGATCGACCAGCAGAAGCACGTCAACCGCCTGATTACGCTGATGGACAACATGATGGGCGCGGCCGCCAAGGGGGTGCTCCTCTTCCCGACGCGCTGCAAGGCGGAGGGGATGAAGTGGGAGGACATAGTCGACCGCTGGGCCCTTCCCGGCGGGGTGATTCCTTACAACGCCGTCCCCGGCATCGAGCCTAAGCAGGTCGTGACCCCGGTCGGCAACAGCGGCGCGGCAGAAATGCTCGAGACCCAGATTCGGCTTTTCGAGGATGTTTCCGGCGTAAGCTCCGCGCTGATGGGGAAGAGTGTCAGCGCCGCCGTAGGCCACGAGCGCTATGAGAGCGAGGTGCGCAACAGCGCCGTCTCGATCAACGACCTCCTCTCGACCTACCGCGATTTCATCAACCTGCGCGACAGGCTGTTGCTTTCGGCCTGAAAAATTTTCTGAAAAAAGTGGCGGGGTGGGAAAGGTTCTTGCCCAACCCCGCCATTAACTTCGCGGTTGTTCAGTCAAATCAAAAAACACACGAGAGAAAATGCTAAATGATGTGAACAGGCGCGACCGCGACTTCCTGAGGGCGGTGCGCCGGGAGGCTGTCCGGGGAAGCCGGGAAGGGAGGCCGATGACCGTCAGGCAGGCTGTGAGCCTGGCGGTGGCCTCCCCGGCTCCCTCCTACTATCTGTCGACCGAATACGCCTGGCGGAAGCTCCGCTACCAGAGGGAGCTGCGGAGCGTACGCCGCCCGCGGCGCGCGGGGATGTGGGAGGAGCTGCGGGAGAGGTACGAGCGCGAGCTGGCGGCCAGGCCCGGAGAGGACCCCTACGCGGTTCTCGACGAGCTGCTCAACCGAGGGGAGGCGCCCCGCTTCTTTATCTCCGAAGCAAGGGGAGTGTCATTGTATTTCAAACTTTTAACCAACGGAAGAAATGGAAATAAATCTAAACAGTAACACGATAATAGACGAACTCATGGCGGTAGCGGCCCTCAGGGCGCGTTCGGCCGAGGGGCGGGGCGCGGCGAGGGCGCTCCTGACCCCCGACCAGCTCCCGGCGCTCCGCAACATCGTGCGCATGGCGTTCGCCGAACTCTGCATGCGCCTCGGAAACGCCGTCGAAAGCTCCGACATGGACTTCGACGACCCCAAGCCCGACGAGCCTTATTCCGCCGCCGCGACCCTGCGGATGGCCATGACCCTCTCCTCCGGCGCTCCGAAAGGGCGCGAGCTGGCGGTCAAGCGCTCCCTGGAGCACGCTGTCGCGATGCTCGCCGCGGCCTTCGCGCTGGGCGAGCCCTCCGACGGTTCCGCCGACGGGCTGCGGGCCGAGGGGCTGGCCGCGGCCGACGCCGTCCGCGAGTGCTCCCTGGCCTCCGCCGACGGCGGGGATGCCGTCCCGCAACGCGTAACGCCGTTTTTCTTCTAAGGAGTTTTTGGCCCGAATTGGTTGGGGTTTGCGAGATTTGTTGTAACTTTGCGGTTTGAAAGATACATCCCGATTATGAACATTTCTTACAATTGGCTCAAAGAATATATTGATTTCGACCTCGCCCCCGAAGAGGTGTGCGCCGCCCTTACCAGCATCGGCCTGGAGTCCGACGGCGTCGAGGAGGTCGAATCGGTCCGCGGAGGGCTTCGCGGACTGGTGATCGGCAAGGTGCTCACCTGCGAGGCTCACCCCAACAGCGACCATCTCCACATCACTACCTGCGACCTGGGCCAGGACGCCCCGGTGCAGATTGTCTGCGGCGCGCCCAACGTCGCCGCCGGCCAGACTGTCGTCGTGGCGACCGTCGGGACCACCCTCTACGACCCCGAAGGGAACTCCTTCCAGATCAAGCGCTCCAAAATCCGCGGCGTCGAGTCGCTCGGAATGATTTGCGCCGAGGATGAAATCGGAGTCGGTGAATCCCATGACGGCATAATCGTGATTGACCGCGAGGTAGCCCCCGGCACCCCCGCCGCGGAGTTCTTCAACCTCCGCAGCGACTACCGCATCGAGGTCGACCTTACCCCGAACCGCGTCGACGCCGCCTCCCACTACGGAACGGCCCGCGACCTGAACGCCTACCTCTGCCGCCACCTCAAGGACGGCAACCTGCGCCGCCCCTCGGTCGAGGCTTTCGCCCCCGACACCGACAAGGGTGCCGCGACGGTCGAGGTGCTCGACAAGCAGGGATGCTCCCGCTATTCCGGGCTCACGATCCGCGGCGTGAAGGTCGCCGAAAGCCCCCAGTGGCTCCGCGACCGCCTGACCGCCATCGGCCTGCGCCCGATCAACAACATCGTCGACATTACAAACTACATACTCCACGGCTTCTGCCAGCCCCTCCACTGCTTCGACCTCTCGAAGGTGAAGGGGGAGAAGATTGTCGTCCGCACCTGCCCCGAAGGCACTAAGTTCACGACCCTCGACGGGGTAGAGCGCACGCTCCGCGCCGCCGACGTGATGATTTGCGACGAGGAGAAGCCGATGTGCATCGCCGGAGTGTTCGGCGGCCTCGACTCCGGCGTGACGGAGCAGACTACCGACATCTTCCTCGAAAGCGCCTGCTTCCATCCCACCCGCATCCGCCGCACCGCCCGCGCCCACGGCCTCTCGACCGACGCGTCGTTCCGCTACGAGCGCGGCGTCGACCCCAACGGCACGATGTACGCCCTGAAGCTCGCCGCCCTGATGGTCAAGGAACTGGCCGGCGGCGAAATCTGCGGCCAGCCGGTCGACATCTATCCCGAGCCTGTAGCCCCCTATCCCGTGGAGTTGTCGCTCAAATACCTCGACTCGCTGATCGGCAAGCATATCCCCGCCGAGGAGGTTGAGGCGATTCTCGCTTCGCTCGAAATCGCGGTCGAGAAGTGCGTCGACAACAACGACCTCCTCCACCTGAAGGTGCCGACCTACCGCGTCGACGTGCGCCGCCCGTGCGACGTTGTCGAGGAGGTGCTCCGCGTCTACGGCTACAACAACGTCGAGTACTCGACGACAGTACACTCCTCCCTGCAGTTCAAGACCCTCACAGACGCTTCCGACGACCTCCAGCGCCTGATTTCCGAGCAGCTTACAGCCCAGGGCTTCAACGAGATTCTCAACAACTCGCTGACCTCGAAGAGCTATTACGAAGGGCTTGACCTCTATCCCGCCGACCGCTGCGTCGAGCTCCTCAACCCCCTCAGCTCCGACCTCGGCGCGATGCGCCAGACGCTCCTCTTCGGGGGCCTCGAAAGCATCGCCCACAACGTCAACCGCAAGGCCGAGGACCTGATGTTCTACGAGTTCGGCAACTGCTACTTCCGCGACCCCGCCGCCGAGTCGACCGCCGAGGCTCCACTGGCCCCCTTCAGCGAGCGCCAGCGCCTCGCCCTTTGGATGACCGGCAACACCCGCCCCGCCAACTGGGCGCGCCAGGCTGAGGAAGCGACCTTCTTCGACCTCAAGGGTGCGTGCGCCAACATACTCGCCCGCCTCGGAATCGCCGCCGGTGAAATTGTGCTGTCGCATACCGAGGGTAACAACATCTTCGACGCCTCCCTTACAATCGCGACCCGCGACGGGAAGGTGCTCGGATATATGGGCCAGGTCTCCCGCGCGATTCTGAAAAAGGCCGACATCGACCGCCATGTATATTTCGCCGAACTTGAATGGACGGCTCTCGTCAAGCTCGCCTCGAAGAAGAAGGTGACCTTCGCGCCACTCCCCAAGACCCAGCCCGTCAAGCGCGACCTCGCGCTGCTCCTCGACTCCGCCGTGACCATGGAGCAGGTAGAGCAGACCGTGCGCCAGGCAGAGCGCAAGCTCCTTCGCGGCGTCGAGCTCTTCGACGTCTACGAAGGGAAGAACCTCCCCGCCGGGAAGAAGAGCTACGCGATCTCGATTACCCTCCAGGACTTCGAAAAGACCCTCCAGGACAAGCAGATCGAGCAGGCAATGGGCCGCATCGTCGCAAGCCTCGAGAAAAACCTCGGCGCCCAGCTCCGTTAACCGAAAGAATAATAAACCATCATAATAAAAAACTGAAACACTTCCATGGGAAGAGCATTTGAATACCGCAAGGCCCGCAAGCTCAAACGCTGGGGCAATATGTCGAAGACCTTCACCCGTATCGGCAAGGAAATCACCATCGCCGTTAAGGCCGGCGGTCCCGACCCCGCGACCAACCCCCGCCTCCGCGCCCTGATGCAGAACGCCAAGTCCGAGAACATGCCCAAGGACACCGTTGAGCGCGCAATCAAGAAGGCTACCGACAAGGACTCCAAGGACTATAAGGAAATCACCTACGAGGGATACGGTCCCCACGGAATCGCCATCTTCGTTGAGGCTGCTACCGACAACAACACCCGTACCGTCGCAAACGTCCGCTCCTACTTCACCAAGCACGGCGGCTCGCTCGGCACCCAGGGCTCCCTTACCTTCCTCTTCGACCACAAGGTTGTGCTCAAAATCCAGGCTAAGCCCGAAATGTCGCTCGAGGATCTCGAACTCGAACTGATTGACTGCGGCGTAGAGGAGGTCGAGGCCGACGAAGACGGCGCCATCATCCTCACCGGTGTGTTCGAGGACTATTCCAACATCCAGAAGTACCTCGAGGAGAACGGCTTCGAAATCATCAGCACCGAGTTCGTACGCATCCCCAACGACCTCAAGGAAATAACCCCCGAGCAGCGCGAGAGCATCGACAAGCTCCTGGAGAAGCTCGAGGAGGACGACGACGTTACCCAGGTCTTCCACAACATGCGCGAGGACGAGGAATAAGAGTCTGTTTGAAAACTATTATATAGCTATTCGTTAATGCGTTACGCCCCCTATAAGGTCGCCGTCGCGCTCGCGGCGGCTGCCGTTGCCTATGCCTTTGCTCCTGCCGGGGCAAAGGCACAGTCGCTTTTCGACGAGACCTATGCCAACGGAGAGACGATCGACCTCGACGACGAGGATGAGGCATCTCCCCGCGACCATGAGCCGCTACCCGTCGGCCCCTGGGAGTTCCCTGTCGATACCAACCTGATTGTGGAGGACCTGCTCCTGCCGCGCACGGCATTTATGCCGGCGATTTTCGACACCTACTCCCTCCAGGCTCCGGCAAAGGCCTTCAACCCCCTCGAAGAGCGCTACAACGACAACTGGGACGCCACGACTTGGGCCGACCGCACTGTCGCGCGAGACTCCCGCGTCAGGGCTTTTATTCAGCAGTATATGATCGCCCACCCCGAGCTGGTGCGATACAACCAGGCGACACTCCCGAGGCCCCCCAAGGAGTTCAAGATGACCGTCGACCCCGAGCAGGCCAAAATCCACGTCACGGAGTTCGAGCGCGACAAGAAGCAGATGGTGACCCTCGTCGGCGAGGCTCCCCCCGTGAAGAAAATCCACTGGCTCAAGACTTTCGACGCCTCGTTGCAGTTCTCCCAGGCGTATATCTCCCCCAACTGGTACCAGGGCGGTAAGTCGAATCTCAACATGATAGCCAACGTGGTTTACAACGTGAAGCTGAACCCGGCGTACCATCCCAACCTGATTTTCGAGACTTATTTCGCCTACAAGCTCGGCGTCAACAACGCCCCGGAGGACAAGGTCCACGACTACAATATCTCGGAAGACCTCCTGCAGATCAACACCAAGTTCGGTTACAAGGCTGCAAAGCGCTGGTACTACTCGCTGACCGCCCAGTTCAAGACGCAGCTCCTGAACAACTACAAGGTCAATTCCGACGTGATGACCGCCTCTTTCCTCTCTCCCGGCGACCTGACCGTCGGCCTCGGTATGACGTATGCCTACGAGAATCCGAAAAAGACCCTCCAGTTCAACGCCTCGATAGCCCCGCTCTCCTACAACCTCAAAACCTGTATCAACGATACAAAGCTGGACCCCAAGAGCTTCGGTATCGAGGAAGGGCGCAGGACGAAGAGCGAGTACGGTTCCTCCTCGGAGCTGACCCTGCGCTGGAAACTGGCCTACAATATCGAGTATTTCTCGCGCCTGTTTGTGTTCACCGACTACGAGCAGCTTACCGGCGACTGGGAAAACACGATTACCTTCAATATCAACAAGTTCCTGTCTGCCAGGATTTTCGCCCATCTGCGCTACCAGTCGCTCCAGGCCCCGGAGGTCGAGGGATGGCGCCACTGGCAGTTGAAGGAAATCCTCTCGATCGGCTTCTCCTACAAGTTCAACCGCTCCTGAGCGGCCGGTTCATCCCAGCTCCTCCCTGATTTTCCTCTCTAACCGCCAATGTCCGCGATTAACCTGATAATAAGGCGCTTGTCTCTGACCGCTCTTATGTCCGCCTCCTTTTTCCCTGCCAATGGGGAGACGGAGGCGGAGATGCGGGCCGCGATTGCCTCGTCTGGCATCCCCGTCGCGGGGATTTACCGCGCGACAGAGGGCGAGGAGGCTGTGGCCGTTATCCCTTCCGGCAACGGCGGTGAGCTGCTGCTGAAGGTCGTCGAGGCGCGGACTCCGGCTGTGAGGCCCGGGACGGTCATGGGGCGCATGCGCCCCGCCGGTGAGCCGGATACCTATGTCGGCGAGCTGTTTACCAAAGTCGACGGCGCGGATCTGACCTCCCCTAAGAAGTTTACCTTCAAGGCTTCCGATGATTCCAGGCTCCTGATTCTCCCAAAGAGGGGAAAGCTGAGGATACGCCTCTGGAAGCTCCTGCCGTATATGTTCCGCGCTCCTCTGACTGTCGACCGGCAGGGGGCCGAGGCGGCCAACGAGGGGCTGCTCCGCGTATGGCCCCAGTCCCCCTCCTCCCCTCCACCCATACCCCGCGCGCTATGAAACCGCTTCTCCTCCTGATTCTTCTCGCCGCGACGGCTCTCCCCCTGTCCGCCCAGCGGACAACGGCCCGCGGTCTGCGCCCCGCGGAAATCCCTGCCGCGCCCTCCGAAGTTCCGGCTCTCGATACCCTCTCCCTAACTGCCGATACCGCCTCCATCCGTTTCTACGGCTACGAGAAAACGCTCCGGGCCACGAAGGAGACTCTGTTCCTTCAGAACAATGCTCCCCGGGAGGCAGCCGAGGTGCGTTTCACGATTCTATACCTCGACTCCGCGGGCCGGGAAATCCACCGCCGCAGGATCGTCCGCAGGGTCGCGGTGCCCTCCGGCAAGACCGTCAGGCTCGACCTTCCCTCCTGGGACACGCAGAAGACTTTCTATTACAGCGGCGGTCCGCGGCCGAGGGTTTCCGCGACCCCGTATTCGGTCAAAATCCGCCCTGAAACCCTCATTCTCCTCCGCTGATGAACCATCCTATCGACATCATAAAACGCTTCGCGACGCTGACCCCCGAGGGGGAGGAGCGCCTCAGAAACGCTATGCGCGAGCGCTCTTTCGCCCGCGGCGAGCGAATTACCGGCGCGGCTACGCTCTCAACCCGCGCTTTCTTTATTATTACAGGGGCCGCGCGGGTCTGTTTTATGCATGGCGGTAAGGACCATACGGTGTCTTTCGCTTTCGACGAGGAGTTTGTGCATCTCTCCCGTGTCGGGTTGACCAGGGAGCCGGAAACCATCGCGATAGAGTTCCTGGAACCTACCAAGCTCCTCTATATCCCCCCGTCTGTCAAGGATATTCTGAAAGAGGAAGGAACGATTATCGAAAGCGAGGCGATGCTGTTCCTGAACGTCGCTCTCGCGATGCACTGCTCCCTCCTCGAGGAGCGGCTCTATATGAGCCAGACATGCAAGGCCCCGGAGCTGTACCGTTGGGCCATTACTCGCTTCCCGAAGCTCCCGAAGGTGGCTAACCTGACCCAAATCGCTTCTTTCCTGGGTCTTACCCGGGAAACGGTCTACCGAATCCATTCCGGAAACTATAAGAAATGAAAGAGACATACGAAGTAAGGGCGCGCGGTGGCGCTCCCCGCGAACCGCTGAATATCAAGGCCGCCCTCATTGATATGGACGGCACGCTCCTCGACTCGATGCCCTCCCACGCCCGCGCGTGGCGGCGCATGGTGTCGGAACTCGGAATCGACTGCGGGCTGGAGGAGTTTTTCGGCTACGAGGGGATGACCGGCGCCGCGACAATCGACCTGATTTTCCGCCGCGAGCTGGGGCGCCCGGCTACCGAACAGGAAAAGACAGAACTTTATGCCCGCAAGACTGGTTATTTTAATGAGTTGCCCCGTGTCCCGGTGATGCCGGGAGCCGCCCGGATGCTTGAAATTCTGAAAGAACGAGGGATAAAGCGCGTCCTGGTGACCGGGTCGGGCCAGAAATCCACAATCGGACGCCTCGCCGGGGAGTTTCCCGGAGCGTTCGAGCAGGGGATGATGGTAACCTCCCGCGACGTCAGCCGCGGCAAGCCGGATCCGGAACCTTACCTGTTGGCGATGAGCAAGGCGGGTGTCCTCCCCTCCGAGGCGATGGTTGTCGAGAACGCTCCGCTGGGGGTGAAGGCGGGTGCCGCTTCCGGCGCCTTCACCGTCGCTGTCACTACCGGCCCTATTCCCGAACAGGATATGTGGGATGCCGGGGCCGACATTGTCTTCCCCTCGATGGAGGCTTTCGCCGACGCGCTCCCGGGGCTGCTCGGAAACTGAAATTCTGCGTATTATGAAGAAGAACCTGCTCTTTACAAACCACGTTGCCCAGGCGATTGACGAAATCGCCGGGAAGATGAACCCCTCGTCGGTGTTCGTACTGGTCGATGTCAATACAAAGTCGTTCGTGCTTCCCCGTATGCTGGAGGAGTCGAAGACCGTCAGCGACGCCTGGATTATCACAATCCGCGCCGGTGAGACTTACAAGACCCTCCCGACCCTCTCGGCGGTCTGGAAAGAGTTAGGCGACGCGGGAGCCAACCGCAACTCCCTCCTCATAAACCTCGGCGGAGGCATCGTCTCCGACACCGGCGGCTTCGCCGCCGCGACATTCCGCCGCGGAATCCCCTTCCTGAACGTCCCTACGACCCTTCTCGCCGCCGTTGACGCTTCTGTCGGGGCAAAGACCGGCATCAACTTCAACGAGCTTAAAAACGAGGTAGGGGTCTTCGCTGACGCGGAGATGGTGATTGTCTCGACTACCTTCTTCCGTACTCTCGGCTCCGAGGAACTGCTCAATGGCTACGCCGAGATGCTGAAACACGCCCTCCTGACCTCCCCGGAGATGACAGCCCGCCTCCTGGCCTACGATGTCACCCGCTACGAGCCGGACCCTCTCCTGAAACTGATTGAGGAGAGCGTAGAGGTAAAAATCAGATATGTTTCCGAGGACCCCGAGGACCGAGGTCTGCGCCATGCCCTGAATTTCGGCCATACCTTCGCCCACGCCTTCGAGGAGCTGGCGATGTGGCGCAAGTCGCCCCTCTCCCACGGCTACGCCGTCGCGCAGGGGATGGTGGCGGCCCTCGTGCTGTCGCATATGGAGCTTGGTTTCCCCTCAGACGAGCTTCACAAAATCGCCGCTTACATCCGCGAAAACTACGGCGCGTTCGAGTTTACCTGCGACGATTACCCCCGCCTCCTCGGCTACATGGAGCGCGACAAGAAGAACACCACCCAGGGCATCGTCAACTTCACCCTCCTCCGCTCCATAGGCAGCCCCGAAGTCAACCTCCCCGTCTCCGCCCCCAACATCAAGGCCGCCCTCGATATCCACCGCGACCTCCTGGGCCTCTGACCGCCCTCTTCGGGCGCTCAAAACCCATTCCTTTCCTCGTTTCCGCCGGCCGGAAGTATCTACGTTCTGTGGAGCGAGCGTAAGCGAGCGGCCTCCCCTCTGTGGCCCCTTTTCCCGGTCTTCCCGGCTTCCCTTAATTCTTTTGGATGGTAATCAGCTCCAGGCGGGTGGCGCTCTTCTTGGTGATCTCCAGGCGGAGGTCGTTGAGCTCGATAACGTCCCCCGTGTCGGGAATTTTGCCCGTCGAGAAGAGGATATAACCCGCGAGGGTCTGGTATTCCTCATCCTCCGGGATGTCGAGATGGTATTTCTCGTTGAGGTATTCGATTTCGATGCGCCCGGAGAACTCCCAGCGGTTCTCTCCCAGGCGGCGCTCTACGAGCGAGGTAGAGTCGTGTTCGTCCTGGATGTCGCCGCAGATTTCCTCTACCAGGTCCTCCAGGGTAACCATCCCCGCCGTGCCCCCGAACTCGTCGACGATGACGGCGATCGAGCGCTTCTCGGCAAGGAGGCGGCGCATCATCTTGTTGGCCATAAGGGTCTCAGGGGCGAAAACGACCTCCTTTACCTGCTCGCGCCATTCGACCCCGGGGCGGAACAGCTCGCTGACGTGGATATAGCCCACGACGTTGTCTATGTCCCCCTTGAATACCAGTATCTTGGAGCGCCCCGATTCGGTGAAGAGCTTCGACAGCTCCTCGCGGGTTGTCTCCTCGATATCGACCGCCACTATTTCGTTGCGCGGCGTCATGCAGTCGCGAAGGTGGGTCTGCGAGAAATCGAGCGCGTTATGGAAGATTTTGACCTCGTTCTCCACTTCCGCCTTCTTCTCGGCGTTCTCGTCGATTGTCTGTTCGAGGTAGTCGTTGAGGTCGGTCATGCTCAGCAGCCCGAGCTTCCCCGAGCCGCTTTTGATGCCGCAGAGGCGCATCAGCGTTTTCGACAGCCAGGTCGTGAAGAGGGAAATCGGGTAGAGCAGCGTGTAAATCAGGGCGGTGAAGGGCGCGACCATCTTCAGCGAGCGGTTCGGGTTGATGCGGAAGATGGTTTTGGGCAGGAACTCCCCGGTTATGAGGATTATGCCGGTGGAAATCAGCGTCTGGAACAGCAGCACGAGAGCCTCCGAAGATAGGTTTGCCATCAGCCACGGCTCGATGAACTTGGCGGCTCCCATACCGTAGACGACAAGCGCTATGTTGTTGCCTACCAGGATGGTGGAGATGAAAAATTCCGAATTGGAGTAAAACAGGTCGAGCAGCCGGCCGGTGAAGCCCCCCTGCTGCACGTCAAGTTCCACCCGGACGCGGTCGCCGGTGACGAACGCTATTTCTATTCCGGAAAACAGCGCAGAGAACGCCAGCGACACAAGCGTGATCGCCAGCCAGACGGGGTCGAAGGTTATGGTATCCATTTTTCGCTTATTCTTTTTGTACTCCCTCCTTTTGTACTTCCTGTACCTCTTCCTTTCGCGTTTCTTCTTTCCGCGTTTCCTCCTTCTGCGCTCCCTTTTCCTTGCGGAAGGCTGAGGTCGGGAAGATGCCTGAGGGGCGGTGGACGGTGTAGTCGCGCATATTCTGGTCCGCCTCGAAGCCGTACCCCTCGATTGTGCGGTCGGCGCGTTCGAGGTGGATGAACGAGTCGGAGTAGACCTTCTGCTTGTTCTGGTCCCAGAAAAGCTGCTGGGTCAGGAGCCGGTCGCCGTCGACGGAGCGGTAGCGCACGTTGCGGTCGAAGCGCCAGAGGCGTTTCTGGCTGAAATAGGTCGCGGTATCAGCCGTGAAGGTGCCGTTCTCCTTCATGTCGTTGTCGAACTTCACCATGTACATCCCCTCGGGGAAAACCCAGTGGGGTTCGCGGGCCTCCTCGAACATAAGCCACAGCGGGGCTGTGATATGGTAGCGCGTGTAGCCCGAATCGCTGATGAGGGTCGAGACGTTGACGGTGCGCATCGTCGGGAAAGTCTCCGGGTCGGCAGAGATGGCGATGGTCTCCCGCTTGTCCTCCCGGCATCCGGCCATAAGGAGGGCCGCCGCGGAGGCCGCGGCGAAAAACAGGCTTCTCATTCCGAAATTCCCGACATTCATCGCGTCAGCCGATTTAGCGGATTTTGCTCTGCCAGAACCAGAGTTCGTTGAAGTTGATGCCGAGGGTGATTACGAAATAGTTCTCCTTTACCAGGGCGGCGGGGGTAGCCTGGCGGTTGCGCCATTCGAAGGCGAGGTTGACGAGCGTCTTCTGCGACGGGGCCGGAAGCCCGACGCCGAGGCTCACGCCGCGCTCGAAAACGTTGTTGCCAGCTACCTGGAGATAGTCGTGGCAGTAGTAGCCCCCCAGGCGGAAGTTCATGCGCTGCAGGTAGTTGCCGCGCGGGTTGGTGATCCACTGCGCGCCGGCTCCTACGCGCCAGCGGTTGTCGAAGCGCGTTCCGTTCTCCCCGAACGCCGGCTCGTAGCCCGGCAGGGAGGTGTATTTGGCGTTCTTCCAGGGCTGGTACGAGAAGTCTACCTCGGCAATCAGGCGGTTGCCCCATTCGACGTTGACGCCCGCGCCGTAGGTCGCGGCCTTGGTGTAGCGCCCGTTCATCTTCTTGGTGCCGTCGATTTCCTCCTCTGTCGGGGCGGTGTCGGAGCCTACGTCGTACTTCGTCCCGTAGGAGTTGCCGTGGAAGTCTTTCTCAGGCTCGTAAATCACGCCGAGGGTGAGGCGCGTGTCGCGGCTGACGTTGAAGCCGTACTGCACTCCGGCGCGGATGTTCCAGTCGCGGATTTCCATCACGCGCTCGAAGAGCGATGTCGAGCTTGTCGTTCCGTTCTGCGCCAGGACGTAGTTGTCGTTGAGCAGGGTGCCGAACATATAGCTGATGTTGACGCCCAGGGTGAAACCCTTGAAGGGGCGGGCGCTGAGGCCGAGGAACAGCTCGCTGACAGTTCCCGAGCCCTGCCGGGAGTTCTCGCCGTTGACAATCTCGTTGCCGAAGCTGTATCCTACCTGAGACCAGGGCACCAGGCCGATGGCCGCGCCCCCGTACTTGGTGATCGGGAACTGCATCACGGCGTAGTCCAGGCCCCCGGTGAAGTTCTTGCCGCTCTCGGCCCCCTCCTCTGTCTTGAGCATCTTCGTGTTGGCGGCGATGTCGAAGAGGAACGTCAGCGAGTCGATCGTGGCGTACGAGGCGGGGTTCATGAAGTTGATCTGGCGGCCGGAGCGCATCGCGATGCCTACTCCGCCCATGCCGCGCTGCTGGGTGTTGGCCTGCTGCTCGAGCACGCCGTAGCCGAAGCGCGAGTAGGGGGTCACGGTGGAGTTCTGGGCCGCGGCGGAAAGCAGCGCCGCTCCGGCGAGGACTAAGGCTGAAAGCCTACTGGGAAAGCTTATTTTCATTGTAAAGCAGGATACTAAGTAAGCCCTTGGTGACCAGGCAGGAGTCGATGGTCACAGGGAAGTCGAGGAACTGGCCGACGCGCTCGGCCCATCCTCCGGTGAGCACTACCCGCGCCCCCTGCGGGAGCTGCGAGCGGTAATAGGCGATTTCGCTGACCACGCCGCGTATCGCCCCGGCGCGCATGGCCGTCACCGTGTCGGTTCCGAAAACGGGGGTCTCCCCGTAGCCGCCGACTTCCGGCAGGCGCGCCGTGAAGCTGCGCAGGGCGCGCAGGCGCATCCCGACCCCCGGGGCGATGTTACCCCCGAGGTAGACCCCCTCGGCGGTCACTACGTCGTAGGTGACGGCGGTCCCCATGTCGACCACCAGCGACATCTCCCCCGGAAAGAGGCTCCAGGCTCCGGCGGCCGCCGCGACGCGGTCCTCGCCCAGGGTCTGCGGGGTAGAGTAGCCTATCTTGATCGGGAGGGGCATCCCGGCGGTAACCTCCCGAGCCTCGACGCCGCGCTCGCCGAGCCAGCGGGCCATGCGGGGGCCGTTACCGGTGACGGAGCACACCAGCGCCCTGGCCGGGCGGCAGCGTTCCACCACTTCCTCAAGCGTTTCGCGGGTCAGTTTTCCCACCGTCAGCTTCTCGACGGCCTCCAGGCCGTCCCACAGCACGATTTTTGCCGAGCTGTTACCTTGGTCGATAGTCAGGTTGAGTTCCATTGTCGCGGATTGTCGGGCCCGTTGACGGGCGCGGGGTGCGCGGTTGAACGGCAAAATTACAAAATCTCATCCATTTACGCCCCCTCCCCTCGGCTTAAAATTTCCAAGTATGCTTAAAAAACATAAAAGAGGCTCGGATGCGCGGCGCGGGCGCGGCTTTTTTTGTATTTTTGTGGTTTAAAACGTCAACATACTTTTTTGTCATGTCAGAAATCAAGTGCATAGGCATACTGACCTCCGGGGGCGACGCTCCCGGCATGAATGCCGCAATCCGCGCCGTCACCCGCTCGGCCATCTTCAGCGGATTCAAAGTCATGGGCATCTACCGCGGCTACAAGGGTCTCATCACCGACGAGATCGTGGAGTTCTCGACTGCCAATGTGTCTAACATCATCCAGCGCGGCGGCACGATTCTCAAAACCGCCCGATGCAAGGAGTTCCAGACTCCCGAAGGGCGCCAGCTCGCCTACGACACTCTCCGCTCCCACGGCATCGACGCCCTGGTGGTGATCGGCGGCGACGGCTCCCTGACCGGCGCGCGCATCTTCGCAAACGAGTTCAATTTCCCGATCATCGGCCTTCCCGGCACCATCGACAACGACCTCTACGGGACTGACCACACGATCGGCTACGATACGGCGCTGAACACCATCATGGAGTGCGTCGACAAAATCCGCGACACCGCGACCTCCCACGAGCGCCTCTTCTTCGTCGAGGTGATGGGCCGCGACGCCGGCTTCCTGGCCCTCAACGGCGCGATCGCCGCCGGTGCCGAGGCCGCCATCATCCCCGAAATCTCTACCCAGACCGACCAGCTCGCCGAGCTGATCCAGAACGGCTTCCGCAAGAGCAAGAACTCGTCGATCGTGCTCGTGGCCGAAAGCCCCGTTACCGGGGGCGCCATGGGAATAGCCAAGCGCGTGGAGGAGGAGTATCCCGCCTACGACGTGCGCGTCTCGATTCTCGGCCATCTCCAGCGCGGCGGCTCGCCGACGGCCTGCGACCGCATCCTCGCCTCCCGCATGGGCGCCGCCGCGATCGATGCCCTGCTCGACGACCAGCGCAACGTCATGATCGGCATCAAGAACGACGAGATTGTCTACGTCCCCTTCTCGAAAGCCATCAAGAACGACAAGCCCATCAACCAGGAACTGCTCAACACTCTCCGCAGACTGTCTATCTAAAAATACCAATCTGTAACTATTAAATGTCTATCGACCAGATTATCGCCGAAGGCGTAGCCAAAGCCGTCAAGGCTCTCTACGGCATCGACGCCGATGCCGCCACCATAGTTCCCCAGGCCACCCGCAAGGAGTTCGAGGGGAACCTTACCGTAGTCGTTTTCCCCTGGGTTAAAGCCGCCCGCAAGGCCCCCGAGGCCGTCGGAGCGGAAATCGGCCAGTGGCTCGTCGAGAACGAGCCGGCGGTCGCCCGCTTCAACACAGTCAAGGGGTTCCTCAACATCGTTGTCGAGCCTACCTACTGGAACAAGGTGCTCGCCCATATCGCCGAGACTCCCGACTACGGCTCCGTTCCCGTCACCGAAAACTCTCCGCTGGTGATGGTCGAATATTCCTCGCCCAACACCAACAAGCCCCTCCACCTGGGCCACGTCCGCAACAACCTCTTAGGCTACTCCCTGAGCCGCATCCTCGAGGCGTGCGGCAACAAGGTGGTGAAAACCAACATCGTCAACGACCGCGGAATCCATATCTGCAAGTCGATGCTCGCCTGGCAGAAATGGGGCGACGGGGCGACCCCCGAATCGACCGGCAAGAAGGGTGACCATCTGATAGGCGACTTCTACGTGCTCTTCGACAAGCACTACCGCGCCGAGGTAAAGGAAATCGCCGAGCGCGAGAACATCCCCGCCGAGGAGGCCGAGAAGCGCTCTACGCTGATGGCCGAGGCCCGCGACATGCTCCGCCGCTGGGAGGCCGGCGACCCGGAAATCCGCGGCCTCTGGGAGCGTATGAACTCCTGGGTTTACGCCGGATTCGACCAGACCTACAAGCGCCTGGGAGTCGATTTCGACAAAATCTACTACGAGAGCCAGACCTACCTCGAAGGGAAGGAAAAGGTGCTCGAAGGGCTTGAAAAGGGTCTGATGTACCGCAAGGAGGATGGCTCGGTATGGGCCGACCTTACGAACGAGGGGCTCGACCACAAGCTGCTTCTCCGCGCCGACGGCACCTCGGTCTACATGACCCAGGACATAGGTACCGCGAAGCTCCGTTTCCGCGACTATCCCATCGACCGCATGATCTACGTCGTCGGCAACGAGCAGAACTACCATTTCCAGGTACTCTCCCTGCTGCTTGACCGCCTCGGCTTCAAGTGGGGCAAGGACCTCGTCCACTTCTCCTACGGCATGGTTGAGCTTCCCGAAGGGAAGATGAAGAGCCGCGAGGGCACCGTTGTCGACGCCGACGATCTTATGGAGGAGATGGTGACCGGGGCCCGCGAGGTATCCCGCGAGATGGACAAGCTCCAGGGTCTCAGCGAGGAGGAGGTTGCCGAAATCGCCGAGACCGTCGGTATGGGCGCTCTGAAATATTTCCTGCTGAAGGTCGACCCCCGCAAGAACATGCTCTTCAACCCCAAGGAGTCGATCGACTTCAACGGCAACACGGGGCCCTTCATCCAGTACACCTACGCCCGCATCCGCTCGGTGCTCCGCAAGGCGGCGGAGAAGGGTTTCGCAATCGGCGACTACTCCTCCGTCGTCCCCAACGACAAGGAAATCGCTCTGATTCAGACGCTGGCCGACTTCCCCTCGACCGTTCAGGAGGCCGGACGCACATTCTCTCCGGCGCTCATCGCCAACTACGCCTACGACCTGGTGAAGCAGTTTAACCAGTTCTACCACGACTACACCATCCTGGGCGAGGAGGACGAGCCGACGCGCTCGCTGCGCCTGACCCTCTGCGACCAGACCTCCCGCGTGGTCAAAGCCGCTATGGCGCTGCTCGGCATCCGCGTCCCGGAACGTATGTAAAGCCGCGAACCAATGCGCGACAATGTTTGTATTTAATTGTGAAATAATTTTATTCGGAATATGAGTTACTATCAGACTGACTATTACGACGGACGGAATCCGCAGTCGCTCGACGCGAAGGTGTCGAGCGTCATGAAGTCGGTTTACGTCAAGATGTTCATGGCTCTCCTCGTTACCGCCCTGACCGCGTGGCTCGCCGCCGCATGGGGCACGGAAGCCAACGTGGCATACTATATCGCTACCCACCGCTGGGTTTACTGGGGTCTCGCGATCCTGGAGCTGGGCCTGGTGTTCTTCATCACAGCCCGCCTCAACAAGCTCTCCCCGGCGATGTCGACCGGGCTGTTCTACCTATTCGCGATTGTCAACGGCCTTACGCTGTCGATTATCTTCCTGGCGTTCAGCTTCGCGAGCATCTTCAAGACCTTTCTGATTACCGCCGGGACCTTCGGCGCGATGAGTGTCTACGGGTACTTCACCAACCGCGACCTTACGAAAATCGGCTCGCTGCTCTACATGGCGCTCTTCGGGCTGATTATCCTCTTGGTTGTCAATATGTTCTGGGCCAACTCGACCCTTGAATGGATTGTCAGCGGCCTCGGAGTGCTGATTTTCATCGGCCTTACCGCCTGGGACACTCAGAAAATCAAGCAGATGACCCAGCAGTACCCTGCGATGGCCGACGGCCGCCTCGCTACCTGGGGCGCCCTGAGCCTCTACCTCGACTTCATCAACCTCTTCCTCTACCTGCTCCGCTTCTTCGGTTCCAACCGCGACTGATACCGGGGCAATAAACAAAGGCGGCCCTCCCCGCGCGGGGAGGGCCGCCTTTGTTTTCTGCCTCTTCGCTCGGCTTAGGCCTCGCGCACCAAGAGGGGAATGGGAGATTTGGGAGAGATGGGAAGACAGGGAGGACTGGGAGGACTGGGAGCGAAAGGCGGAAGCCGTCAGTATCTCCGTTCTGTGGAGCGAGCGTAAGCGAGCGGCCTCCTATCTTTTCAAAAGCCAGAGTATCTTCTAAACAGCCCGGCGTAAGCCGGGCCTAAACCTTCAACCTTCAACCGGCGGCCTGCCGACCGCCTGGGCCGCCCGGTAGGGTTTTCCGAGGTCGAGGTAGTAGAAGCGGTGCTGGTGGCGCTTGTCGGCGGGGGGGAGGGTCATGTAGTCGCCGTAGGTGTAGGCGAGGTATTTCTCCGGCTCGGCGAAGGTCTTGAAGGGGATGCCTTCGAAGAGGATTTCGCGGGCGGGCTCGACCCACTGCTTGGGGAGGACGCCGTGGGAGCCGTTGTCGTGCTCGACGACGGAGGGGGACTCCTCGTAGGGGTATTCGCGGAAGATGCGCTGCAGCTTAGCGTGGAGCCCGGCGCGGGTGAAGAGGCGGCGCGTCAGCAGGGGGAACCAACTCGACGGCCCGTGGCCGTGGCGGTAGGGGTCGCGGTATATCAGGTAGAGCGCCCTGCGGTAGAACTTGTAGCGGGTGAAATGGGAGCGGCGGGCCGGGGCGCTGTCGGTCATCCCGTCGAGGGGGAATACGTCGAGATATACCCCTCCGAGATACCCGAAATGCTTGCTCTCGATAAGGGTTGTCTCGGCGTCCTGTATCTTGCTGAACGGGAAGGGGTAGTCGGGGTCGCTTTCCGGGCCGATCAGTTCGAGGTGCTTCGGGAGCCATTCCTTCCAGTGGGCGAGGAGCCTGTCGTAGTCGGGGCGGGGCATACCGATGTCGAGGTCGTCGTCCCAGGGTATGAAGCCGCCGTGGCGTACCGCTCCGAGGAGGGTTCCGGCGATTATGTAGTATCTGAGGCCGTGCTCGCGGCACACGGCGTCGACAGCCTGCAAAATCTTCATCAGGCGCAGTTGCAGAGGGCGTATTTCGTAGTCCATGGATGGGTTACATGTTCATCGGGTTGAGGCGGTAGACCAGCACCGGGGAGCGCAGGTCGGAGCTGCGGCGGGACGAGCGCATGATGACGCGGCGCGGCAGGTCGGCGGGTAGCATCCGGTTGAAGGCCGCGGAGTCGCGTCGGGCGACGAGTACGAGCCCCTGGGAGGGGGTGTGGCGCGCCACGCGGGCGCTGTCGAGCACGGTCAGGCCGTCATTAGTGTAAAAATTGACCTGGTAGAAGCGGAGCATGCGGTCGTCGACATAGCTGTAGACCGGCTCGCCGGGGAGCGCCCGGTCGGCAACGGCCTGAGCCAGGGGATAGTCGCTCTTGGGGTTGAGGGCCGCGGGCTGTATGGCGGCGGAGAATACCCAGTAGATGAGCATCACGTCGATGAGGGTCCACTGGATAATCTGGCGGTTGTCGCCCCGCGCTATGACTTTGATAGTCGAGAGGCACACGAGGAAGCAGAGGCAGCAGGTCAGCGGGGCGGCGAACCGCGTCCCGAGCATCCGCAGCTCCTCCAGGGAGGCGTCAATTGCCGGATGCGACGCGGTTTCGGGGAGCCAGCCGAAGAGGGCGCATAGGAGCAGCAGGGGCACGAGGGCGCCCAACAGGGCGATAATCCACCCGAAGGCTTTCAGCACGCGGGTAGTCTTTCCGGCCAGCCAGCGCATGTAGAACGCCATCCAGTAGGCCAGGAAGGGGTACATCGGCAGGAGGTAGACCCCGCGCTTGCTCTGCGGGACGCAGTAGAAAAGGAACACGATCACGCACGCGCAGAGCGCCAGCAGCCCCGCGGGGTCGTTGCTCACCAGGTCGCGCCATTTGAGTTTCAGGATGCCGTAGCGGAACTTCTTCCAGGCGAAGAGGGAGATGATCGCCAGGAGCGTCCAGGGGGCCATACCGGCGGGGAGCATCGCGAAGTAGTACCAGAGGCCGTTCTTGTGGGAGTCATAGGACATCTGCCCGGTAAAGCGGCCGAAATTCTCTTCCATCGCGAGACGCAGGAACTCGTCGCCACCCTGCCGGTAGGCCGCGACGTACCATAGCGCCGGAAGCACCAGCGAGAGGAGACCGCTCAGAAGCAGGGTGATGAATGTGTGCCAGAATGGGTCGCGCTGCGCCAGGCGCCATACGCCGATTACCAGGCAGGGGATAATCATCCCGACCGGGCCTTTCGTCAGCACCCCTAACGACATCAGCAGTATGCCGGTCCAGGGTAGCTGCCAGCGCCCCGGCTGCCGCTCCCAGTGGCGCGCCATGGCGAGAATCGCCAGGACGGTGAAGCAGCAGAGGAGCATGTCGACGCGGCAGGAGGTCGCGGCGCGGTGAACCTCGAAGGCCGTCATGGTTATGAAGGCCGTCGCGACCGCCAGTCCGGCGGTAGTCCGGCGGCTGTAGAAGCGGAAGACGCAGAGAATCATCGCCGTCGCGGCGAGCGCCGACGGGAGGCGCGACAGGAACTCCGTGACGTGTCCGCCGTTGAGCCAGCCGAAGACCGCGATAATCCAGGCGAGCATCGGGGGCTTGTAGGGAATGTCGGCCCCTACGCTGACGGGAAGGATCCAGTTCCCCTGGTTGAGCATTGAGACGGCCACTACCGCCTCCCTCGGCTCCCCTTTGGAGTAGAACATGGTCTGGCCCAGGAAGGCTGCGAACGTAACAAGGAGCAACCCCGCGAGAACCAGGGTTGCCCCGTTGAAGGAAATGCCGGCGGAGCGTTTCATTTACAGGTAATTGTAAAGATAATGCGATGAAGGGTGTCTTTGGAGAGACAGGGGGCTACATTCCGAATGAGAGGGTCGTGTAGTAGTTGCCGTAGCTGCCGTTGAACTCGATGGTAACGAAGCGGTTGTCCCCTCCGAACCAGGTGGCGGAGACGATTCCGCCGCTGTTGCCGGTGCTGACGGGCGCTCCGTAGAGCTGCACGAAGCGGTTGTAGAGCGTGTTGTAGCGGCTCATGTCGTAGTAGGAGGTGGGGTAGGTGAACTGCGAGCCGCAGAGGAGGCCGTTGTTGTAGTACATCGCCGCGTCGGGCCATATGAGGTTCATCTGGGGGACGTTCGACAGATATACGACGTCGGAGCCGTAGTTGCTTACCGTGTATCCGTTGGCCGCCAGGGAGTTGAGCGAGGAGGCGATTGTGGCGCCGATCGCGACTCCGAGGATTGTCGAGAATACGGGCCCCACGCCGGCGGTATAGTGCCAGCGGGGAGGGGGCACGGGTCTGTGCCAGTGGCCGAAGAAGGGCACTGGGTGGCGGTAGCCTGGTCCCATCGGGCGTGGAGGGAGCCCGTGGGGAGGTCTGCCGGGACGCGGAGGCCGGTGGCCGTAGTCAGGGCGTCCGGGGCGGGGCGGATGCTGCGGGGGGCGGTGTCCGTAGTCGGGGCGTCCCGGGCGGTTGTTGCCGGGATAATGGCCGTTGTTACCGGGGCGGTTGTGGTTCCCGTTCCCGGGGCGGTTCATCGGCGGGTTGGTGTTTCCGGGGCGGTTTCCGTTCCCGGGCCGGTGGGAGCCGCCGTTGTTGCCAGGATTTGAGGGCCGGTTATTGTTTCCGGGGGTTGAGGGGCGGTTGCTCCCTCCCGGATTGGAAGGGCGGTTGCCGTTCCCGTTGTTGCCGGGGCGGTTGCCGTTCGAGGCTCCGGGGCCGCGGGAAGAGCCGCCTCGGTTGGAGCCGTTGCCGCGCTGCGCGCTCGGAGTTGACTGGCGGGCGCGCCCTTGCGCTTCGGCCACGGGGGCGAATACCATCGCCGCCGCTACCATTAATGCCGAAATCGTTGTCGCAAGCTTTCTCATAACCGTTCTTTTCCTTATTAGAGCGTAAATTTAGCCAAAAGGTTTAACAATCCGGCCCTTTTCGCGGATTTTTCGTATTTTCGCGGTATGATTTACCAGTATCGCACTCAGGGGACCTGCTCCCGGATGATTACCCTCGACGTCGAGGAGAACGGAACGATAAACAAGGTTGAATTTCTCGGAGGATGCCCCGGAAACACCGTCGGGGTATGCTCCCTGGCCAAGGGCCGCAAGGCCGGCGAAATCGCCGACCTCTGCCGCGGCATACCGTGCCGCGACAAGGGCACGTCGTGCCCCGACCAGCTCGCCCGCTTTATCGACGGCCTGGTGGCCGAGAACCGTATCCAGGGGTAACCGCTCCAAACCTGTATAATTAGATGAAAGCCAGAATATTTCTCGCGTGGGCGTTGTGCGCCTTGGCGCTCGCTTCCTGCGGCTCGCGACACAGCAAGGTACAGCCTGTTGTCGACGCTCTCAATTCCCCGGAGTTTCGGGCCAGGGAGGTCGCGACCGGCCTCTTCTCCGGCTCGGAGGCTAAAATCGAGGGGGACACCCTCGTCTTCACAGTCGATTGCACCGACAAGGTCTCGATCAGCGCCCTTCCGCCCCGCAGCCGCGAGTTCCTGGAACAGTCGGCGACCCTGGAGCTGTCGAACCTCTGCTCCGACAAGGGGTTCCGCGAAGGAATCGAGGCTCTGCGCGACGAGCGCATGGGGCTCAAGATTGTATGGCGCGACACCAGCGGCGCGGAAATCGCCGTCCCGCTCTCCCCGGCGGCAATCCTCGGAGCATCCTGAATGCTATCGGCCCCCGTGCTTGCGGTAGGCGGCGGCAAGGCGGGTGTGGTAGCGGCGCGACTTGGCTTTCGGGCCGTTGTATTTCAGGGCGAAGGCGAGCCAGTTTTTCTGGCGGATCGCGTCGACCATCCCGCTGTTGGTTATGAACTTGGCGAAGAGTTCGAGCTGGTCGCGCTCAGAGCGGCTCATCAGGTCGACGAACTCCCGTACCGAGGAGGTTCCGCATTTCTTCCAGTTAAAGCCCCCGATCTGAAACATACCCCAGAATGTGGATTCCAGGGCCGACTCCTCGTCAATCTCTTTGGCGGCCTCGAGGCGGGCCTGCTGCGCTGCCTGGTAGGAACCGTGGCGGCGCGTGTCGGGACGGCGGAACACTTCCGGCGCTTTCTTCTTGGCCTTGGCGAGGTTTACCCCGTGGCGCGGGGCAAACTTCTGATACATCGAGAGGTCGAAGTTAATCAGCGGTTTCCCCTCGTCCCAGAACCCTTCGTGGGAGGCTCCCGCCTCGATATCCACCACCGCCTTTATAGCGGCGACTTCCACGCCCAACTCCTCGGCTACCTCGCGGTAGTCATCCTCCGTCAGGTCGCGGTAGCGCCCGGCGTCGTCGAAGGGGGGTACGACGAAGGGGGTCAGGAACATCGTCGTGTCATGGGCGGCGAAGGATTCCGTATGGGGCCTGAGCAGGGGCTGCGCGGAACAGCCGGGTGCGAACGCCGCGAGCAACAGTGCCGCGGCCAAGGGTAGAAGTCTTTTCATGGCATATACAACAAAAAAAGGGGCTGTTTCGGTCGGAAACAGCCCCCGGATATGGTCATCTAAGCGGGAAGCCGCGGGGCCGCGGGTCAGGCCTTGAGGTCGGCTACCTTCTTGATTGTCAGCTTAAGCTGCTCGTAGAAGCGCTCAACGGCGGGGATGTGCATGCGCTCCGAGGGGGAATGGACATCGCGGAGGGTCGGGCCGAAGGATACCATGTCGAGGCCCGGGTAGTTCTGCTGGAAGAGGGCGCACTCGAGCCCGGCGTGGATTGCCTTGACGGCGGGACGGACTCCGTAGAGCTCCTCGTAGGCGTCGGACGCGATTTTCATGATCGCGGAATCGAGGTTGGGGGTCCAGGCGGGGTAGCCGTCGCCGTGCTCGACGGTAGCTCCGGCAAGGGTGAAGCAAGCCTCTACCTGGTTGGCGATGTCGTACTTGCGGGAGTCTACGCAGGAGCGCTGGGAGGTGGTTACCACGATTTTCTCGTTCTCCTTCATCTTGACGGAGGCGAGGTTGGTGGAGGTCTCTACCAAGCCGGGCATGTCGCGGCTCATGGAGACTACTCCGTGGGGGGCGCAGTAGAGGGCGAGCACGAGGTTGCGGGAGGTAGTCTGGTCGACGGTGAAGTCTGGCTTGTCGACACTCTCCAGCTCGAGTTTCATCGTGGTTTCGAGTCCTTTGTATTCGGCCTCGATGTCGGCGGCGTAGCGGTTGAAGGCGATGCGCACGTCCTCCTTGCGGGAAGTGTGGACGCCGAATACGGCGTGGGCGGCGCGGGGAATAGCGTTGCGCAGGTTTCCGCCGTCGAACTCGGAAATCACTACCTCGTGCTTCTTCATCAGGTTGAAGAGGAAGCGGGCCACGATTTTGTTGGCGTTGGCGCGCCCGAGGTGGATGTCGCCGCCGGAGTGGCCTCCGAGGCCGTCGCGGAGGTCGAGCTTGAAGTAATGGTAGTCGGTCGGGGCGAAGGAGCGGTTGTACTGGAAGGTGGCGACGGTGTCGATGCCACCGGCGCACCCTACGAACACTTCGGCGTCGTCCTCGGAGTCGAGGTTGATGAGGATGGTGCCTTTCAGCTCCCCTTTCTCGAGGTTGTTGGCGCCGGTCATGCCGGTCTCCTCGTCCATGGTGATGAGGGCTTCGAGGGGTCCGTGAACCAGGTTCTCGTCAGTCATGATGGCCAGCGAGGCTGCGACACCGATTCCGTTGTCGGCGCCGAGGGTAGTGCCGTTAGCGCGCACCCATTCCCCGTCAACGATAGTCTCGATCGGGGAGTTCTCGAAGTCGAAGCTCTTGTCGTTGCTTTCGCAGACCATGTCCATATGGCCCTGGAGGATAACCGTCGGGGCGTTCTCGTGGCCCGGGGTCGCGGGCTTGCGTATGATTACGTTACCGATTTTGTCGGCGTGGGCGTCGAGGCCGTGGCTCTTGCAGAAGTCGAGCAGGAAGGCGCGTATTTTTTCCTCTTTTTTGGAGGGGCGGGGAATCTTGGTGATCTGGTCGAAGATTTCGAACACCTGTTTCGGGTTGAGGTCTTTTACTTCCATGATGGGTGTATTATTGTGTTCGTTAAATTAGCTTTTAAAAAACGGGGGCTATCCTAAATATCTGTTAAAAGTGACGCTCCGATGCCGCTAAGTTACAAAATAAAATCGAGAAACTACGAAAAATTGCCCCGACTTTCTTAAATTTGCGGCAAAATTTCAAGGAGCCGAGGATGTACGCCACAGTCCTGATAACGGTCGCCCTGCTCGCCCTCGCGGTGGTGCTGATGGGCGTGAAGGCGCTCTTCGTCAGAGGGGGCCGTTTCCCGCAGGCCCACAGCCACGAGCTCCGCGACATACCCCGCCGGCAGAAGGCTCTCCGCGAGAAGCTGCGCGACGGCCGCTGAAAGCCTTAAATCCCGTTCATTAACCCGCAAAACATCACCTATATCGAAATATGAAGAAATTCTTCCTGGCAGCCCTCGCCGCAGGGCTCCTCTGCGGCGCTTCCGCATGCTCGAATACCGACAACAAGGCCGATGCCGCGAAGGCCGACGCTCCCGCCGCCCCGGCCGCGAAGGCCGATGCCGAGTCGTTCGCCCCGACAACCAACATCCGCTACTACAACATGGACTCCGTCATGGCCAACTACGACATGGTAAAGACCTTCAACGAGGCCAACCTCCGCGCCATGACCGAGCTGCAGAACGCCCAGCGCTCCCGCGAGAGCGAGCTTAACCGCCTGGCAAGCTCCATCCAGCAGAAGGTGCAGAGCAACGGATACCTCTCCGAGGCTTCCTACAACGCCGATATGCAGGACCTTAACAAGAAGCAGCAGGCTGCCCAGAACTACCTTGGCTCCCTTCAGCAGAAGGCCGAGATGGAGGCGATGCGCCAGCAGCAGCAGTTCCTCGACTCGCTCAACAACTTCCTGAACGACTACAACAAGACCCGCCACTACGACGCGATCCTGATTTGCGCTCCCGGCGAAATCTTCAACCCGGCGCTCGACATCACCGCCGACGTCATCTCCGGCCTCAACAGCCGCTATACCGCCGCGGCGCCCGCCAAGAAATAACCCGGGTTTTAACCTTATTACTACCGTAAAAATTTAAAGCCGCCTTAGGGCGGCTTTTTTTTATGTCCGGCTTGGAAAAGGTTAGCGGCGGTTGAGGCCGCGGCGGAGGGGGGAGCGGCGGAGAAGGGTGGCGCGGGCCTCGGGGGAGAGGGTGTCGAGGGCTTCGCGGGTGAGGGTGAGCAGGGCCGGGCGGGGGCGGAACTCGGGGAGGGGTTCGGCGGTTATGGCGCGGTTAAGGGGGCAGCACTCCTGGCAGCGGTCACAGCCGTAAATAACGTCGCGGAGGAGTTCTTCGGAGGGCTTGCCCCCGACTGTCTCGGGGATCGGGCCGCGGTGCTCGATTGTCAGGTAGTTGAGGCAGAGGCGGGCGTCAAAGGAGCCGTCGGGCCGGAGCGCCCCGGTAGGGCACGCCCTGGCGCACGCTCCGCATCCGGTGCAGCGCAGTCCGGGGTTGACGTTGTCTGAGGTGCTTTCATCCCCCCGGCGACCTTTCCCTGCCGTTTCGGCGGCCGCTAATGCCTCATAGGGCGCGTCGGTAACGATTTCCGCCAGGAAAAAGTAGCTTCCAAGGCCCGGAATCGAGAGCTGGTGGTTCAGCCCGACGCTTCCCAGCCCGGTGCGTCGCGCCCAGTAGCGCTCCAGAATCGGGGCGGAATCGACGCATACGCGCCCCTGGAACCCTGCGGCGCGGAGGATGTCAGCCGCGGGCCGGAGGCGCTTGCGGAGCACGTCGTGGTAGTCGTCGCCGAGGGCGTAGCGGGCTATGCGCCCGGCACCCGGCGCAGGGCGGTAGTCGGAGGTGTAAGGGAAGGCGCAGGAAATGACGCATCCCCGCGTCGGCTCCCCTTCGAGCAGCCGGAGCGGGTTGGCGCGAATCTCGCGGTAGCGCTCGAGGTAGTCCATCGAGGCGTGGAGCCCCCGGGCTATGAAGCTGTCGTAACTGTCGATTACCGCCGGGTCGACCTCCCCGGCCTCGGCAACGCCCCACGCCGCCGCTCCGGCGGCTTCAAGAGTCGCCGAAAGAGCGTGTAAAAGGCCGGAGCCGCCGTCGGGGGCGGCTCCGCCATTCTTTCCGTTATCACATTCTTTCATTGTCACATGGGGAGCACCTCGAACTCATATCCTCTGGCTTTCAGCCATTCGATTGCCTGGGGTAGCACCGCCTTCATGTTGCGCTCGGCTTTCAGCGAGTCGTGGAACACGATGATCGAGCCGTTGCGGGCGTAGCGCCGGACGTTGGCGAAAACCTTCTCCGGGGTCAGCTTCTTGGAGTAGTCGCGGGTCACCAGGTCGTACATAATGATATTGTAGCGGTCTTTGATGATTTTCGACTGCTTCCAGCGCAGAAGGCCGTGGGGAGGCCGGAAGAGGGTGCTGTCAATCAGGTCGTTGGCCTCGGTTATGTCGTGAAGGTAGCGGTAGGTCGAGACGTGCATCCCCTGGAGGTGGTGCATCGTGTGGTTGCCGTAGGAGTGGCCGCGGCGCTTTATCTCCTCGAAGAGCTCCGGGCTGCGGGCGACGTTGTCCCCCACCATGAAGAAGGTCGCCTTCACGCCGTAACGGTCGAGGGTGTCGAGCACCCAGGGGGTGACTTCCGGCACCGGCCCGTCGTCGAACGTCAGGTAAATCACCTTGCGCTTCTTCACCTTGAAGCGCCAAAGCCCTTCGGGAAAGAGGAGGCGGTAGAACAGGGGCGGTCGTTCAATCAGCATATTCTCGCGTCAGTCAGCCGGTTATTTCTTGGGAAGGAACCTGGTGAGGTCGTTGATGTTAACCCCTTCGGCCAGGAGTTTTTCCTGGAGGAGCGCGTTGTCGCCCCCCTCGCTGTTATAGGCGTCGAGGAGCACGTACAGGTAGGTCGGGATATAGCGGTCGGCGTAGGTGAGGCCGGAGAATCCGCTTCCCGGGAGGGTGCGCTGCAGCTCCATGAAGTAGGGGATATACTGGCCGTAGCGCAGAATCTCCTTCTCGAGAATCGCCATGCCCTTGGCCTTCAGGTTGGTGTCGCCCGTAGCCTGGGCGAGGCGCAGGTATGTGTCGGCGATCTGGTAACCGATTTGTATGCTGTACGGGGCAATCTTCTCGGGGAGCTTCTCCTCGATCATGTCGAGCACGCGGGCGGCCTTGGTGAAGCGGTCGGCGGCATATACCGCGTCAGGCTTGCCGTTGATGGAGTCGAGGGGGTGCATCGCGTCGTACCCCTCGAGGAAGAGGGCGTAGGCCAGCTCAGACATCGCGGAGCGGTGGGTGGTTACCATGCGGCGCACGGTCTCGTCGAGGTAGACTTCCTGCCCCTCCTTGAGGTTGTCGAGACCACCCCAGCGGAACTTGTTGGTCACGTTGTCGTACATCTTGTCGGTCGCGATCCAGGTCGACTGCCCGTCCTCGGGATTGCGCAGGGGTGTAACCTGGTATGCCAGGCCGGTGTTGCGCAGGTAGGGGGAGAGCGACAGGTAGTATTCGTCGGGAACCGTCATCGCGAAGTATGCCGGGCGGTTCCATCCGTCGCGGGCCTGGGAGGCGATCACGTCAAGGCTGAGGGCCTGGCTGAGGGTCACGCCCCCGGCGGGATTCTTCGGGTCCTTGTAGAGCGATACCTCGATTGCCTCCTCGGCGGCGGGAAGCTCGGAGGGGAGGATTACCCCGGCCTTGGCCGCGGCCTCGGCGTTGGAGGGGATGTACATATAGGGGTAGCGCATGACGCGCGAGCCCTGCCACATCGCTTTCGGGTTATGGTAGAGGTCGTCGAGCGAGTTGAGGGCGTTGACGCGCTCCTGGCTCATGTTCTCCTGGTCGAAGTAGCTGTATTGCAGGCGGTCCTGGGCGTAGTCGGCGGGAACTGCCGAGGTCGGAAGCCCGGCGGCTCCGTCGGTCGCGACGCGCATCTGGTTGGCGTACCAGTCGGTCGTGAGGTACGAGAGGTTGACGACGCGGACGTCGGTGCGGTACCCTTCGACCTCCTGGGCGTACCAGAGGGGGAAGGTGTCGTTGTCGCCGTTGGTGAAGATAACGCCGTTCGGGTCGACGGACGAGAGGTAGTTCATTCCGAAGTCGCGGGTCGTGAAGCGGCCCGAGCGGTCGTGGTCGTCCCAGGTCTGCGAAACCATCTGAAGGGGCACGGCCAGCCCGACGGCGCATGCGGCGCATGCGACGTAGAGCGCCTTGCGGCGGTCGGCGCGGGGGTTGATGCCGTTGTTATCCTCCCCTTCGGGGGCCACGGAGTTCTTCATCAGGCGGTTTACGAGGGCCCAGAGGGCGGGTACCCCCATGCCTACCCATATGGCGAAGGCGTAGAAGGAGCCGGCGAAGGCGTAGTCGCGCTCACGGGGCTGCAGCGGTGGCTGGTTAAGGTAGAGCACGATGGCGATTCCCGTCATGAAAAAGAAGAAGAAAATCACCCAGAACTGCTCGATGCCCCGCTTGGAGTGGAACGCCTGCCAGGTAAGTCCGAGGATTCCGAGAAGCAGGGGGAGCATGTAGAATACGTTATGCCCCTTGTTGTTCTTCCCTATGTCGTCGGGGAGGAGGCTCTGGTCCCCCAGGCGGGGATTGTCGATGAAGGGGATGCCTGAAATCCAGTTGCCGTGGTTGGCCTCGCCCTGTCCGGCGATGTCGTTCTGGCGTCCGGCGAAGTTCCACATGAAGTAGCGCCAGTACATGTAGTTCAACTGGTAGTTGAAGAAGTAGCGCATGTTCTGGGCGAAGGTGGGCTTCTGCATCATCATTGTGCGGATGGTGTTCCCCTCCTTGTCGACGATAACGGGCGCCTCGACGTTGTCGAGGTCGGCCTCTGTCGCCCCGATCCATTCCATGTAGGCCGCCGGATGGGAAGCCGAGGTGGAGTACATGCGGGGGAAGAGCATCTTAGGGGTCATCTCGTAGGAGAAGGCCTCTTTGGCGATGTAGCGGTCAGGCTCCGAGGGGTCGCTTTTGACGACCTTGCTGTAGACATCCTTGACATCTTTCTTTTTGAAGCCGTAGCTCCCGTAGTCGTCGGCCTCATACTGCACGGACGACTTGAATGTGTGGCCGTAGAGGAGGGGGGTCTCGCCGTACTGCTCGCGGTTGAGGTAGGAGGAGAGGGCGAACACGTTGTCGGGGGCGTTCTGGTTCATCGGGGGATTGGCGTGGGAGCGTATCAGCAGCAGGGCGTAGCTCGAATATCCGGCGAAAATCACCAGGACGCTCAGGGCGCAGACCGTCAGGATGCGCACCGGGAGCTTCTTTGCCATCCACAGGAAGGCTCCCAGGGCGCCGATCAGCACCACGGGAACGAGCCATCCCGACCCGATGAAGGGCATGCCCGAAAGGATTATGGCCAGCAGGAACGACACCCGGATTTCGGTTGCCGACTTCTGGCGGTAGAGGGCCGAGACGGCCCATATGGCGGCGGCGAGGAACAGGATGGTGTAGGCGAGGACGCCGGTGTTGTAGCCCATCCCGAAGGTGTTGACGAACAGCAGCTCGAACGACTGGGCTACCTCGATGAAGCCCGGAACCAGCCCGTAGAGGATAAGCGCCACTATGGCGGCAGCGACGGCCAGGGCAATCAGCGAGCCGGTGGCCGTGGTGTCCTTGAACTTGCGGTAGTAGAATACCAGCACGATCGCGGGGATGCAGAGGAGGTTGAGCAGGTGGACGGCGATCGACACTCCGATAATGTAGGCTATAAGAACCAGGTAGCGGTCGGAATGGGGCTGGTCGGCGCGGTTTTCCCATTTGAGGATCAGCCAGAATACCAGCGCAGTGCAGAACGACGAGAAGGCGTAGACCTCACCCTCGACGGCGGAGAACCAGAAGGTGTCGCTCCAGGTGTAGACCAGCGCGCCGCAGACTCCGGCCCCGAAGATCACGAGCATCTCCAGCAGGCTCACGTCGTCGGCGTCATCCTTGACAATCAGTCGCTTGACGAGGTGGGTAATGGTCCAGAACAGCAGCAGGATGGTGCCCGCGGAGAGAAGCGCCGACATCGAGTTGACCATCAGCGCCGCCTTCGTCACGTCGCCTCCGGCGAAGTTCACGAAGAAGCGGGCCGCGAGCATGAAAATCGGGTTGCCCGGCGGGTGGCCGACTTCGAGTTTCGTGCCTTGCGCGATAAATTCGGGGCAGTCCCAGAACGAGGCGGTAGGCTCGACTGTCAGCAGGTATGTGACAGCGGCGATCGCGAAACACGCCCATCCGAGGATGTTGTTGAGGAGGTTGTACTTTTTCATTGCGGAAACGTGGGGGAGCGCCGCGGCGCCCTTATGATGCGCGAAATTACGCCAACTTCGCCTATTCACCAATTATTTAAGAATTTTTCAAAATGTCAAGGCCATGGAGAATCCGACCACGCCTGAGCCGGCGAACGGGGCGCCGAACCCGGTGACGGAGTTGCGGCGGCGGGGAAGGTCGAGACCGGCGCACTCGCGGGCCAGCCGCTCCTCGCGCTCCTTCATATGGCGTTCGTAGCGTTTACGGAAAATCTTGGGATAGAGCCAGTAGGCGAGCGTCGTCGAGAAATAGCCGACCGCGGCGCCCCCGACCACGTCGTTGATCCAGTGGCGGTCGTTGTGGATGCGCAGGTATGCGGTAGTGAGAGCCACGGCGTATCCGGCGACCCCGATCCAGGGGGAAGTGGACCAGTACTCGCGGCGCAGGAACTCGGCGCCGGTGACGGCTGTCCCCGTGTGGCCCGACGGGAAGGAGTTATGGGCGTTGCTGTCGGGGCGCTTCTCGTGGAAGGCGTATTTCATTCCGGCGTTGATCGCGACGAAGATAGTGTAGCTCATCGCGGCGATGATCGTGCGGTCGAGCAGTCCGTTTTCCCCTTTGAGACCGCAGGCGTAGAGGCCGTAAGAGGCAACAATCGGGGCGTACTGGAGGTAGTTGTCGACCGTTGTCTTGTGGTTGCCGTGCTGCGAGAGGTGCTTTTGGACGTATTCGCGGGCCTGGACCAGTTTCGGGGTCCTGACAAACAGCGAGGCCGCTGCCCCTACGACGACCGGGGTGCCGAGCTGCCAGTAGTTAACCTTCATCCCGTCACGGAAGGTGGGGCACGGAACCGCCGGAACGCTCTCGTAGACAATCTCTTCCGCCTCGAAGAGCGGCGCGACCCTCGCGGTGTCGGCCGGGTTGAAGTCAGTGAAATCCAGCGGCGCTGTCGCACCGGGCGCGACAGCCGGACCCTCGCCGAAGGCGGCGAGGCTTATCGAGACCGCCATCAATATTGTCAGTATTTTTCTCATCGCTTAAACATATAGAACGCGAAGTTACACCTATTTTTTGTTTTAACGGGATTTAACCAGCCTAAAATCCCTGTTTGGCAACATAGAAGATTAACATAAACGGCATACTGATTGTTTTTGTAATACAAATGATATAACTTCGCGGTATAAGTAAATATGAAGAAGATGGAACTCGCTGTACAGAAAAAGAATCAGAGCTTCAGGTTACCGGTTGACCTGATTGAGCGCCTTAAACTGCTGGCAAAGCGGCAGAACAGAAGTCTGAACAACTTCGTCGAGACGTTGCTTCTCGGAGCGGCATACAACGAACCGAACGAGGAGACGCTTGCCGCGATGGCGGAGGCGCGTAGTGGTAAGTTGCGCGACTCCGAGCCTCTTGACCTCTCGTCAATCGAGGCAATGGAAAAATCAATGGGGCTATGAAGCGGCTATACCCGACAACGCAATATAAAAAAGACTATAAGCGCATTCGTCGCAATCCGGCTAAGGTTGCCAAGTTGTTCGCAATCTTGCAAAAATTGCAGAATGAGGAACCGATTCCGGCTGAGTTCAGCCCGCATATGCTTACTGGTAATTATGCCAATCATATGGAATGCCATATAGAAGGTGATTTCTTGCTGATTTGGTTTGACCGGGAGGCGGATGTTATTGATTTGGTAAGGCTTGGCTCTCATTCGGAGCTGTTTAAGAAGTAAATCGATAGATGCTTATATGGTGCTGAATTATATTTGGGCGGCGTTTTTCCTGGTGGCGTTCGCGGTGGCGCTGGGGCGCACGGTCGTGACCGGGGATGCCGGGGTGTGGAGCGAGATGATGCAGGGCTCGTTCTCGGCCGCGGCGCTCGCGTTCGAGGTGTCGCTGGGGCTGACGGGAATCCTGGCGATGTGGCTGGGGCTGATGAAGATAGGGGAGCGGGCCGGCGTAATCGGCTTTTTCGGCCGGTTGGTGTCGCCCCTTTTCTGCCGCCTGTTTCCCGGGGTGCCGAAGGGGCATCCGGCGATGGGTTCGATATTTATGAATGTCTCGGCCAACATGCTCGGCCTCGACAACGCCGCTACCCCGCTGGGCCTCAAGGCTATGCAGGAGCTGCAGTCGCTCAACAAGGAGAAGGACACGGCGACCGACGCGATGATTATGTTCCTTATTCTCAACGCGTCGGGGCTATGCTTCATACCTATTTCAATAATGATGTACCGCGCGCAGGCGGGGGCGGCCAATCCGACCGACGTATTCCTCCCGATTCTGCTCGCGACCTTCGTCTCGACGCTTGTCGGCATCGTCGCGCTGTGCGTCAAGCAGCGCATACGGCTTGCCGACCCGGTGCTGCTTGGATGGCTCGGGGGGATGATGGCCGTGATCGCCGCGATGGTGTGGGTTTTCTCGGGGATGGACGGCGAGCAGGTCGAGCGCTATTCGGGCTTTATCGCCAACTTCCTGTTGTTCAGCGTTATTGTCGGATTCCTGCTCGCGGGGATGCGCAAGCGGCTGAATATGTACGAAACGTTTATCGAGGGGGCGAAAGAGGGGTTCAAGACCGCCGTGACGATTATCCCCTACCTCGTTGCGATTCTTGTAGGCATCGCGGTTTTCCGCGCCTCCGGGGCGATGGACATGCTGACGGCGTGGACCCGCGACTTCGTCGCTTGGCTCGGGTGCGACACCTCCTGGGTTGAGGCGCTTCCTACCGCACTGATGAAGCCGCTGAGCGGCAGCGGTTCGCGCGGACTTATGATTGACCTTATGAATACCTACGGGGCCGACGCTTTCGTCAGCCGCGTCTCGGCCGCGATCCAGGGCTCTACCGACACGATGTTCTACGTCCTGGCGGTCTATTTCGGTTCTGTCGGGGTTCGTAAGACGCGCTACGCGGTCGGCTACGCCCTCCTTGCCGACGTCAGCGGCTCTGTCGCCGGCATCCTCGCCGCCTACCTCTTCTTCGGATAAGAATAAGGTGAAAGGTGAAGGGTTAAGGAGATACTTATAAGTTCTTATAAGATTTATAATTTGTAGGGCTTGGCGGGCTGGAATCAGAAAGGGAGGGCGGGGCCGAGGGGGGATACGGTGGACGCGGAGGGTGCGGGGGCTTCGGCGATGGATTTGGAGAGGAGGCGGCGACCGAAGCGGCAGTAGATGCATTTCTTTTTCTCGCAGAACTCGCGGCGCAGCTCCACGAGGGCCTGCGAGGCGAAGGCGTCGCGGCAGGGGATGCCGGCCTCGGTGAACAGGCGCACGACGGAGTTCTCCTCCGGCGGGAGGGAGCAGAGGAGGTCGAGGGCGCGCTCCATCGCGGAATCGTCGCCCCGCGAGGCGGCGCGGGCGTGGAGCAGCGGGACGGCGACGTTGATTATCAGGGAGTCAACGGCGCTCTTCCCGAGGACGCCCGGAAACGCCTTTACCCGCGAGGGGGCGAAGGTGTAGTGCGTGGCCCAGAATCCTTCGGGGGTGACGCTCAGGAGGTCGCGGACGCGCTCGGCGGAGCCGCCGGCCGCGGCCAGGTCGCCCATCAGCCCGAACCCGTCGGCAACCTTTTTCGCCAGGAGCGCCAGGCGGCGGTAGGGAAGGTTCTGCGGGCGGGTGCGGGCCATTTTCCATTGGGGCCGCGGGGAGCGCAGCGAGAATTTGGCCGCCATGAACTTGTATTCTTGGCGGAGGGCCTCGACGTATGGGTCCTCGTCAATCGCCGGGTCGGGAATCAGTCCGGCCTGGCCGAATACCATGGCCTCGACCGAAAGGGGGTTGTCGCGGTGTTTCAGCAGGATGTTGAGGGGGAGGGAGCGGGCTGTCAGCTCGAACGGCTCGCTGTTCAGCCCGAAGCCGAGCGCTCGGGCGAAAGTTATATAGGCAGCCTCCTCCCAGTTGCCGCCGGTAGCTTCGGCGATCGCGGCGGCGCGCTCGCTCTTGGCGAACACGCGCTCCACGGCCAGGGCCGTCAGCCAGTCGGAAACATAAATCGAGGGGATTGACCGCAGCCCCTCGGCGCAGGGGAGGCCTGTGTCGGAGCCTTTGCCGAACGCCTCGTAGCGCTCCCTCGCGCCTGAACCTATCTCCATCACGGCCTGGGGGATGGCGGAGCCGTCGGGGCGGCGGATTTCGGCGTCGTCGACCGCGACGACGTGGAGCACCACCGAATCGTACGCCCGGTCGGAGTCGTGGCCGTGGCGGTGCCAGTCGGAGGCCCGGACGTGCATCTCGACGTTGCCGTGCCAGGTCTGGTCGCCGATTTTCAGGGCGGCGTTGAAGAAGTCGGGCCCGGCATCGGTGTTGAGCCTTCCGGGGTCGAGCACGCGGAGGGGGAGGCCGCGGGTGGTCGCGGCGTCCTTAATCAGCCCCAGCCGGTGCTGCCAGACGAACTGCATTAGCTTCTCCATACGGCAAAATTACAAAAAAATCTTAAACAGGAAAGCCTAACGCTTGCGGAAAACGCGGAAAATCAGTAACTTTGTGAGCTTTTTGGCCGAAACGGGCTTACCAAGCAGCCAACCAAGGCTCGCCCGACGGCATAACCTTATACAAATCAATCGTTTAATGTACGCTATCGTAGAAATCCAGGGACAGCAGTTCAAGGCCGAGGCCGGCAAGTTCCTGTATGTACACTATCTCGGCGACGAGCGCAAGGAGGGTGAGACCCTCGAGTTTGACCGCGTCCTGCTCGTTGACGCCGACGGTGCCGTGAAGGTCGGCGCGCCCACCGTAGAAGGGGCAAAAGTTGTTTGCGAGGTTAAACGTCCCCTCGTGAAAGGCGACAAGGTGATCGTGTTCAAGAAGAAGCGCCGCAAGGGCTATCGTCGCAAGAACGGCCATCGCCAGATGTTCTCCCAGGTAGTGATCAAAGACGTAATCGCATAACCCATTAAAAATCTAAGACAGCAACATGGCACATAAGAAAGGTGTAGGCTCGTCGAAGAACGGCCGTGAGTCGGAAAGCAAACGACTCGGTGTTAAGATTTTTGGTGGCCAGTACGCCAAGGCAGGCAACATCCTCAAACGTCAGCGCGGAACAGTGCACCACCCGGGCCTCAACGTGGGCATGGGCAAGGACTACACCCTCTACGCGCTCATCGACGGCACCGTGGTGTTCACCAAGGGCAAGGAAGGCCGCCGTTTCATCAGCGTGACCCCCATCGCCGAGGCATAACCATACCTCCTCAGCGAATACCGCTCCGCATTCAGGCGGCCGCCTCTGAGCGCTTGGCGCGCAGGCGCGGCCGCCTAAGTTTTATCCAGTCAACCAACTCTCTAAAAAGCAAAACCATGGCAGACAATAACAACAAGCAGCAGGAAATCAAAATCGAGCTTACCCCCGAAATCGCCGCCGGCCACTACGCCAACCTCGCGGTCCTCTCCCACACTCCGGGCGAGTTCTTCCTTGACTTCATCGCCGTGGCTCCCAACATGCCCCAGGCACGCGTCCAGAGCCGCATCATCATGAACCCCGAGAACGCCAAGAACCTCCTGTTCGCCCTCCGCGACAACATCCAGAAATACGAGAGCACCTACGGCGAAATCACCCGCAAGGCTCCCAAGAACGGCGCCAACAACGGCGGAATCCCCAACCCGTTCCAGGCCTGATGGATTTACAGATTTATAACTCGCTCAAACGCGACAAGGAGTATTTCCGGCCGCTCCACGAGGGGAGGGTCGGGATGTACGTCTGCGGCCCGACGGTCTACGGCGACGGCCACCTCGGCCACGCCCGCCCCGCGATTACCTTCGACGTCGTCTACCGCTACCTCACCCACCTGGGGCTGAAGGTGCGCTACGTGCGCAACATCACCGACGTAGGCCACCTGGAGCATGACGCCGACGAGGGGGAGGACAAAATCGCCAAGAAGGCGCGGCTGGAGCAGTTGGAGCCGATGGAGGTGGTGCAGCACTATCTCAACAGCTACCACCGCGACATGGAGCGCCTCAACGTGCTCCCTCCCTCGATCGAGCCGCACGCCTCGGGCCATATCATCGAGCAGCAGCAGTATATCCAGGCAATCCTTGACGCGGGCTACGCCTACGTCAGCGACGGCTCGGTGTACTTCGACGTGCGCAAATATAACGCCGACCACCACTACGGCAAGCTCTCCGGCCGAAACATCGACGAGCTCTTCTCCGAGACCCGCTCCCTCGACGGCCAGCAGGAGAAACGCTACCCTGCCGACTTCGCCCTTTGGAAGAAAGCGGCACCGGAGCATATAATGCGCTGGCCGTCACCCTGGAGCGACGGCTTCCCCGGGTGGCACCTCGAGTGCTCCGTCATGAGCGAGAAATACCTCGGCGAGCAGTTCGACATCCACGGCGGCGGCATGGACCTCAAGTTCCCCCACCACGAGTGCGAGATCGCGCAGAGCGTCGCCCACAACGGCCACGACAGCGTCCGCTACTGGATGCACAACAACATGCTGACCATCAACGGCGAGAAGATGAGCAAGTCGAAGGGTAACTTCATTACCCTCAACGAGTTCTTCACCGGGCAGCACGAGCTTCTCCAGCAGCCCTACTCGCCGATGACAATCCGCTTCTTCCTCCTCCAGGCCCACTACCGCTCGACGGTCGACTTCTCCAACGAGGCCCTCCAGGCTTCCGAGAAGGCCTACGCCCGCATGATGGAGGGGTGGAAGCGCCTCGCGGGCCTCAAACCCGCCGGGGAGAGCGACATGGCCGGGGAAATCGAGAAGATACGCCAGGCGTGCTACGACGCGATGAACGACGACTTCAACACCCCGGTGGTGATCGCCCACCTCTTCGAGGCGCTGTCGCTCATCAACAAGGCCCGCGACGGACATATGCGCGCCACCCAGGCCGACATCGACGCCCTGAAAGCGCTCTTCGACACCTTCCTCTTTGAAATCCTCGGCATGCTCCCGACCGACGGGGGTGAGGCCGGAGAGGGCGCCCTGGAGCCTTACAAGGAGGCTGTGAACCTTCTTCTGGAGGTTCGCTCACAGGCTAAGGCGGCGAAGGACTGGACTACTTCCGACCTGATACGCGACCGCCTGGCCGCGATCGGCTTCGCTGTCAAGGACACGCGCGACGGCTCTTTCGAGTGGTCGCTTAACAAGTAAACGCTCCGACCGGATGGACCTGCAGGGCTTCGGCGAGCTGATGATGGAGAACCTGCCGTTCGAGCCTACCGACCAGCAGATTCAGCTGATCGCGGCCCTGACGCGCTACTGCTCGGCGTACACCGCCGGTCAGGACCGGGTTTTCATCCTCAACGGCTACGCCGGAACGGGTAAGACCTCCGTCATGGGTGCGCTCGTGCGCTCGCTCCAGGTCGTCGCCATGCCGACGGTGCTCCTCGCCTCGACCGGCCGCGCCGCCAAGGTGCTCTCGGCCTTCACAGGCAAGCCCGCGTTCACCATCCACCGATACATCTACAACGCGCCCGCGGTGACCCCCGACGGGCGCGTTTACGCTTCCGTGAAGCACAATCCCCACCGCAACACGGTCTTCATCGTCGACGAGGCGTCGATGATCGGCGACGACGAGTACGGCGCGCAGGGGAGTCTGCTGAAAGACCTCCTGCTGTATGTCTTCTCCGGGGTCAACTGCCGCCTGATTCTCGTGGGCGACACGGCGCAGCTCCCCCCGGTGGGATTCGAGGAGTCCCCGGCCATGACCCCCGAGGCTTTCAAGCGGATGGGGATGAGCGTGACCCGCGCCACGATGACAAAAACCGTGCGCCAGAAAGCCCGCTCGGGGATACTCTACAACGCGACGTCGCTGCGCCGCTCGATGCTGGAGGTGCCGCTGCCGGTCCCCTCGCTGCGCGTCAAGGGGTTCGGCGACGTGGCTGTGGTCGAGCCGGAAAGCCTCCAGGAGGTGCTCGAGGATGAGCTTCGCGAGCGCGGGGCCGACCAGGTGCTCCTTATTACCCGTTCCAACCGCCGGGCGGTGGACTTCAACCTCGCGATTCGCTCCATAATCTACGAGCACGAGGAGATGCTCGCGCCGGGCGAACGCCTGATGATCGCCAAGAACAACTACTACTGGACCCGCGGCCACGAGCAGATTGACTTCATCGCCAACGGCGAGGTGGCTGTCGTCGAGAAAATCTACGGCACTGAAGAGCGCGCCGGATGCCTCTTCGCCAACGTCGAGCTGCACCTGCCGGAAAAAGGGTTCACCATCGACGCCAAACTCTCGCTCGACTGCCTGACCTCCGACCAGGCGGCCCTCGGCCGCGAGAAGCTGCAGGCGCTCGCCAACCAGGCGCTTTACGAGGACGGGCGGCTCCAGGCATCCCCGACAGCGCAGCGCGACACCCTCCGCAAGGACCCCTATTACAATGCCTTGCAGGTAAAATACGCTTATGCCGTCACCTGCCACAAGGCCCAGGGCGGCCAGTGGGCCTCCGTCTTCGTCGACATGGGCTACATACCCCCCGAGGCATACCGCACCCTCGACCTCTACCGCTGGCTCTACACCGCCGTCACCCGCGCCACCACCCGCCTCTACCTCATCAACCCCACCATCCCCGTCGACGGCGCCTGAAACCCTCTCTGCCTCTTGGCCGCCCCGCTCCCCTGATAACCCGCGCCGCTCGCCTCCGGCTCGCTCCACCCGACAGTCGCACCAACAGAGCTCTTTCTTAACTACAAGAGAAACAACTATTTCAAAGGTCTCCTTTGCATAAGGCACGGCAAAAATACAGCCGCGAACCGATGTCGTGGCTGCCATAATGCAACTTTATGCCAAAAAGAGTACTGAGCAGTACATCAGCGATCTAGTTTTATTATTTGTAGAAGTGCGAATCATCTTATGCTCTCTTCTCAGCTTCCCGCTATTATTCCGCGCTTGAAAATCTGACGGATTGGAAAAATTGTTTTATCTTTGCGGACAAGCAGATGAGAAAGATGAAAACTGCCAGAGACAGGAATAGTTTAGACAGGCTCGTATTCGACAAGATTGAGTACGTTGTCGCTTGCGTAGGTGCCTTCGCCCAGCGGCACGGGCTTTCCAACGCACAAGCCTATGCTTATTTGCGGCGGTTTGCGGGTATCGATTTTTTGCTTGACTGCTACGCCGCGGAACATACGCTCTCCATAGATGACGCGGTGACAGACATGCAGGTGCTATGCGAACGAAACGGTGGCAGGATTTATGGCTAAGTTATATCACGGCTCCAATGTCCCGATAGAACAGATAGACCTTTCCCGAAGCCGCCGTGGCAAGGATTTCGGGAAGGGCTTTTATCCAGCGTAAGAAATTATGACACAGGATATTCAGTTTCAGGTGGAATGTCTCGCTGCTGAACTTGCGGAAATGCTGATGTCTGAATACGACTGGGACATACGCCGTGCTCTTGACGAGCTGTATCGTTCCCAGACATTCGCGAAACTCAACGACCCGGAATGCGGCCTCTACTACCAGGGGGCCGTCTACATCTTCCAGTTCCTCAAGAACGAAATCGAAACAGGCAAGCTCGCCTGAGAACTGACTGAAAATCCGCGCCGGGGAAAGGGGTAAAAATAGGGCCGCCCCGCGGGTTGGAGTTCGCGGGGCGGCCGGTATAAGGGGGGAAGGGATTGGCGGAATCAGAGGCGGGCTTTGATGGCGGCGGAGGCTTCCTCGTAGCCGGGCTTGTCGAGGAGGGCGAACATGTTGCGCTTGTAGGCTTCGACGCCGGGCTGGTTGAAGGGGTTCACGCCGAGGAGGTGGCCGGAGATGCCGCAGGCTTTCTCGAAGAAGTAGATCAGCTCGCCGAGATATTCCTCATTGAGGGCGGGGATGGTGACGCGGATGTTGGGGACGCCGCCGTCGACGTGGGCCAGGCGGGTTCCGAGTTCGGCCATCTTGTTGACCTCGTCGACGCGCTTGCCGGCCAGGAAGTTGAGGCCGTCGAGGTTGGCGGGATCGGTGGGGATTACGGTCTTGTGGGCGGTCGTGTCTACGGAGAGTACGGTCTCGAAGATGGTGCGCTCGCCTTCCTGAATCCACTGGCCCATGGAGTGGAGGTCGGTTGTGAAGTCAACCGATGCGGGGAAGATGCCCTTGCCTTCCTTACCCTCGGACTCGCCGTAGAGCTGCTTCCACCATTCGGCGAAGAAGTGGAGCTTCGGGGTGAAGTTCACGAGGATTTCGATTTTCTTTCCGGCGCGGTAGAGGGCGTTGCGGGTCGCGGCGTAGATTGCGGCGGGGTTGTTCTCGACGCCGTCGGCGGTAGCGGCCTCCATGCGGCGGGCACCATCGACGAGGGCTCGGATGTCGAATCCGGCCACGGCGATGGGAAGGAGTCCGACGGGGGTCAGTACAGAGAAGCGGCCGCCGACATTGTCGGGGATGACGAAGGTCTTGTAGCCTTCCTCGGTCGCGAGCTGGCGGAGGGCGCCGCGGGCGGCGTCGGTGACGGCCACGATGCGCTTGGAGGCTTCGGCTTTGCCGAGCTGGCTTTCGAGCTGCTCCTTGAGGAGGCGGAAGGCGATGGCGGGCTCGGTGGTGGTTCCCGACTTGGAGATTACGATGATGCCGAACTTATGGCCTTTCAGGAGGTCCTGGAGCTCGTAGAGATAGTCCTCGCCGATGTTCTGTCCGGCGAAGAGCATGCGGCAGCGGCGCGAATCTCCTTCGGGGCGGAGCTGGGCGAAGGTGTCGCTGAGGCCCTCGATGACGGCCTTGGCTCCGAGGTAGGAGCCGCCGATGCCGATCGCTACGACATAGTCGCAGTTCTCGCGGAGGTTCTTGGCTGTCTCCTCGATGTCGGCCAGGTGGGCGTCGGTGATTTCAGATGGGAGCTTTACCCATCCGAGGAAGTCGGAACCGGGGCCTGTGCCCTCGGCAAGCATTTTCAGCGCCTTTTCGGCTTCGGGATAGATCGCCTGGATCTGCTCGCCGGTGACGGCGCAGAGGGTTTCCTTGACGTTTACTTCGATGTTCTTCATTGATGTATGTTGTTATTAATATGAGTTTCGCAAGTTTTCAACTTGCTCACCGTGGAAGGTGAAGGGTGAAAGGTGAAGGAAATACTCCATTCAAATAAGCTATTATCTTCACTCAGGCGAAGCCTGATTTTCACGTTTCACTTCTTTCACTTCGACTTGAGCTTGCGAAAGTTGAATATTTTATAGTTCTCCCTGCTCGACTCCGACGCAGACGCGCTCGATTATGGCGTCACCGGCGTCGCGGTCTGGCTTGTACTCCCCTTTGAGGCTCACCCCGAAGAGCTTGCCGAACCCCTGCCAGAACGTGGCGCGGAAGGAGCCGAGGAAGGCTTTTACGATGTCGTAGCCGCTCTGGTTCGTCTCGCGCTGGATGAGTTTTACGAGCATCCGGGCCTGCCCCTTGGTGAAGCGCTTGAGGGCGGGCTTGTACTGCTTGAAAATCGCCCCCTCCATCTCCTTGAGATACGCCTCGCGCTCTTTCTGCGTCGGGAAGGTCTCGATATATTCGTAGGTCTCGAGCAGGGTCGCGCTGATGAGTTTGGCGTATGGCAGGGCTTTCTTGACGTCGCGGACGGTGCGCCAGTAGAACTCCTCCTGCTTGCGGTTCTTGAAGCGGAGGGCGGGATAGACGGTGATGTCGTTGAATATCACCACGAGGACCGTGTCCCCCTCCGGGGTCACGGTATGGTATTTGCCGCGGTAGACGGGCCGTCGGCCGCTGCCGGGGTTCTCGATTGTCGGGGCCTGGGTTTCCAGTTCCTGGAAGTCGGCGCCCCGGGCGGGGAGGATGGCTCCGGCGAATATTACGGCGAGCAGCAGCGGGATATGTCGGAACAGCAGGTTTCGCAATTGGAGAGAGGTTAAGGGTGCCTACTCCGTTAAACGGAGCGCGGCGCGGTTTTGTTTTCGGGAGAGTGGTCGACAGGGGGATAGTCGACGGTGTAATGGAGGCCGCGCGACTCCTTGCGCTCCTTGGCCTGGCGCATGATGAGGTAACCGACGTTGATGATGTTGCGCAGCTCGCAGATCTGGCGGGAGGCTTTCGACGACTTGAAAAGGCGCTCGGTCTCTTCGTAAAGGATGTCGAGGCGGTTCCATGCGCGGTCGAGGCGCAGGTCGGAGCGCACGATTCCGACGTAGGTGCCCATGATCTGGTTCACCTCGCGGATGCTCTGGGTTATGAGCACCATCTCTTCGGGGTGGCGCGTCCCCTCGTCGTTCCAGTCGGGCACGTCGGAACGGAGCTGGTAGTGGGGCGCGTTTTCAATCGCGTGGCGGGCGGCCGCGTCGGCGTAGACTACCGCCTCAATCAGCGAGTTGGAGGCCAGGCGGTTGCCGCCGTGGAGCCCGGTGCAGGAACATTCGCCGACGGCGTAGAGGCGCTTGATCGAGGATTCGGCGTTGGTGTCGACCTTGATTCCGCCGCAGAGGTAGTGGGCGGCGGGAGCCACGGGAATCGGTTCGCGGGTTATGTCGATGCCGAGGCTGAGGCAGTGGGCGTAGATGTTGGGGAAGTGGCGGCGCGTCTCCTCCGGGTCCTTGTGGGTGACGTCGAGGAAGACGTGGTCCTCTCCCCGCTGCTTCATCTCGGAGTCGATGGCGCGGGCCACGACGTCGCGGGGCGCCAGCTCCATGCGCTCCGGGTCGTAGCGCTCCATGAAGCGCTCCCCGGCGAGGTTGCGCAGGATGCCTCCGTAGCCTCGCATGGCCTCTGTAATTAGGAAGCTGGGGCGGTCGCCGGGGTGGAAGAGGGCGGTCGGATGGAACTGGATGAACTCCATGTCCTTTACCGTGCCCTTGGCGCGGTAGACCATCGCTATGCCGTCGCCGGTCGCGACGAGGGGGTTGGTGGTAGTCTGGTAGACGGCTCCTACGCCGCCGGTCGCCATCAGGGTGACGCGGGCCAGGAACTTGTCTACGCCCCCTTGGGGGTTCAGGACGTAGGCGCCGTAGCAGGTGATGTCGGGGGTACGGCGGGTTACGACCTTCCCCAGGTGGTGCTGGGTGATGATTTCGATGGCGAAATGGTCCTCGTAGATGTCGATGTTCGGGTTGGCGCGGACGGCCTCGATCAGGCCGCGCTGGATTTCGAAGCCGGTGTTGTCGGCGTGGTGCAGGATTCGGAACTCCGAGTGGCCTCCCTCGCGGTGGAGGTCGAAAGAGCCGTCGGCCTTGCGGTCGAAGTTCACGCCCCATTCAAGGAGCTGGCGTATCTGGCCGGGAGCGCCGGTCACGACTTTTTCTACCGCCGCGGGGTCGGAGAGCCAGTCGCCGGCGACCATCGTGTCGCGGATATGCTTCTCGAAGTTGTCAACCTCGAGGTTCGTCACCGACGCCACTCCCCCCTGGGCCAGGGCGGTGTTGGCCTCTTCGAGCTTTGTCTTGCAGACAAGCGCGACCCTCCCGGTATGAGCTACTTTCAAGGCGAAGCTCATTCCGGCGATGCCGCTGCCAATAACTAAATAGTCGTATTCCTTGGTCATTGCTTCGATGTAGGTTGCAAAATTAGCTTTTTCCCCGCTCAAACGCAAAAAAATATGGCCGCCGGCTCCATTATGTATACATTGGCCGGCTCTTAATAATAAAACAATGAAGGTGCTAATCACAAAGGCCACGTTTTAGATGCCATGAAAAACTCTGATTTAATGTATGTTAAAGCGGCAGTCAATGAGCTACAACGCAGTGTGGAAAATTTGTCTACATAAAAATTGCGAGATTAAAAAAAATATCATACATTTGCGCAAAATCTATTAAATCGAACCATGAGACTATCCGATTATACAATATTTATACCAGTGCATAATGAACAATGTCTAACTTTGCACGGATATACAGGAGCGGTTGATTTAATATCTTCAGGACTATATGAAGCATTGTCCTCGACTGGTGAGATAAATGAGGATATTCGAGAAAAATTGATAGGCCGAGGCTATTTAACTGATAAAACCAGCGAAGAGGAAACCCAATACGTTCATCGAATAGCTCGGGCTTTGACGGGGAGAAATTCTTACCTTAAAAAGAATTTCTCATTTATAGTATCATATGCGTGTAATTTCAAATGCCCATACTGCTTTGAGCAGGGACGTTTAAATAATCACACTCATAAACAGCTTACGTCCAAAGGAGTTGACTTAATGTATGATGCTCTTATGCACATCGAGCCTAACAGGCAGTTACATAACGACGTGATTACCCTTTTTGGCGGAGAGCCACTGCTCAGGACAAACAAGGCACGTGTAGGCGAGCTAATAACCAAGGGCTGTGAACACGGCTATCAATTTACTGCAACTACAAATGGGTATGATTTAGACCAGTATGCGGAGTTTTTAGGCGAGGGTAAATTGTTCGGCGTGCAGATTACAATGGATGGAGCAGAAAATCTGCATAATTCACGGCGTTTCCATAATTCCGGGAGGGGCTCTTTTAGGAAAATATTATCAAATATAGATTTGGCTTTAAAATATGGAGCAAAAGTCAAAGTTAGAGTAAATGTGGATGCGACAAACGTTGACGACTTGGGAAACCTGCTGGACATATTACAATCCGAGGGTATTTTATCGCATCCTCATTTTGGCATTTATGCAGAGCACATAAGTGGGGAGGGGAATTTTTGCCCGGATGGATATGCTCCGAATGAAGGAGACTTACCTGTGTCTGAGTTTGTTGAAAAACTCACCCACACGAAGCCGCCAATACCGTTTGACATACAGTTGTATAGCAATTTGAAAAATGCGATAACGTATGGCCGCTCGCTGTCGTTGAGTTCGCAACATTGCGGTGCGAACTCTACAACTTATATCTTGGACCCGGATGGGGCGATTTACGCTTGCTATGACTTTGTCGGATCCGATAATCAGATTATAGGGAACTATATCCCAGCTCTTGTTTTTGACGAGGCAAAAATGGATTATTGGCATAACAGACAAATAGCTAAAACGGAATCTTGCGCAAAGTGTAAATATGCTTTGATTTGCGGAGGAGGGTGTCAGGCAAAAGCTATTAATACCGGGCGGTTATCATGTTGTGATGATTTTGAGTCAAGGCTCTCTGCCGTTGCTAAACATATATTGAATGCAACCTCACCTAAAATTAACTAAATATGAAGGAGAAAGAAACAAAAATAGAACAAGAAATGAAGTCTCTTAACAATGAGACTCTAACAGAATTTTCCGTCACCGAACTCGAAGAACGTTTGGAAACCGATCCAATCGCTCTTGGAACGGCTGCGGACTCTGCGATGCAACTGTCGACGGATTGTTTCCAATGCACAATCTGTTTCGTTTGCGGTGAGTTTATGTAAACTCATCATGGCGACTGCCACACTGGCGTTCAGTGGGTTTTGCCTAGCGCAAAACTCACTGAATGGTCGTGTGTGCGATTCTGAAAATTTCCCACTGGATTTTGTTGCCGTAAGGTTTTTGAAGCAGGACTCCAGCTTTGTAAAATCAACGGTAACCGATTCCATCGGCAGATACGCCCTAAACGGAATCGCGGAGGAAAATGGAATTATATGCTTTTCTTCCGTGGGCTTTGAGCCGATTGCCAAAAGTGTGAGTTTTTCCGGAAGCGAGCGACTTTCTGTTGACGTCGTAATGATGGAGGCTGCCTATGCTTTGAAAGAGGTCGTAGTTGTGGGGCAGCCAATTATAAGGAATGAAAAAGGACATTTAGTCGCCATACCCGGAATTGATCAAAAACGACATTCTTTTGGAGGGTATGACTTGCTGAACAGTCTGATGATTCCCGGCGTCACGGTAGATAAGGAATCGGGCGAGGTTTCGGCCTTGTTTGGCAACGCCGCTTTATACATTAACGGAATAAAGGCATCCCAGCGCGAAGTCAAGGCGATTCGGGCAAAGGATGTAGTGCGTGTGGAATATTACGATGCTCCTTCAGGACAATATGCCGGAGAAAACGCGGTGGTGAATTTTATTGTGCGCGAGACAGGAGGTTATGCCGAAGTGAATGGTGAGCAAACAATTGGTTATCTTGACGGGACTTACAATGTCGCAAGCAGAATATCGCACAAGAATACCACATTTCAGATATATGGCGGATATGGCTTGGCCGAACACGATGCCGACCGTACAGACTGGACGGCTGCCTATCATTTGGCAGGCGATGTTATCAGGCAGAATACGCGAACCGGGAACGCCCGCGTCAGGAACGACAAGGAATATGCCCAAGTCGATATTACAAACATCAACAAAAAGCGCAAGCTTCAGGCTTCTGCTTTTTTTAACCGCGACAATGCTCCTTTTCGACGTGTGACCGAAAATATCGGTTATTCTAACGAATCTGGCGCTGGCTGGCAGTCGAAGCGGCGCACAGAAACAAAGAGCCGAGGACAAAAAGGAAATGCCAGGCTTCACGGCAGGTTCAATTTTCCCGGTCGTCATTTTTTTGAGGTTACAATGCAGGGGGCGTATACGAAAAACAATTATTCATACTTCTTGAAAGAAGAGGGGATAGAAAACGAACTGACGCAAATTTCAAACAGCTCCGTCGAGCACCGCTGGGATGCTGACATAACGCTGGCGTATGGCGTGACATTCAAGCGGGGCAATTCAATTTCTGTCAAATTCATAGACTTATTCAAAGACAGCCGCGCCGATTATAGAGGTACCAACATTTCTCGTTCGTCCCTATGGAGCAACGAAGAACTGTTGTTCGCGCAATATGTCCATCCTATCGGGAAGAGAACACGGCTTATGTTCCAGCCGGGGATTTCGGCGTTACAGTATCGTCAACATGGCAGGGATGCTATAAAATTGTTCGCTCCGCGTCTGAACCTCAGAGCGACCACCGCACTCACAGACCGACAGTTCATAATGGCCTCTTGTAATATCGGTAATTCTTTTCCGAATCTCGCAAGTCTGTCTACCGCCGAGCAAGCGGTGAATGCGTTGCATATCATAAGGGGCAACCCAGACATCGACAATACGAAACTTTATCAGGGACTGCTTGTTTACGCATATAATACCGGGAAGTTGGGAATACAGGTAATGGCTCAGTACCAGTATAACCACAGACTCCCCGTAAGCTGCTTTTCAGCAGAGGAGGACAGAATAGTTGAAAGTTGGCGTACAGATGAAAATTCCCACTATCTAAATACAAACCTATCGTTTACATATCGTCCGCTCCAGGCCTTGAACCTTCAGATTAGCGGTGGATATAACAGGTATTCATACCGCGGGTATCAGAATGTTAAGGCAGAGAGTTGGGAAGGGAAGTTTAATGGAACTTATTATTTCGGTAATTTCAGCGCGAATATTTTGATGTCTACTCCCCAGGTTATGATGGGGGTGGATTTGGCAAAAGTGACGACTCCATGGAAATACGGACTCTCCGTATCTTATGCAATCAGCCACTGGCGATTTGAGGCCGGTATGGAAAATCTGTTCACAAAAAAAGCGGATTACAGATTCACGTCGTTTAATCCCGTTTATAAATACGACAACACGCTTATTTCGAGAACCGCGAGCCGCCACGGGTTCATAAAGGCCGCATACACCTTCGACTTTGGCAAGAGCATCAAAAAAGAAGACATGAAGCCCGTCGAAAACAAGTTGGAAAACGCGCTAATTAAGGCAAGATAGTGGAACGTTATAAATGCATCACCATCCATAGGGAGAACCTCTCGGGAGATTCTGACAGAGCCAGCCATTGGGTCGTATCTTGTCGCGGCCGTTTTTTTAAGGTAAGCAGCCAAGTGGTTACGTTGCTTAGATGCCTCCAAGAGGCCGATAAGCGGGCGGACGCTGTCAGCGCTTTTAAGGAGATTAATGGCGGTTATACCGAGAGTCAGATTAGCACTGCCATAGATAAGGTCATAGACCCGTTGTTAGCGCCGATTCCGCGTAAAGACAATAATCCGGGATTCATTTTCAGACGCTCGATTGTCCCTCCGAGAATAGTTGGTGCGATGGCAGAACGTCTTAAGCCGCTTTTTAATAGATATGTCATCATACTTACGTTAATAGCCACTGTTGCTTTGGAGATATTATATTTCTCGCAACCTGAAGATTTGCTGAATTTTAGCGGAAGAGTTGGTATAGAGGGAATCGCTGTAATTATGGCGTTCGTCTTATTATCGTCGTTTATTCACGAACTTGGGCATGCGACAGCATGCACTAATTTCGGCATTTCTCCCGGAGAGATTGGATTTGGTATATACTTAAATTTCCCTCTGCTATACACTGATGTTACGAGAATTTGGCAATTGCCAACATCGCGGCGGCATATAGTGAATATCGCAGGCGTTTATTTTCAATGTTTCTTTCTAATCGCAGTACTATGTTATTATTTTATAACCCGAGACGAGGTCGCGCGTTTTTTAATACTTGCAACTAATCTCGGCTTTATAGTCACATTAAATCCATTTCTGAAATTTGATGGGTATTGGATAGCGACAGACGCATTGGATGTGCCAAATTTGAGGAATGAAACCTATAATTGGCTCAAACAATGTTTTGGCCGCTCAAAACTTGAATCGCAAAGACACTCTCTGATTAGTGGGTTGTCACCGATGCGTAAATACTTCTTCATTGGCTACTCCGTACTTTCCATTGCTTTTCTGCTATTCTATTTCTTCTATGTGATACCATATGTGCTATATAGTAGCGGAAGCAATTATATTTCTGATGTCAGATTGCTGTTTTCTTATATGGCCAACTATGTGACTCCTCCGTTTGCGATAGTGAAGAACGTGTTGTCCTACTCAATCTTTGTTATGACACTTATATACATAGGGTGGATAATGATTAAGGCGATTCGCTTTAGAGTTAACCGAAGAGACAATGCGCTTAATTGATACAGACGCAGTCAAAAAATCAACGAACAAGCACAATAGGGATTTAATTGTCGCAGGTCTCATTACCGCAGCAATTATTATGATTGTACTACTACAAAGTACGAGCTATCTTGTGCTGCTGGCAATTATGGCAATTGCTATCGCTCTTCTCCCGGATAAAATTGTACGCTTGGATGTATGTGACTATATTATTGTTGGCTTCTGTCTGTATCTTGTAGTTCGAGCGATGATAGGTTTCTCGGTCGCCCCGGTTAAGAGGTCAGAGATGATTGTTCAATATTCGCTGTTGGGCGTTTCTTATCTGTTATCCCGCAAATTGTGTCTCAATAGTATGCTTGTTGAACGTTTAACGACGCAGATCTACTGGGTGGCTATAATATTCCTGGGATGGTCAGTTATTAGCTTTGTCATTAGAAGGTATCAACTTGGAGAGATCGGATTTAGCGATAGCTTTGATTTTCGTTTTATGAATACGCCGTGGGGATATCCTAATAATTGTCTTGGACTAATAGCTGTTGAGCTGAGCTGCGTGGCCCTGTTTTCCCGCAAAGACCCATTTATGCTATTAATTCTGTTGACATGCGCGGTGATAACGACGTTTTCCAAGGGGACGTATCTCGCTTATGCTTGTTTTGTCATATGCCTCTTCATAACCGGGAAAAAGGAGTGTGGAACGAAGGCTAAAGTTGGGGTATTGATTAGTTCATGTGCTGGTTGCTTTTTATTATTGCCGGAAATCAGATTGTTTGCTGACAGTTTAATGCATTATTCCAATAGTGCGAGTTATCATTGGAGAACTGATTTGCCGTCTTTGTCATATGGCGCAAGTTTGCTGTATGGAAATGGTCCGGGCTCCTACTCAATGGTTGCCGAACATTATAATGCCGAAACATTTACAAATAGTGCCCCTAATCTGCTCTCACAATCGTTAATCGAGGTCGGCTTAATCGGTACAGGATTTTGCCTCGTTATTGTTTTTATGTTACTGCGTATGGCTGTCGGGAGTATGAAAACGCGCGGGTCGTCGATTGTTATCTCGTTGATTGTATTCTGTGTTATAAAAGAATGTACACAAGGTTTTTTAATGTCCTCGTTCCCGGCTTGTGTCCTTTTGGTTTCTATTATAGGCGGGTACAATTCGGCTGTTTCTAATAAAGCGACTACATCATTAATAAAGTGGAAGAGCTCGTTTTGTCTATCTGTCAAATCATTATTTTTTATTGGGATAATGGCATTGGTTTTATGGCATATTGAACTGTATCGTTTTTCCTGTTTGACAGAAGGACAAAAACTTGAAACGGTTTACGAGAGAAATTCGGATGATTTGTATCCGGCTGTTTTATTGGCAGCCTCCGGCAAGATTTCATTAGATTCATGCCGTCCGCCTCTACGCGATAATCCGTTTGTTCGCGTTATGTATGGGAACAGCCTCTACCACGATGGACGTAAGGATGCCGCATTAGTTGAAATTGCGGAAGCTATAACAATGCATCCCCCATTGATCCATTCAGATGTCATATTGAATATTGTTCGATGCGATCCATCCTTCGGAGAGCGGTTAAAACTTAAACTGATTTATGAAACTCAAGTTGAAATGACACCGAAAGCAATCGCGCGCTATGGTTACATATTAAAATACTATAATCATCAGAAAGCGGATGCATTTCTTAGGCAAGCGGTATCGCTCGCTCCGAATTTAAGTACGCCATGGCTACTCTTGGGCGATGAAGAGAAGTTTGCATATATTAAATATAGGGTATACTCCAATTTGATAACATCGGACTGTAATATGTTTGAGCCTTCGACGATATACGATGAAGTTAAATCTATGTACCGAGATAGGTTTTTTAAATGGTATGGGTATGAATTGTAGAACGCTATTGATATTATTATGTGTGCTTCCCGTTCTTTCTTGTCAACGCTATGATGTTGACGTAGAAAAAGCGATTGCAGAAAGTGGCGGTAATGCAAGTGGGTATATCGAACTTCTTGAGTCATACAGGCAGTCAGATACTTTGAAATATAAGGCAGCCTCTTTCTTGATTGCCAATATGCTGTACCACATTAGTGACTCTGTGATAGAACAGTCGAAAGATTGGGAAGAGTATATGTCGGTATATCTGAGACAGCGCATCGACACGATAAATGAGACCGACAAGCATAATGCTGCTGCTCGTGTCGGAAAGTTGCCGCCTCCAATCGTTGTCAAAAATGTCGGTTCGGATATCGCAGTACTCTCCCCAAAGTTCATAAGGGATAATATCGAGTATTCTTTTGGCATATGGCGAACTTCGCCCTATTGTAGGAATCTAAGTTGGGAGGAGTTCTTGGAATACATATTACCTTATAGAAGTATCCAGGAGCCTGTGTATATGGGGAAAAAGGAGCTGTCGCAAGTCTTTTATGAGCCAATCATAGGTAACGGGGAGACAAAGGACGTGAAGGACATTCTGTATGGTTTTCGGTTCAGGGCGAGATTTATACGGCTGTTACACAAGGCTTCTGACCACCAGAACTGGGGTATATATACTCCATTTATGCCGATAAAGAAATATGATTGCAATATTCTAAGCGCATACACAGGTGATATTTTAAGAGCATTGGGCATACCTGTAAGTATAAACTTTACTCCGCAATGGAATAATAGTGACTTAGGGCATACGTGGTGCGTAACATATGGCGATAGCTGCCGCCATATCCCGTTCTCGCCTCCATTTATTGATATTACACAAGATACTGAGAGAATAAAGCATGCGCCTAAGATATACCAAATGTGCTTTGGCGTGAACCATGATGCGCCTTATTTTAAATTGAGAGATAAAGAGTCTATCCCCCATGTCCTAAATTCCCCAACGATTAAAGATGTGACGGACAGCTATTTGGAAACAGTCACTTTGCGCATCCCAGTGAACCGGATTATTGAGAATCAGGAGGCAATTTTTTTGTCGGTTTTCAATAAAAGCAAATCGAATTGTGTCAATCCGGTGGCGTGTGGCCTGTATGATGCAAAATCAAAGTCATATGTGTTTTGTAAGGTTCCGATAAATCATTTGTTTTTCCCAACGTTTTTCGACCGCGACAGCGGCAAATACATTCCTTGCTTGAGGCCACTAATTATAAGACGAGTTAGCTGTGGAGGTAAGAAATCTTATAAAGTTGAATACCCCATAAAAAAATCATCGGGTTATGACTCGGTAAAATTGACATTGACGAGAAAGTATCCGGTGAAGGACCATATAAAAAAATATCTTAAAGACTTTAAGGAAGCCATAATTGTTGCGTCTAATTCCTTATCTGAAAGGGGAGATACTTTATTCACATTTTGTGATGGACTTTCTCCATATATGCAGCGGTTTACATTCCGCAATCTAAAGCCTTACAGGTTTTATCGCATTATCAGTAAGGATCAAACACCTTTGTATGTGGCAGAGCATCAGTGGCTTTCTAACTTGGGAAAATCAGGCACGCCAGCTCTCCCGCTGCCAATTCTTTCTTTGTCTGACTCGGTAAGAAACGCGCCCGAGTTTTATGAGGTAAAAGGCACGCCATTGTTCTGCGACGCTACTTCAAGATTGTCATATGACGGCGATTCCATGACGTTCAGCGAATCTCCGTGGATCGGTGTGGATTTTGGCTCGTCAGTGGTGGTGACAGGGGTTCAGTTGCTGCCTCAGAACTCAAACAACGGAATAGTAGAAGGCGATGTGTATGAGCTATATTATTATCGGGATGGTGCATGGATTCGCCATTCTTCAAAACAAGCGCAGTACAATTACATTGAGTTTGATAACGTCCCGGCAAGCACATTATACTGGCTTAGAAATCTGACCGAAGGGAAAGAAGAACTCCCGTTTTTTTATGTGGACGGAACCCAGGTGTTTATAGACAGCCTTTGATTAGAGATGGAGCAGCGGGAAAAATAGATTCCCGATTTTAGCATAATGATATCCATGTGTAATAAATCTGCATGTGCGGCTGCCGTTGTTATCTTGCGCATTTGGATTGGTTTCAGGTGCGAAAAGGCGCAAAAAGGGGCGCGGAGCAGAAAAATCAAGGAGTTAATATGTTAAATCGAAAATTTGTTATTACCTTTGTGTTTTGGATGCGAAGTCAGCGGCGGTTTTCCCCCGTTTCGGCTTCAAAATATGAGGAGACAGCCCCGCGCTGCCGCCCCTTTCCTGATAACCGCTAACCTCAGAAACCGAGTATAACGAACTGAAATGAGAGTAAAGATACACCGCGAAGGCACCCATGTGCTGACAGTCCTTGCCGCCGGGCTGCTGCTCGTCAACATTCCCCTGTGGGCGTGGCTGCCGGAGCCCCTTCGGTGGATTGCCGCTGCCGTCAGCCTGGTGTCGGTTGTGCTCTTCCTTCTGGTTGTGAACTTCTACCGCTCCCCCCGCCGCCATTTCCCCGGCAACCCGGTTAACGCCGTGGTGTCGGCCGCCGACGGCAAGGTGGTAGCCCTGGAGGAGACCTACGAGGGGGAGTACCTCAAATGCCGCTGCATACAGCTCTCTGTGTTCATGTCGCCGCTGAACGTCCACGCCAACTGGTTCCCCGTCGACGGCGAGGTGATATATTCCAAGCACCACAACGGGCGCTGCCGTGCCGCCTACCTCCCCAAATCGAGCACCGAGAACGAGCGCTCGACCGTCGTCATCCGTACGCCGGAAGGGCAACTGGTGCTCATGCGCCAGGTTGCCGGGGCAATGGCCCGCCGCATCGTGACCTACGCCCACCCCGGCGTCGAGGCCTCGATCGAGGACCATATGGGCTTCATCAAGCTCGGCTCCCGAATCGACCTCTACCTCCCCCTCTCGACCGAGATTTTCGTTAAAATCGGCGACCCGACCGTGGGCGGCATTACCCAGGTCGGCCTGCTTCGCCCCGAAGCCTCTGAAACAAAATGAACGTAATCACCCGCTCCATACCCAACACCATCACCTGCTGCAACCTCATCAGCGGCGTGCTGGCGATTACCTTCGCCTTCCATCCCTTCGACTGGTTCGGCTCCCTGCAAGGCTACCAGTGGGTCTGGATCTGCATCGGCGCTGCCGCCGTGTTCGACTTCTGCGACGGCCTGTCGGCCCGGCTGCTGAAAGCCTATTCGGCGATGGGGAAGGAACTCGACTCCCTCTCCGACCTGGTAAGTTTCGGAGTGGCCCCCGCCATGCTCCTCTTCAACCTCCTGCAGGCCTACGGCGAATCCTCCTGGCTCCCCTACGCCGCGATTCTGATACCCGTGATGGGGCAGTTGCGCCTGGCGAAGTTCAATATCGACGATTCGCAGACAACAGTTTTCCGCGGCCTCCCCATCCCCGCCGAGGCTATCTTCTGGATCGGCGCGACCGCGTGGCTCGCGGAAAATCCCGGACTCGCGGCTTTCGGTCCGCAATGGCTTGCGGAGCTGCTGTGGTGCGCCCTGATCGCGGCCGCGGCCCTGATGATGGTGGCCCCGATGAGGATGTTCTCGCTTAAGCTGAAGAATTTCAGCCTCGCGGCGAATCTTACGCGCTACCTGTTAATCCTCGGGTGCCTGGCGTTTGTTATATGGTTCGGAGTGGCAGGCTTCGCCCCCGCCATCATCCTCTACATCCTCCTGGCCGCCGTCACGCCTAACCGCTGACCCCATCGCGGCTCCAACTAACACCCTCTCTATGATCTGGATAATTGTAGCCCTTATACTTATTTACTTCATATTGCGCCCGGCCTGGCGCGTTTACAAGGCTTACCGCGACCCTCAGAAAGCGATGGAGGATTTTCTCCGCCGCAACGGTTTCACCGCCGCCGGCGCTCCCTCCGGCGATGACGAACAGCCCCGCGGGCGCCGTTCGAAAGGGGGATGGAGCGCCCCGCGCCCCCGCAAGAAGAAAATCGACCCCTCGGCCGGCGACTACGTCCGCTTCACCAACCTCCCCCCCGAGGACCCAGCGCCCGGCACCCCCTCCGACACCACTTCCTCCGCCACCATCGAGGTCGAGCAGCAGACCGTCGATGTCACCTGGGAGGAAATCAAATGATATCTTTACCCGATTTTGTGTAGGGACGCGGCGTGCCGCGTAAGGTTTTGTCGTTACTGAATTTCATATTTTACGCGGCACGCCGCGTCCCTACACAGGTAATAGCGCGCTTTGGAATATGGATATTCCAAAATTTGATGTGGTACGCCGCATCAGTATGCAGAGTGGCAATATCAATCCGGAAATTTTGGGTTATGAAAACAATCGTCGCTCCATCGTGCGACGTTGTTCTCTATGTATTCAGCAATAAGTTTCAAATCGCGTTCGCTACGAATCAGATGGTCATGGTAGCGGGTTTGCCATCCGAAGTCCGGTTTTTCCTGTCGTGCCATCCTTGTGACATAGGACTTCAGAGAGCCTATATAAGCTGACAATAAGGGCAGATTCCGCTGAGGGGGCGGTATACAGTATGCGGCTGCCACGAACCCGGCGACGCAACGTTCGGTGCGTGTGCCTGGAAGATTCGTTTCTTTTTCGGGTGTTGAAACCTCGATAATGCCGTGGAAATGATTGGGCATGACGACGAATAAGGGCACACGTATATGTCTGTGGTGCTCCTGTGGTGCAGAAAGTTCGTCTGTAAGTATTCTTCCGATTTCCGAGAGGAACATTTGCCCGTCGCGTATACTCCCGAAATAATTTACCATATCCTTGGTACAGACTGTCACGAAATAGCTTCCCTCATTATAAGCAATCCAGGCGGCACGAGGCGATTTTCTGTATTGGGGCATAAGGCTCTGCGTGCCGCGTATGGGGCGTTTATGGTTAATATTGCGAGTTATACGCGGCACGCCGCGTCCCTACAGGTGGTCGGTCAGCGTTTTTTGGCGGGGTCGCAGGTGAGGCCGACGCCGAGCTTGCGGAAGATTTTGTGGTCGACTTCGCCGAGCATGACGGTGCAGTGGGCCTGGCACCCGTTGAGTTCGGGGAGCTTCTCCAGGGCGCGGCGGCAGAGTTCGTCGCGGGGTGAGAGCACGGAGAGGGCCACGAGTACCTCGTCGGTATGGAGGCGCGGGTTGTGGCCCCGGAGGTAGGTGAGCTTCGTGTGCTGGATCGGCTCGATGAGTGCCTGGGGGATGAGCTTTACGGAGTGGTCGATTCCGGCGAGATGCTTTACGGCGTTGAGAATCAGGGCGGCGCTCGGGCCGAGAAGCTGCGAGGTGCCGGCGGTGATAATCGTGCCGTCGGGCAGCTCGATTGCCGAGCAGGGGACTCCGTCGCGTTCGGCGCGCCGGCGTGCGGCCGGAATCGCCTTGCGGTATTCTGGGGTGATTTCCGCCTGGCGGAAGAGGAGGGCAATTTTGTTGACCTCTGCCTCGTTGCCGTCACCCTGCGCCATGCGGTTCAGGGCGGTGAAGTAGCGGCGGATGATTTCCTGGCGCGACGCCTCGCGGCATACTTCGTCGTCGCTGATGCAGAACCCTACCATGTTGACCCCCATGTCGGTAGGCGACTTGTAGGGGTTGCTGCCGTATATCCCCTCGAAAAGCGCGTCGAGGACCGGGAAAATCTCTATGTCGCGGTTGTAGTTGATGGCGGTCTTTCCGTAGGCTTCGAGGTGGAAGGGGTCGATCATGTTGACGTCGTTGAGGTCTGCGGTAGCGGCCTCGTAGGCGATGTTTACGGGGTGTTTTAGCGGGAGGCTCCATACGGGGAAGGTCTCGAATTTGGCGTATCCGGCCTCCACGCCGCGCTTGTTCTCGTTGTAGAGCTGGCTGAGGCAGACGGCCATCTTGCCGCTGCCGGGGCCGGGGGCGGTAACGATTACCAGCGGGCGGGTTGTCTCGATATAGTCGTTGCGGCCGAACCCCTCGTCGGAGTCAATCAGGGCTACGTTGTTGGGGTACCCCTCGATGGTGTAGTGGCAGTAGGTGCGGATTCCCATTCGGTCGAGGCGGGCGCGGAAAGCGTCGGCGCTGCTCTGGCCGTTGTAGTGGGTGACGACGACGGAGCTTACCAGGAAGCCGCGGTTGCGGAACTCGTTGCGGAGGCGCAGCACGTCCATGTCGTACGTGATGCCCAGGTCGGAGCGCACCTTGTTCTTCTCTATGTCGCGGGCCGAGATAACGATTACGATTTCGGCTTTGTCGCTGAGCTGCTGGAGCATGCGCAGCTTGCTGTCGGGCTGGAAGCCGGGGAGGACGCGCGAGGCGTGGTGGTCGTCGAAGAGCTTGCCACCGAGTTCGAGGTAGAGCTTGTTGCCGAACTGCGCGATACGCTCCTTGATATGCTCCGACTGAATGCGGAGGTATTTCTCGTTGTCGAAACCTTGTTTCATATATCGTTTTGCCTTAGATGTTAGCCTTAGATGTTTGTCTTTCGTTTGTTGAGCCGGCGCCGTACTGCGCGCCAGGCGACGCGCGAGCGGGAGCGCAGCGAGTGCCACAGTCCGCTGACTGGAGCGTCGAGGTCGGCCTGCAGGGGGTCGGTGAACGTCGGCAGAACGGGCGCGTCGCCGAACTGCTCGGGATAGACCACCAGGAGGTTGTTGCGCTCGCAATGCTGCTGGAGAATCATCGGGATTTCCGCCATGTCGGCCGAATGGCTGACGGAGTTGGCCCTCGCGCCGATGACTACCATCAGGTCGTCGTCGAGCACCCGGCCCGCCAGGAGGATGAAGTCGTCAAGCCCTTCGAGGAGGCGGTATTCGTGGCGCACGCCCATTCCGGCGGCTGCGATGACGCCCCGGATGAGGCGCTGCTGCTGTCTGTCGCAACAGAAGATTATGCGGCACCCGACTTCGCGGGCGAGGGCGCAGAGGGTCTCTACCCAGCGCGAGAAGCCGGTCTCGTATTCCGCCTTGGCGGGGACGAAGACGGCGATGCGCGTCAGGGTGTTGAGGGGTATGTAGCAGCGCGATACGAGCACCATTCGGTTGGTCTGGCGCAGAAGCTGTTCGATTTTCGAGCCGAGGAAGGTGTCGATGACTGTCCCCTTGCGGTGCATCCCGAGGACGATTTCGTTTATGCCCCGCTCCTCGACGGTGTTGAGGAGCCCCGTGACGGTGTTGAGGTCGTAGCGCTCGATGGTGTCGAGCGTTGCTCCGGCGGCCGCGGCGGCCTCCTGGGCCAGCCGCAGGGCGTTGCGCCCCATGGCGCGGGAGGCGGGGGTCGTGTCGTTGCGGACATGGAGGGCGTACATCAGGTCGGGATAGCGCCCCTCGCGGCTGACCCTGGAGAGCATCGCCAGCTCTACGAGCGACGCGGCGGTAATCGGGTTGGCGACCCCGACGAGGGTGCGGTACTGGCGGGTTTCGGCGGCTTTCTCCTGGGCTGACTCGGGGCCCATCGCGTTGAGGATGCGCACCTTTATCTTCGCGGCGGCTTCGGAGGTTACCACGGGCGCGATCGCGCAGGTGACGAGGATTACGAGCACCGTCCCGTTAAGGATTGTCTCGTCCATCATCCGCGAGCCGTCGGGGAGGATCATGTTGTAACCGATTGTGACCACGGCGAGGGCCACGGCGGTGTGGGCCGTCGTCAGGCCGAACATCATACGCCGGTCTGCCCCGGCCATCCCGTAGAGCTTCTGCGCCCCCCAGGCGGCGAGCCATTTGCTCGCCAGGGCGACCGCCAGCATTATCGTGGCGACCCAGAGGGTGTTCCCCTTGACGATTACCCCGACGTTGATCATCATCCCGACCCCGATCAGGAAGTAGGGGATGAACAGGGCGTTGCCGACGAACTCTATCGAGCTCATAAGCGCGGAGTTGGAGGGGATATAGCGGTTGAGCACCAGCCCGGCGAAGAAGGCTCCGAGCACCGGCTCCAGGCCGATGGCCCCGGAGAGCCACGCCGACAGGAAGACCATGGCCAGGACGAAGACGTACTGCGTCACGCGGTCGCTGTAACTCTTGAAGAACCAGCGGGCTACCCGCGGATAGGCGTAAAGCACCCCCCCGCAGTACATCGCGAGCTTCGCGACGAGCCACCCCATCGACGAGAGCTGGAACTCCCCTGTGGCGTGGATGTTGACGCACGCCGCGAGCACTAACAGCGCCCCGATTACGGCGATAATCGTACCGACGACGGAAATCAGCACCGCCGGGCTTTTCGTGACCCCGAAACGGGCCGCGACGGGGTAGGCGATCAGGGTGTGGGAGGCGTACATCGACGCCAGCAGAAAGGCCGTGAGCCAGCCGGTATTGAGGATATAGACGCTCGCTAGCACCCCCATAGCCATCGGCACGAAGAAGGTAAGCAGCCCGAAGCCGAGGCCGCGGCGCAGGTTGAGCCGCAGGTGGAACATATCGATTTCCAGCCCGGCGAGGAACATCAGGTAGAGAAGTCCGACCTGGCCGAAAATCGCGAACGAGGAGTCGCTCGCCAGGATGTTAAGCCCGTAAGGCCCGACGATTATACCCGCGACGATCATCCCGACGATATGGGGGATTTTCAGGCGGTTGAGAAGCACTGGCGCGAGCAGGATAATCACCATCACGATGAGGAAAATCGTGACGGGACCTGTTACTAATGGCGCCGAGAGAAGATGCATCGGGGGCGGTTTTATGAGGGAAGGGCTATTTCTTGCTTATGAGGAGTTCGGCGATCTGAACGGCGTTGAGGGCCGCGCCCTTGCGGATCTGGTCGCTGACGGTCCAGAACGTCAGCGCATTGTCATCGGCCAGGTCCTGGCGCAGGCGCCCGACGTAGACGGGGTCGCAGCCGGCCAGGGTGTAGGGCATCGGGTAGACGCGGTTCGCGGGGTCGTCCATCAGCTCCACGCCGGGAGCGTCGCGGAACGCCTGGCGCGCCTGTTCGAGCGTCACCGGGCCTTCGGTCTCGACCCAAATCGCCTCGGAATGGGCGCGCATGACCGGGACGCGGACGCAGGTAGCGCTGACGCGGAGGCCCGGGGCATGCATGATCTTGCGGGTCTCGTTGACCATCTTCATCTCCTCCTTGGTGTAGCCGTTGTCGGTGAAGACGTCGATATGGGGGATGAGGTTGAAGGCGAGCTGGGCGGAGAATTTCTCGACCGTCGGCTTCTCGCCGCGGAGCACCTGCCCGGTCTGCTCGCGCAGCTCCTCCATCGCGGCCGCTCCGGCCCCGGAGGCTGCCTGGTAGGTCGCGACGCGCACGCGGCGCAGCGGCGACAGGTCGTTGATCGGCTTGAGGGCCACTACCATCTGGATTGTCGTGCAGTTGGGGTTGCCGATAATGCGGCGCGGGGCGTTGAACGCGTCGTCGCCGTTAACCTCGGGAACGACCAGGGGCACGTCCTCGTCCATGCGGAAAGCCGACGAGTTGTCGATCATCGTCGCGCCGTGGGCCGTGATTACCTCCGCGAAGCGGCGCGAGGTGCCGGCCCCGGCCGAAGTGAAGGCGATGTCGATATCGCGGAAATCCTCGGGATTCTCTGTCAGCTCCTTGACGGTCAGCTCCTCGCCGCGGAACGTGTATTTGCGCCCGGCGCTCCGGCTCGAGCCGAAGAGCGTGACCTTCTCAGCGGGGAAATGGCGCTCCGCGAGCACCTTCATGAGCTCCTGGCCGACGGCCCCGGAGGCTCCAACGATAGCGATATTCATTTTGCGGGACTTGCTATGTTAAACCTTTAACTTCAGCTTTTCTAATTCAACCGCGAATTTAGCAAAAAATCCCGAAATTCCGGGCTGCCGTTTTTCCGGGAAGAGGGCTGGAAACAGCGCTTCCCGCCAACGGGCCGGGAGGGCGCGGTCGGCGGGAAGCGCTGTCGTAGGAGATATGTTATGTTTTGAGGTCTAATAAACGCAGAAATTGTAACCAACAGAAACGTTTAGGAACGAAGAACGAGTGGTTTGTGAAATCTTAGGTCCATGGCCGATATTGTATGCTATCCCGAGGTTTATGTGCCGGAACTGGGCGTTAACGCCGATGTGCAGGCGGAACTGAAAACGCCGCCAAACCTCCTCTCCAAGTTTATCCTCGTCAAACATTGTTAGAAATTGCCACGTACCTGTTTTGTCATGAAATTCGCTTGGCGACAGATGGTCTAATATCTCTTGCCCTTCTTTCGAATCGCAGTGAAGTTTATGGGTATAGTCGGCAAGCAGATTGAAACGGGCACTAATACCCATAAATGGTTCTATGCAGAACTCTTTGCCTATGCCGAATTTGTAGGCGAGAGATACAGGCAACGAAATGCTGAAAAGATTGCCGCTTTGCTTTAGATTGCCGGGATACGCGAGAATATCATGCGAAGGTACAAGCTCAAATAGCAATACTTCGGGATACTCCTGGCGGTCGAAGCCCCAAAGGCCTGTAACACCGGCTTCTATGAAGACAGGGGCGGTTTTGGAGAGGCTGAATCCGTGGGTGTAGCCGATTCCGAATCCGTGTATGTGCTCTGCTTCTTTTAGCAGATAGTGTTTGTAAAACCCCAGCTCGTATGAGGCGTAAATGCGGTTATATGACTTCGTCATAGGGTCTCGGACATCAAACGTCGTTTCAGACGGATTTTGTCCGTAGAGGTTCGTGAAAAGAATGCCGAAGAAAGCAAGAACCAAATGTCTTAATTGCATACCGTTGTTAATTTTGCGATGGTTTATTATATATCCGATAAAGGATAATTGACTAAATCCGCGCAAAGTTATGCAAAATAGAAATAATCACCCCCCCCGACGGTTAAATATTGTTAATAGGTGCCAAATAGCATCCATTTTACTCATTCGGAATGATTCCTACGGTTTTTCCCAACGATTTTTCCGGGTTGGGCGTTTACTATTCAGAATTATTCGTTAAATTTGCCCGTATGAGATTGATTGAACTGAATCTGCAACGCATACTCGACTTGTGCCGCAAACACAAAGTGAAGACGCTGTCCGTCTTTGGCTCTATCCTGACAGATAGGTTCAACGACCAAAGCGATGTGGATTTGCTCGTGGACTTTGAGCCGATAGACCATGACAGGTTTGATTACGTCGCCAACTATTTTGAGTTAAAAGCCTCATTGGAGCGGCTGTTCGACAGGAAAGTAGATTTGATAGAATACGGGAAAAACCTCAATCCGATTTTCAAAGCATTGGTCGACAGGAAAAAACAGTTGATTTATGGATGAGTACATAGCTGTATATCTCTACGATGTGAAACAGGCCATTGAGGAAGTCGAAAGTTTCTTTGTCGGCTACCCTATGCGTTATGAAGTCTTTGAGAAAGACTACCTTCGCAGAAGTGCGGTTGAGAGGAAAACAGAAATAATGGGCGAGGCGATAAATCGTATTCTGAAAATCCAGCGCGATTTCCCGCTGCCAAACGCGAAAGCAGTGATTGACACCCGCAATCGCATCATTCACGGCTACGATTCCGTAAAACCTGAATTTCTTTGGAGCTTGGTCATCCGCCATATTCCCGAACTCAAAAAAGACGTTGAGCGTCTAATTGACGAGTATGGAATATCTCCCGAAACGATATGATAGAAATAGCATAATTATATGAGGAAAGCCCGGCTTTGTTAGTCGGGCTTTCATATTCAAAAACCATTCTTCCAATCAATAGAACTTAGAGGATAATTTCAGGCCGCTCGCCTTCGGCCCACTCCACCCGACATTCCCGCCTTTCTTCCCGCCTCCGGCCCGCAATCGCCAGCCGCTCACTCCACCCGACATTGAATAAACATTAACGGGCCTCTTCGAGGTCCCTTTACTGATTGCCGCTGTAACACACAGCCTTCGCGCCCTGCGGTCGCTCGGCAATGTGCTACAACTGCGCCGCGGCTCCGCCGCTCGTAGTATGGGAGTAGCTGGTACACAATAGGTTGCCGTTTTTCAGGGGTGAAAGGGGCGGTTTCTGCCGTTTTCCAAGGGCTTTTTGGATGATTATTACAGTTTTTCCAAGGGATTTTGGCGGATTTTTGCTGTTTTTCCAGGGGTAAAAGGGGCGGTTTCTGCCGTTTTTCCAGGAGGAGGCCGAAGCGATATAATGTCTTGTCCTGTCGTAGCGCCGAAGGCGCGGTGTGGTTGTAGCACATTGCCGAGCGACCGCAGGGCGCGAAGGCTGTGTGTTAGGGCGATGCCCCGTCAAGGGACCTCGAAGAGGCCCGTTAATCGGCCAGGTCTGCGTTATGTCGGTAGAACGTCAGCCCGGCCTTCAAGACCAGTCGCTCTAACTCGTTTTCGAGGGAAACAAGGTCGTGGTGTGTGTCCTGGCTCTTTATATAATCGTAAACAGGCTCCTTATGATTCGCCGAGAGGGAGAAGGCTCCGTATTCCTTTTCCCAGCCTTGGAACAATGGGAATAACCCGGATGATTTGGCCCACATGGATGATTTGGCCTTAATGTCCCTCATCAGGTCGGAGAGGGCTATCTGCGGACTGAGACTCAGGAGGATGTGTAGATGGTCTTGCACTCCGTTTATTATCAGTGCCTTGCTTTTCATCTCCTTGATTCGGGCAGCTATAACGCGGTAAAGGTGTTCCTTATTAGCGGCGCTGATGGTAGGCTGGCGGTTGTAGGTTGAGAATACTACATGGTACAAAGAGGTCACATAGCTCATATCTCTATCGTCTTGATGGTTAAATATTAACGGACCTCTCCGAGACCCCATTACGGGTCGTCGCCCTGACACACACAGCCTTCGCTCCCTGCGGTCGCTCGGCAATGTGCTACAACCGCACCGCGGCTCCGCCGCTCGCCTCCGGCATGCTGCACCCGACAACCCTCTCCAATGCTATAATTGCTTGGAAGATTCAGAATTAAAGCTCATCGCTCGGGGGTGTCGGTAACGTTTCTAAAGAGTGGTATGTCAAACGGATACAGTAATATGGTTGACACTTAGATGAATCTTGTCCCCACCACCGCAGCAGATCGATTGTCATATTGTTGCCTTCAAGCAATATGTGCCATCTTATGGTGTCCAGCACCTTAACCATGCCGGAGTATGCTATTTTGTAATCGTGGTATTTAGAAAGGAGCAGTTGACGCAGACTTTCATATTTTTTTTCTTGTTCGTTAAATGAAAGGTTGTGCATATAGAAACATGCCTCTACCAATGCAAAATCTTGCTTTCTACCAAACTCAAATTTAAATTCATCCCAGGAATAGCCGCTTAGCAGAAAACGAGTGTGGTCTTTAGATAAAAAATATGAAAAGTAGGGAGACTTCGATTCATCAAACGGGATGTTTTGTTTTTGCAGGATTTCTTTTGCCTGCTCGAGGGTGGTTTTGCCGAGGGTTAGGCCGAAGAACGATTTTTGAGCAAAGCAGGGGAGGATGCCGAGAAGCAGGATTGTGAACAGTACTTTGGCTTTCATTTTCGTTGTGGGTTTTTCTGCAAAATCGCAGACTTAGTGGAATAGGGGTAGGTTGAAATCGTGAGTTCGGGGGTTCAATATCTTTCGACGAAGCCGATTTCGTAGGAGGTGACGCTGCCGCCGCCGAAGGTGCCACCAACCTGGGCTTTCTTATTTGGGCTCGCGAGAACGGCGGTACGTCGGCGGTTTCCTCTCGCGACATAATCGACGCCGACCACCAGTTCGACATCGGAATTATTAGTGATTTGAAGAGCCTTGACGCCGCCCCAGCCGTCATCGGCTATCTCATAACTGACTAAATCGTCGTATTTATGAGTTCGCACTATCGAAAGCCCGCAGGAATTTACGAACTCCATCTGCCAGTCTTCGTCCTGGGGAAGGATATAGGAGACCTTCACGCGGGCATCGAACGCATTGTGGTCGTTTTCGAGGCGCATAGAGGCAACGAAAACATAATCCTTATTTGTATCCGCCATAACCTCTTCAATCTTAAAGTCTTTGATTTCATAATTCTCGAGAGTCCAACGCTGGTTTTCGCTAAACCAGCATTTGTCTTTCGGGAAGCCTTCCGCGATCTTGGTGGTCTGCAAGTCAGCTATGATCTTTTTCGCATTCGGTTTTGCGGGAATTACGGTCCGCACCGCTGTCACGACCGACGCGGGATAGTCGGTGTTCTTCAACGCCGCCTTGACCCGGGCGAGGAGCTGGCGGTCAATTCCGCTTTCAAAGGCAGCTTCAAAAGCCGACCAGCTATCGGTATTTTTATCTTTAAAATATTTCAGGGATGTTTCGCCGCGTTCTGCGCTTATTTCCTGTTCTCTTTCGCGATAATCGATAATCACGTCAGCCACGCGCTTGTCATAATCCTTATACGCATCGTCGCGGGTGGCGTAGTCAGACGCGTTGAAGTCTTTCACAAATTCCGCTTCCGCTTGTTGAAGCTCTATTAGGAACTGCTCGTCGTTTTCATTGATCCTTGTAGCCAGTTTCTTTCCCTCCTCCTCAGGGGACGTAGAACAGCTATACAGCAAAATTAGGGGCAGGATTAACAGGCAGCACTTGATAGTCTGATGCATCAGGTTTTTCATGGGGGTGTGGTTCAAAACTCTGTCGCGAATATATCGCAAATCTGCCGAATGTGCAACTATTCCCGTCAATATCAGGAAGTAAAAAGGAGCTTTTTTGCCTTTTTCCCAGGGGTAAAAGGGGGGTGGTTTGCCGTTTTTCCAGGGAGGGGGGCGAAGCGGGGAATGTCTTGAGCTGTCGGAGCGCCGAAGGCGCAGCGCAGTTGTAGCACACAGCCTTCGCGCCCTGCGGTCGCTCGGCAATGTGCTACAATCGCGTCGCGGCTCCGCCGCTTGACTTTGGCTAACTTCGCCACGCATACGTGCTGAGACCATAACTGGTTGAAATCTCGGTGTTTATTTCTTGCGGCGGTTCTGACTTGCCGTTTTTCCAGGGAGGGGGCTGAAGACAGCGCTTCCCGCCAACGGGCCGGGAGGGCGCGGTTGGCGGGAAGGGATGATGGCCTGTGGGTAGGGAGGGTCAGCGGAGGAGGGCTTTGGTGACGCGGGTGCCCTGGCGGAGGAGGTAGACGCCGGAGGGGAGGCCTGTGCTCCAGGTGCCGGAGCGTACTTCTTTGAGAAGGAGTCCCTGGAGGTTGTAGACCTCGACGGGAGTTTCCGACGGGTCGGCCAGGGATTCTTCCACCGATGCGGGGTCTCCCTTGTGGATTCGGCTGGTCTTCACGGAGAGGGCTTTGCCGGCGGCGTCTGTGAACTTGACAATCAGAATCAGGTCGCCGTCGGCCAGGAAGGAGACGTCAATCGAAGCCGAATGGTTGTCGGCGAGCTTCAGTCCGCGGCGGGCAGGGGCGGAAGTCCGTCCGGAGCCGTCGCCGGAGAGTTCGGCGCCGCTCTCCTCGTGGATCACGCGCCAGGTGAAGCCGAACGTTTCGCCGGAGTTGCCCCGGAGGTCGATGTCGAGGATGTTGTCAGAGCCCAGTTCGGAGAAGAGCATATAGTCCGACTCCGAGTCGTCAGGCTCGAAGATGAGTGTCTCGACGAAGTTATATGTTCTTGCGTTGCGAACCTTGTCCTGCGGCGAGAGTTCGGAAAGCCCCCAGATGCCCGGCGCGCTCCCCTGGGGCAGCACGCAGCGGATTGTATAGCGCTCCCATGCCGTCGGGTCTCCGTCGAAGAAGAGGGTCGAGGAGTTGCGATGGTGGAAATAGTTGAAGTGGTCGATACCTTGAGGGTCTCTCAAGCGGTATGCGCACGCTCCGAAGCCTGACTTGTCGTCGCGGGCGTAGAAGTTGATGGTGACGAGCGTCTCGCCGTCGGGAGCCTCGGGATGGGTCGGCTCGGCGTAGACCGTTATGCGGTCAAGGTCTACTTCCACGGGGGAGAGGTCGGGATTCGCGGTAGTGATATGTATTTTCTGCACGGGGAGGTCGAGCGGGGATTCGCTGAAGATTACCTGTGTCACGGTGTGGGCCACGTCGGTGAAAATGACGGTTTCCACCCAGTAGTCGCCTGTGGGGAAGAACTCCGTCACGAGGATGTTGACGTAGGCTTCCTGAGCCTCAGCGTTGTATTTCCCGTAGGCCTCGTGGGAATATTTGGAATCAGCGCGCCTGAGGTTGCAGTAGACCGATTTTATGCCGATATTGTCGCTTACGGAGTAACGGATCTGGAGGTTCTGTGCCTTATGTCCCTCCACAATGGTGTCGGTCAGAATGTAGCGGAGGTTGCCGTTGTATTTCGGAGCCTCGAGGTCCTCCAGGGAGTTGTTGACGTAGAAGTCGGTAACACAGTCGTTTCTCCCTGCAAGACGCTGGTTCTCCTGTTTGTCTGTGAGTCTGATGTCGCCCGCTACCCAGTGGCCGGCCTTGCTGTAACGGCTGATGTCGACGCTCCCTCTGAGGCGGTGTTCATCGCCGTCGACGGGATACATAAAGATTTCTGCGATATGTTTGCGCGATCCTCCGTCTGTGGCCTTGAATTGTGGGCTGCTAAGGCTTACATAAGCCTGTACCGCGCCGTCGTCGAATCCCTCGAGGTCGTTGAGGGTGATTTCCATGGTCACGACCTTGTCCTGGTCGGGCGCTCCGGCAACGGTTATGTCGACGCTCTTGATTTTTCCGGGATAGTCGTAGTCGGGGTTCAGGTTGAGCACCTCGAAGGTCAGATGGTCGGGGATTTTGGAGATATAGCGGGTGCCGTGCATTATGCGGTCGCGTATGAACTCGTATTTTCCCAAGGCGCGGGAGCGCAGTTTTTCGGGGTCTTTGAGGTAGAAGGCTACCGATTCGGCCATGTCCTCGTCGGGGCTTATGGCGTGGGCGTACGCGGAAACGAACTCCACATCCTTCGTGGTGGCCCAGGTGTTTGGCGCTCCGGGTTCGGCTCCCGGCACCTCGTACCATCCCCCGAGCTCGATCCAGTCCTTCTTGATCTGGTCGGAGAACACCGAGGCCCAGAGGAAGTGGGTCTTTTCGTGGAGGATGAGGCGCAGGGTGTCAAATGCCTGGTTGTTCCCTCCGAAGGCGCTCTCCATAAATTCGATATATCCGTTTTCCACCGGCCAGGAGACAGCCGCGGCGTTGCCGTAAAGCGGGTGGGGCATGCCGTTGATGCGCCTTATAAGGTATTTCAGATTCGGTATTTTATGGAAGCCTTCGGGCATCTCTTCGAACATGTTGATGATGCTGACCAGCTCCGAGGGGACGAACTCCTGGAAGCGGCCCGCGTCCTCGTCGGTTATGCCGCGGGTCAGCTCCTCGTAGTCGATATCCCTGATCTGGCATCCGAAACGCTCCCGAAGGATGAAGTCAACGCGTTGGGAGTCGCGCCCGAAGTCGGTCAGGTAGCAGGTCATGGCGTGGTGGAGGCGCTTAGAGAAGAGGCGACCTCGCACCCCGTCGAGGTTTACCAGGAACGGGTTGGCGTAATAGAACGCGTCCTTGGAAATCCTGACCGCGAATCCGTCCCCGGCGGGGGTTACCGCGATGTCGTCGGCGATATGGTCGTCGGTCAGGGTGAAGCGGGCGAATTTAAGAGCCGAATAGTTGTCGACCGGGAGGGTTTTCAGGGTTTCGACCAGGCGGTAGGCGTATTCCTGGGTCCAGGTCTCGCCGTCGTCGGCGAGGACGATATGGTAGGTGTTTTCGAGGATTCCGGCCGAGGGAACGTCGGAGGGGACGATTTTCTTGCCGAGGAATTCGATTTCGACGGGTCGGTTGACGTAGGAGGTGGTCGTGTATCCGGCGGGGCTGTCATCCTCCTTCCAGGAGAAGTTCCATTCGTCGGGGTTGGCCGACTGTTTTGTCAGGGCTACTCTCAGCGGTTCGCTCGGAACGACGGAGCCGTCGGCGTTCACTATCACCGGGAGCGCCTCGGGGATGTTGTAGCCGGGGATTTCCGCCTTCACGCTGTGGCGCCCCTCGGGAACGTCGGCGAACAGGTATTCGCCGTCGGCGGTGACGTCGATTGTCGACAGGTAGCCTGACGAGGCGACCGACAGCGCGGCGCGGTCGCCGTTCTCTACCCCGGTGACCTTCACCTTTACCACTGCCGCCTCGGCCATAGGCACGGCGCAGGCCAGTAACAGAGAGAGTAATAATGATTCGCGGTTCATTGTTGGTGAATCTTGCCGCTCCGCCGTTCCCCCGGAAGCGATGAATGTGGTTATGAAGAAGGCGTGGAACGATGTTCGGTTTATCCCATACCCGGCATCGCCAAACGCCGCAATCCGAAATAAACAGTCCACTCCCACGCCTGACCGGTATACCGATTCCCCTTGCCGGGGAGTGGATATTGCGGCAAGCAAGGAGCGTTTCTGACTGCCCGGTCTCTCGGATTGTTGAAATTGGCGATTTCGGTATGAAAGACAAAGCACAAAACGCTTCTCAATATGTTTGGTTCCGCGGCGGGCTGGCGACTCTTCGCCGGAATCACCGTCGCGGGCGCGCCCGGAAAGCCGGGCGTTTGATATTCGCGAAGATAGCGGTTTTTCCCGTCATTGCAAGCGGGAGGCCGGAGATTTTTCTCGGGAACGGCGCCGGGGTGCGGTTCAGAGGCCCATGCCGATGCCGAAGAGGGCGTAGTCGTAGAGGACGGGGTCGGCGGGGTTGAAGCGGCGGAGGGCGGCGGTCAGCTCGACGGTGGCGCGGCGGTCGTCGGCGCGTCGGGTCAGGAGGCCCAGCTCGCGGGCGGTGTCGCCGACATGGACGTCGAGGGGGATGTAGAGCTGCGAGGGGCGTATCGAGCGCCAGAGGCCGAGGTCGATGATTCCGTCGTCGCGGACGAGCCAGCGGAGGGCCATGTTGACGCGTTTGAGGGCCGTCGTGGCGAGATTCTGCGGCAGGCAGCGCGAGAGGTTGGCTTCGGGGTGGTCGCGGTTCTCCTCGCGGAGTATGGCGTTGAGGACCTCTACGAGGGTCCACGACGGGGTCTCCGACTCCCCGGCGCGTATGGAGGCCGAGAAGGCGTCGAGGGTGGGGTGTTTGGCGTAGACGGCGCGGAGTCCGCGGAGGAAGGCGCGGAGGTCGCGGGCGAAGAAGGTGCGGTGGATGTTCATGTCGGGCAGCTCCTCGTAGCCCCGGTCCATCATATAGTTGTAGGGCTGGTAGTCCATCAGCCGCAGCATCTTCTCGCAGTTGGCGCAAATCATCTTGCGGTTGCCCCAGGCGATTGACGAGCATAGGAGCGCCGCGATTTCGACATCCTCCTGCCGCTCGAACCGGCGGGGGAACTGCACGGGGTCCGCCTCGGCGAACTCCGGAGAATTGATACGCGCGGCCTCCCGGTCCAGGAGGTCGCGCATGTCGTTGTCAGTCATATAGGGTTTAGGGCCTTCGGCCGGTTTATGGTTTATGGTTTAGGAGATACTTCACCTTTTTCACCCCTTCTTCTTGCGGAGCACCATCGCGGAGCGGGCCGGGATGTAGAGTTTCAGCCACCCTTTGCCGTCGGGGGCATAGAGGGGGTCGAACTGGGTAAGGTGCTCGACGGTCTCGTCGATGTTGCCGAAGCCGCCGAAGGCGGGGTTGTCGGTCGAGAGGACGGTGCGGTAGCTACCCTGGGGTGCGAGGAAACCGTAGTCGGAATAGCTTTCCGTCGGGGAGAAGTTGAAGACGAACACCAGGTCGCCGCGCATGAAGGCGAGCACCTGGTCGGAGTCTTTGTCCCATAGCTTCACGATCGGGAGCTTCTGGAAGTCGCGTACGCTTCCGACCAGTTCCACCATCGCGTTGTCGAAGGCGTTGAGGTACTTGTACTGGAGGTCTTCGCGGTCTACGAGGTCCCACTGGCGGCGGGCGTACTTGTAGCTCCAGCCGTTACCCTCGCGGGGGAAGTCGATCCATTCCGGATGGCCGAACTCGTTGCCCATGAAGTTGAGGTAGCCGCCGTTGATTGTCGCGCAGGTAACGAGGCGTATCATCTTGTGGAGGGCGATTCCGCGTGTAACGACGGAGTTCGTGTCGCCGACCATCATATGCCAGTACATCTCCTTGTCGATCAGGCGGAAGATGACCGTCTTATCCCCGACGAGGGCCTGGTCGTGGCTCTCGACGTAGGAGATTGTCTTTTCGTCGGCGCGTCGGTTGGTCAGTTCCCAGAAAATCGAAGTCGGGTGCCAGTCCTCGTCCTTTTTCTCCTTGATGGTCTTGATCCAGTAGTCGGGGATTCCCATCGCCATACGGTAGTCGAAGCCGATGCCTCCGCTTTTGAAGGGGAGGGCCAGGCCGGGCATGCCGCTCATCTCCTCGGCGATCGTGATCGCGCGGGGATTGATTTCGTGGATGAGCTTGTTGGCGAGAGTGAGGTAGGTGATGGCGTTGACGTCCTGGCCGCCGTCGTAGTAGTCGGCGTAAGAGCCGAAGGCCTTCCCCAGGCCGTGGTCGTAGTAGAGCATCGAGGTGACGCCGTCGAAGCGGAAGCCGTCGAACTTGAACTCCTCGATCCAGTATTTGCAGTTGGAGAGGAGGAAGTGGAGCACCTCGTTCTTGCCGTAGTCGAAGCAGTATGAGTCCCATGCGGGATGCTCGCCCCGGCCTCCGGGGTAGAAGTAGAGGTCGCGGTTGCCGTCGAGGCGGCCGAGCCCCTCGTTCTCGTTCTTTACGGCGTGGGAGTGGACGATGTCCATTATGACGGCGATTCCGAGCCGGTGGGCTTCGTCGATGAGGCTTTTAAGCTCCTCGGGGGTTCCGAAGCGCGACGAGGGGGCGAAGAAGCTGCTGACGTGGTAGCCGAACGAGCCGTAGTAGGGGTGTTCCTGGATCGCCATGATCTGGATGGCGTTGTAGCCGTCCTTGGCGATGCGGGGCAGGATTTTGTCGCGGAACTCGGTGTATGAGCCGACCCCCTCGGTCTGCTGCGCCATGCCGATATGGCACTCGTAGATCAGCAGCGGGCGCGTGTCGGGCTTGAAGTTTGCGACGGCCCATTTGTAGGCTTTCGGGTGCCATACCTGGGCGGAGAAAATCTTTGTTTCGGGGTCCTGGACTACGCGGGTCGCGTAGGCGGGGATGCGGTCCCCCTCTCCGCCGGGCCAGTGGACTCTCATCTTGTAGAGCTGTCCGTGCTTGATCGCGTCGGTCGGGAAAATCCCCTCCCACACGCCCCCGCCAACAGGCTTCAGGGCGTACGCGGGGTTCTCCCTCCATTTTGAGAAATCGCCGATCAGGTAGATGGCCGTGGCGTTGGGGGCCCATTCGCGGAAGGCCCATCCGCCGCGCACGCGGTGCAGCCCGAAATACTTGTGGGCGTTGGCGAAGTCGTTTAGCGAGCCGGCGGCCTGGGTCAGGTCGGCTTCCTTGCTGACGGCGTCGGCGTGGCGGCCGTTGATGGCGTCGGCGTAGGGCTTCAGCCAGGGGTCATTCTTGTAGATGGCTAATTTCTTCATGGTTTCAGAGGGGGGATTAAATTATGCCGTCGGGCAAGGTCGGACGAGTCTGACTTGTCCGACCTGTCCGACGGCTGTTTTTTTGAGGAAATCGGGTTTATTCGGGGTTGACGTCGAGGACTTCGATGTCGAACACGAGGGTCTCGTTGGGGGCGATCACGCTGCCGGCGCCGTCAGCGCCGTAGGCGAGTTCGGAGGGGATAACAACGGTTACCTTGCCACCCTTGCCGACGAGCTGCAGGGCCTCGGTGAAGCCGGGCACGAAGCTGTTGGCCGCGGAGGTGTAGGGGTGCTCAGGCTGGGTCTGGTCGAATACCTCGCCGTCGACGTGCTTGCCTACGTAGTTGATTTTAACCTTGTCGGTAGCCTTAACCTTGTCGCCGGTTCCGGGGTTCTCGATTTTGTAGACCAGGCCGGACTCGGAGCGGGTGTAGCCCTCCTTTGTCATCTTCTCGGCGTAGGCCTTTCCTTTGGACAGTGCTTCCTGGGCCTCGGGGGATTCGGCGCGCTTGGCGGCCTCGCGGGCCTTCATGCGGGTCTCAGCCTCCTGGAAGAGGGTGGAGTAGGCCATATAGTATTCCTGGCCCTTTGCCTGTACGGAGTCGGCGGGCATGTCGAATACCTTCTGGAAGGCTTTGAGGACTACATCCTTGTCTACGGGGTAGCCGTACTGGTTGGTCATGCCGTTGATGGGCTGCATGAGCTGCAGGCCGAACATCAGGCCCTGGTAGTAGGCGAGCTTCGAGGTGTCGGCGGCCATGACGGTCTTGAGGCCGCGCATGAAGTCCTCGCGGCTGTATTTCGCGGCCTCGGCGGAGTCGAGCTGCGTAGTCATGCGGTTGAACTGGCTGTTCTGCTGCGCGCCGGCAAATTCGCCGAGCGCTACGGCGATGGAGTCGCCGAAAGCCTTGTCTTCAGAGGAAACCTTTGTGTCGCCACCCTTGTTGCAGGATACGACCGAGGCGCCAACGATAGCGGCGGCGCCGAGTGTGAGAAGAATCTTTTTCATATCTGAGGTTTGTTTAATGTGATTTGCGATGGTTTTTTCAGGGAAGGATTTCGAGGAGCTGTACCTGGAAGTCGATCGCTGCGTTGGGGGGAATCGCTCCGGCGGCTCCCTCCTCGCCGTAGCCGAGGGCCGGGGGGATGAAGAGGCGGTAGGTTCCTCCGGGCTTCATCAGTTGCAGGCCCTCGGAGAAACCGGGCACCAGACCGCGGAGGGGGAAGTCGACCGGGCGCTCCGTGCGGTCGAAGACCGTCCCGTCGGCGAGGCTGCCCGTGTAGAGTAGCCTCACGCGGTCGTCGATTCCCGGATGCTCCCCCTCACCCTCCGTTATGACCTCGAAGAGAAGCCCCGAAGGGAGGCGCTGCACCCCCTCGCGGGCGAGTTGCGCGTCGAGAAACGCCTGCTGCGACTCGTCGCTCAGGCGCTCGGGCGCGGGGTACATGCGGTTCATGAAGGAGTGGAGGTATTCGTCGGCCTCGCGGTTTGTGAAGCCCGTGGAAGCGGAATCGGCCAGCGCCTTGCGGAGCGACGCGAGGTATTTCTCCGGGGTCACGGGGAAGCCCATGTCGCGCATCTGTTCCAGGCGGTCGATCATAAAGGCGAACCCGGCGCGGACCCCCTGGTAATAGGGCGCGTCGAGGTTCTTTATGTCGAACGCGTGGGCCATGCCGTCGACGAACTCCCCGGCGGCTTTCCTGTCGCCCGGAAAGCGCTTCTCCAGGTCGGGGGCGAGATAGTGGGCCATCGTCGCCGCGAAGGCGGCGTTGACCGAGTCGGTCTCCGCCTCGGAGGGCACATACGACGGCTCCGCGGCTCCGCACGTCAGGGGGGCGGCAGCCGCGGCGAGGCCGAGGATCGCTTTCGCAAGGAGGTTCATCCGCCTGTTATTTGCCGAGGACCTTGATTAGCTCGACGTCGAAGAGCAGGGTGCTGTTCGGGCCGATGGGTCCGCCGGGGGTGCCGGTGGGGCCATAGGCGAGGTTGGAGGGGATGAAGAGGCGCCATTTCGAGCCGGCCTTCATCATCTGCAGGGCCTCGACCCAGCCGGGGATTACCTGGTTGACGCCGAACGTCGCGGGCATGCCGCGGTCGACCGACGAGTCGAAGACAGTGCCGTCGAGCAGCTTGCCGGTGTAGTGGACTTCCACCTGGTCGGTAGCGGAGGGCATCGGGCCGTCACCCTCGGCGAGCACCTCGTACTGGAGGCCGGTGGGGGTGGTCTTCACCTCGGCGCGTTTGCCGTTTTCGAGCAGGAAGGCTTCCCCGGCCTTGAGGTTTTCCTCGCCGGCCTTGGCGGCGGCTTCCTGCTGCTTCTTCTCCATTTCGGTGAAGAAGGCCTGGATTTCGGCCTTGGCCTCGTCGTAGGTCATCTTGGGCTTGGAGCCGTAGAACACGGCTGCCACGCCGTCGGAGAAGTCCTGCACGTTGAGCTGCTGGATGCCGGAGGCGCGGAAATTGTTCCCCATGCTCAGTCCAAGAGCGTAGGAGATACGGTCAATATTCTTGTTTTCTTCCATAGTCTTTTGTTTGTAAACGCAAAAGTACGCATTAATTCCTTGTCTACGCCATCATTTTTAACAAAAAATATTAAAAAGAGGGGACCGACGTAGCCCCGCGTAGGGACGCGGCGTTAATATTGGAGCGCCGAAGGCGCGGGGTAATTGTAGCACCGTATCGAGCGGCGAAGCCGCGATGGTGCGGTGTTTCGTTCAAGCGTATGGAAACGGCTTCGGAGAAGTCGTATAATTTCCAACACACCGGGAGTAAAATCTGTGTGTCAAAACATTCAAATCCTTGCAATAAACGACATTCAAGCCCCTTATTATACGACTTCTCCGAAGCCGTTTCCCTCGCGACCGACCAAACACCAGGCCTTCGCTCCCTGCGGTCGCTCGACCTGGTGCTACAATTACGCCGCGGCTTCGCCGCTCCGCTGTCCACATACGCCGAGAACTGAAAAGCCGCGCCCGGAGGTGGGCGCGGCTTTTATCGTTGGCCGCGTTGGCGGCAGGGGAAGCGGTTTACTTCGCGGTGAGTGTCAGGGTCGGGGTGTTGCCTGCGAAGGAGAGGGTCACGGTATAGTCGCCGTCGTAGCCGCTGATGTTGCCTCCGTCGAAGGTCAGGCCGTCGATGTCTCCGCCGTAGTTGCTATCCCAGGAGTGGTTGATGACAATCTTCCATTCGCCGGAGAGCTTGGTGTCGACAGTCCAGGTCAGGTAGTCCTCGGAGGGGGTCATCTCGATAACATCGTCCTTCTCATTCCAGCCGTTTACGCCAATGAGGCCGAGCGAGGTCACTTCAGCGATGGTGTAGGAGGGGGCGTCGGTGTCAACGGTGAACCAGTAGAGGCGGGTGCCGTCGACGGGAGCCGTGATGTTGTCGCTGCCCGGGGCTCCGGGGAAATCGCTCACGCCGTGCCAGTTGCCGTCCCATACCAGTTTGAAGCCGCCGTCGTTGTTGTTGGCCACGGAAGCGCCGCAGAAGTAGGGCTTGTCGTCTTTGCCTGACCAGTAGAGCATCGATTTGCCGTCGGTGGGGCTCCAGCCGTTGGCGTTGCTTGCTACCACGACATAGTCGGGACGTTCGAAGACGTAGTACGGGGTCTCTGTAATCTCGCCCTGGGCGTAAACAACAGGGGCGACGTTCTGCGAGCCTTCGGGGTCGGCGTTGGCGATGAGGTAGCGCGAGTTGTCAAGGCTGATGTAGCCGTAGACGCGGTAGTAGACCTTTACGGGGTCTAGGCCCTTGCCGAAGAGGGCGCGGTGGGCGTTGTTCCAGTCCTCGGTGAATACGGTAGCCTTGCCGTCGGTGGTGGTGGCGGTGATAGGCGCGACGTTCTCAACCGCGAAGTTCTGGTCGGGGGAAATCTGAAGCTCGAAGGTGACGTCGGAGCCGGCGGGGATGTTTGCGGCGTTGACGTCTTTCATGATTTCGATTACTCCGGCTTCCGTGTATTCTTCCAGCTTGATTTCTGCGGCCTGGAGCGGGGCGGCGGGGGCGGCCGTCACGTCGGCGTTGGTGAAGAGCGCCGGCTGCGGGTTCTTCTGGGGTTTTGGCGCTTCGGGCGCGTCATCGCAAGCGGTGAACGCTGCCATGGCGAGTACACCCGAGAGAAGTATGCTAAGTTTTTTCATTTTCTTTTCGTGTTAGGAAAGTTTCGTTGAGTCCCCGCGGGGCCTCCCGCCAGTGGCGGCGGGAGGCTGATGGGGAATCGGTGGTTGCTTAGAGGGTGTATTCGAGTTTGTCGGGGTCGTATTTGCCTTCCTTCTGGAGGCATGCGCGCCATACTCCGCCCTTGTTGATCAGGAGGATTCGGCCTTCGAAGTCTTCGGGGCAGGTAAGGTTGCCGCTGCCGCCGCCGTTGTCGAGGCGGAACGCTGTGCCGATCACGCAGTTGGCGCCCGCGCCGAGGTTGGGACCCTTGTCCCACGGATCCATCGCGAACTTGAAGTTCTGCCCTTTCTTGATCTTGGTGTTGCTCAGAACGTAGATGCCGCGTTTTGCGGTGGTGTAGAACTCATCAGCCGCAGGGGGCGGGGTAGCCCACTCGTTCATCTCGCCGCGGATAAATATGCCGGACTGCAGACCGGGAACCGAGGCAGCGTAGTAGGTGACGCGGATATGCTCGAACGATTTGGGTTCGGAGTAGATTGTCGTCAGTTCCTCGTCTTCGGGAATGAAGGCGCGCAGACGCACATACACTTTCGTATACTCCTCCGCCTGTACCATGGTCTCGTCGGTCCATCCTTTGAGCTTGCAGATACATTCGGCGATTTCGTCGGCCACGGGGTTAATCTGGGCGCAGTCGGTGAAGGGGTATTCGGTCGAGTAGTAGTCGCCTGCTTCGGGCGCGGTGCCGTCGACGAAGGGCTTTTTGAAGTCGGGAGTAAGGCAGACCTCGACGATGTAGTTGGCGATCGCGGCGTAGCCGAAATCGGGCTGCGAGCAGGTCATATGGAGCGCGGCTTCTTTGTCGGCTCCTTCCTTGGTGATGGTAATCCAGGTTTCGCGGAGTTCCGGCTCGTTGAGGAAGTCGGTGTACTCCTTGTTGGGGGCCTTCAGGGTGGGGTTGTCGTCCCAGGTTTCGTTGCATGCGGAGAACCCTAAGGCGACAGCCGCGAGGCCGAGCGTTAATGCTATCTTTTTCATTTCAGTCGGATTCTAAAATTATGTTTTGGAAAGCTGCGGCTTAGTAGCCGGGGTTCTGCTTGAATTCGGGCTGGGCAGCCAGGGTGTTTGTCGGGATAGGCATCAGGTCGTAGCGGTCGGCGATGCGCGAGCCGCTGAGGGTGTTGCCTTTCCAGGCCCACATCGCCTGGTTGGGGCCGGTGAATTTGTGGTGGCGCACCAGGTCGGAGCGGCGGGTCAGCTCCCAGTACATCTCGCGGCAGCGCTCGTCGAGGATGTTGTCGGCGGTAAGGTCGCCGTTGCCCCAGGCCTTGATGCCGGAGCGCTGGCGGACGTAGTTGACGTAGTTGAGCGCCTTCTGCATGTCGGCAGCCTGGGCGCCTCCGAGGATGTAGCTCTCGGTATAGTTGAGATACATTTCGGCGAGGCGGATCATAGGCAGGTCGGTGCTGGCAAATGCGCTGGCGTAGCCGTCGGCGAAGGATGCCGCGTTCCAGAACGTGCCGCCGAAGTCTTTGGGATCGCCGTTGCCGTCGCCCTTGAGGAGGTTCGTGAACTTGATAACGGCGTAGCCGTTGGTCCATTCGGAGAACTCGGTGTTGTCAGCGATATAGTTCGCGGATTTCTCCTCTTCCTCACCCTTGTCGTTCTTTTCGGTCCATTTCTGCTCACCCTTTACCCACATCGCGTCGCGGGCGTCACCTTCCTCGAACTTTTTGGAGAACTGGAGGGTGGCGTGCATGCACTTCCAGGCGGAGGAGAGGCCGTAGTTGGTCTGGCTCATGCCCAGCTCGTTGGCGATTGAGGCCGCGATCAGGAAGGTAGTTCCGCCGTAGCTCTGGATCTGGTCCTTCTCGTAGGGGATGGCCCAGAGGATTTCGCCGCTGGCCCCCTGGTAGTCGCGGTTGGAGGCGCAGAAGAGGTAGAGATAGTCTTCCGCGAGGCCGGAACCCTGGAAGCCGCCGCTGTGGCGCGAGATCACGAAGTCGCTGACGGCGGCGCATTTCTTGTACTGGGGAGTGCCGGTGTAAACCTCGGCGTTGAGGTACAGGCGGCTGAGGAGGCCGAGGGCGGCGTCGCGGCCGAGACGGCCGTAAACGCCGGAGTCGAGCAGGTTGGTACCTTCGGAGATAGTCCCGTCAGCGGCGATTTCGATACCGGCTACCTCGCAAAGCTCGCTCTCTACGAAGTCGAAGAGCTCCTTGCGGGTCGCCTGGCGGGGATCGGGCTCTTTCTCGGTAACGAAGGAGCCGTTGCCGAAGATGTCAATCACCCAGTAGTAGCTCATGGCGCGGAGGGCGCGGGCCTCGGCGCGGAGCTTCGCCATTTCTTCGCCCGGAACGTCGGCGGTCATCGTCAGGAAGTCGTTGCAGGTCGCGATATGGGTGTAGAGGCGCGAGTAGGTGCCGTAGATGTTACCGTTGGACGCGTCCCAGGTGTTGGTCACCAGGTCGACAACCCCGGCGTCCTTCCAGATCCAGATGGCTTCGTCGGTGGGGAAGACGTTCATCATGAACAGTGCGCGGGAGTAGCAGCCGGTACCGTTGTCGAGGCCGGAGATGTCGGAGCTTCCGGCTCCGTTCTGGCCGGAGACGGCCATGCCGGAGTAACATTTCGCCAGCGCTCCCAGGTAGAACTGCATGGAGCCCGTCTGGCTGGTCTGGTTGGGGTCGTTGGGTTCGAGGTCGAGGTCGCCCACGCAAGAAGTGGTTACGCCAAGGCCGAGAGCCACACTGCCCAACAGGAGATATTTTTTGAGATTCATGTTGATTCTGTGCTAAATGGTTCTAAACGATGATGGTTAGAAAGTCGCTACCAGGCCGAGGGAGTAAGTGACGGCTTTGGGGTAGACGCTGTTGTCGATACCGCCGTCGACTTCGGGGTCGAGACCCTTGTACTTGGTGATCACGAAGGGGTTCTGCACGCCGGCGAAGATGCGGAGGCGCAGGCGGTCGCGCAGGAGGTTCTCGAAGGTGTAGCCTAGGGTGATGTTGTCGCAGCGCAGGAAGGAGCCGTTGCGGAGGTAGTAGTCGCTCATGAGCTGCGCCTGGTTGAAGTAAACGTCGTTGACAACGAGGTTGTTAAGCCCGTAGCCGAAGAGGTCGGCGTAGACAGCCTTGGTCGAGAGTACGTTGTTGTAGACGTAGTTGCCCAGGGAGGCGCGGAGGTTGAACCCGAGGTCCCACTGCTTCCAGCGGAACTGGGAGCCGAAGGTCATCGTTACCTTGGGGGCGGCGGAGTGGTTGAGGACGCGGTCGCTCTCGTCAATCTTGCCGTCCTGGTTCTGGTCGACGTAGCACCCTTCGATGGGCTTGCCGTCGGCGTCGTAAACCTGCTGCAGGAGGTAGAAGGAGTAAGCTGGGTAGCCTACGGCGTGGGCCTGTACGGTGTTGCCCGTGCCGCCCGAGATGCCGCCTACCTTGTAAATCGCGGCGTTATCGTTGAGCTTGGTGATTTCGTTGTGGTTCCAGCCGACGTTGTAGGTCAGGGTCCAGGTGAAGTCCTTGGTTACGACGGGCTTCGCGGAGATGTTGAACTCGACGCCGTAGTTCTTCATGTCGCCGATGTTGCGGTTGAGCATGTTGGTTGTCGAGGAACCGGCGGGGACTGTCACGAACGACAGCAGGTCCTTGGTCTTGCGGTAGTAGTAGTCGATGCTGCCGTTGATGCGGTTGTTGAGGAATCCGAAGTCGAGTCCGGCGTTCCAGGTTACGGTCTGCTCCCATTTGAGGTCGGGGTTGTAGCCGATCAGGAAGTAGGTCGACTGGTAGCCGTTGCCGCCGAGCATGTCGGGATAGAGGGAGCCGGGGGCGGCGATGGAGTAGAGCGGGAGGTAGTTGCAGGTCGAGCCTACTTCCTGCTGGCCGGTGACGCCCCAGCCGAGGCGCAGCTTAAGGTCGCTGAGCCAGCCGGAGGCGGGCTGCAGGAAGGCCTCGTCGTTAATCTTCCAGCCCAGGGCCACGGAGGGGAACACGCCCCAGCGGTTGTCCTTCGAGAAGCGCGAGGTCGCGTCGCCGCGGACGGTGACGGTCAGCAGGTAGCGCTCGTAGAGGGAGTAGTTGACGCGGCCGAAGAACGACAGGAGCTGCAGGCGGTTCTTCCAGTGGTAGTTGCCTTCGGGGTTGACTACGTCCTCGGCGAAGTTCTTGCCTACGAGGTTGGTGGTCTTTTCGTTGACGTTGAGGTTCCAGCCCCCTTCGGGGTTGACGGTCGGTGTGAGGTACCCTACGCCGGTGCGGTAGCCCGAGTTGGAGTCGGCGCCGCGCTTCCAGCCGGAGTCCTCGAAGCGCTGCCAGGAGTAACCGGCGGTCACGTCGAAGTTGGAGTGGATGCTCTCTACCTCCTTCTTGTAGTTGAGGTAGAAGTCGAGCAGGTAGTTGTCGCGCTCCTGGTGGAGGCGGTCCATGTAAGAGCCGGCGTAGTGGTCGTGGCCGCGCCAGGCCATGATGGAGTTGGAGGCCACCTCGTTCCATTCGTCGCCGCGCTGGACGTCGATGCCGAGGTTGATGTTGGCGTGGAGGTCTTCGAAGCCGTGGATGGCGTAGTCGAGCTGGAGGTTTCCGTTGAAGCGGTTGAGCTTGGCGTGCCAGTCGCGGTCCTTGAGCATCTGCACGGGGTTCTGGGTAGCGTTGTCGTTGACGGCGGTCTCACCCTTGTCGTTGGTGTTGTCCCAGTTGAAGTAGCCGTTGTAGAGGTACTTGTGCTGGTCCATAGCTGTTCCGCCGGTGATGGGGCGGTTGTCCTTGACGGCGTGGGTCGGGTCGAAGTTCATTGCGGCGTTCATCGCGCCTTCCTCTACGCGCTTGTTGTAGATGTAGGTGTAGTTGCCGTTGAGGTTGACCGACAGATGGTCGTTGAAGAACTTCGGGGTAAGGGAGAGCCCGGCGGTCACGCGGTCCATCTTCGAGTCGAGAAGGATGCCGTTGGAGCCGGTGTAGCCTACGTTGACGCGGTAGGGGAGCATGGCCGCGGTACCGGAGACGGAGAGGTTGTAGTCGTGGGAGACGGTAGTGCGGAGTACCTCGTCCTGCCAGTCGGTGTCGGCGTCGCCCATAGCCTTGAAGGCGCCGGAGTCCTCGCCGTACTTCTTGGCGATCAGCGAGCGGAAGTCGTCGGCCGAGAGAACGTCCCAGGTCTTGCGGGCGTGGTTGACGTACATGTTGGCGGCGAAGTTGACCTGCGGCTTGCCGGACTTGCCTTTCTTGGTGGTCACGATGATGACGCCGTTCGACGCGCGCGAACCGTAGATGGCGGTCGCGGAGGCGTCCTTGAGGACGGTCATCGACTCGATGTTCTCAGGCGAAATCAGCGCCAGGGGGTTGGTCATGCCGACGGAGGCGGAGGATTCGATGGGCACCCCGTCGATCACGATCAGCGGGTTGTTGGTGGCCGACAGGGAGGAGCCGCCGCGGATGCGGATGGTAGCGTTTCCTTCAGGGCCGCCGGCGGTGGTTACGACCACGCCCGGGGTCTGGCCGACGAGCATGTCCTGCACGGAGGTCGCGAGTCCGGCCTCGATTTCGTCGGGCTTGATGACGGCAACGGAGCCGGTAGCGTCGCTCTTCTTGACAACGCCGTAGCCGATTGCCACTACTTCGTTAAGCATCACGGAGTTTTCTGTCATCCTTACGTCGATGGTCTGCCGGCCGTCGACGGGGATGTTCTGGGTGTCGTAGCCCACATAAGAGAACACGAGCACGGCGTTGGAGGGCACCGTGATGGCGTATCTGCCATCGATGTCGGTAGCGGTACCGGCCCCGGAACCCTGCGCGATAACACTCGCACCGATCAGCGGCTCACCCGAGGGGTCGGTGACGGTACCGCTGACGGAGATTGACTGCGCGTTGGCGCCCATGGCGCAAAGCAGTCCCACCATGAGAAACAGAAGTTTCCTGGCGATTCCTGTTTGTGAATGTTTCATTTAATAGATGTTTGAATTTGATGTTGCGTTCACGGTTGATGTAAGTTTTTCTGGCAGCTCGGCGAGGTAACCGCGGTTACCTCGTAGTACGCGCCATGGCGCGTACTAATAAAATCTGTTACGAGTTCTTGTTAATCAATAATCTCTAAGTCATGCGGGCCCGGGAGGGGGCGCCGGGGGGACGGGAATCGCCGTTTCTCATGGTATCCCTTTACGGCTTAAGAGCGGTTTTTCGTCCCGGTTGACATATTTTCGTTTAGAATCAGCCGCAAAATTATTGAAAATCCCCAACAAAGCAATTTTTTCGCGTTCCAAAACACCATTTAACACAGTTAATAAACGTTAATCACAAGAGCGACAGCGAATTGTCGCGATATGTTATAAAACATAAAAAGCCGCGCCCCGGGGTTCGGGGCGCGGCGCGAGCAAAGTAAAGAGGTCGTTTATTATTTAACGAGACCTTTACAGGATTGGTGTCTTGTTTAGAGCGCTACCTTGGTAACCTTGTTGCCCTGGCGGCGGATGAAGATGCCGTTGGCGGGCTCGGCAACGCGTACGCCCTGCAGGTTGAAGTACTCGACGGGGGCGTTCTCGTTCTCTACGACGATGGTCTCAACGCCGGCGCCGTCCTGCTTGAAGAGCATCGGGAGGTTGAATTCCGTCGGAGCCTTTGCGGGAGCCAGGTTGGTGTACCAGGTTCCGCTGGTGCCCTTGGTCTGGGAGATGATGCAGTTGGTATTGAGGGCGTTGGTGAACTTCACATTCTCGCCTTCGACGGCGTATGTCCAGTAGCAGCCTTCGTTAGCCTCGGTGTAGAACTGGAAGGAGGTGAAATGGCTGTTGTCCATGCCGTAGAAGCGGCCTTCGGCATCCTTGATGGTCACTTTGCCATCGGCCACGGTCAGGTCGAAGGCGTTGGCTTCAGAAGTGGTTACGGTGTTGCCGGAGATGGCGGTGCCGAGGAGCATGCGGCCGTAAGTCGCACCAGCGTTTTCGGGACCCGCCATCTTGACGGTGCCGTCTTCGTTAACGGCGAAGACATACTTGCCGGTCTCGACAGTGGTGGTCTTTGCGAAAGTAGCCTGTGCGGGAGGGGTGGGGATGTCGCCGCCCTCGGTGCTGACAACCATCGACGCGATGCGGAAGTTTTCGGAGAAAGTAAGGGTTAATTCGGACACAGCCTCGGTATTAACCCATTCCATTGCGGTTGTTGTAACGCCGGAAACGGCTCCTGCGGAAGCTGTTACGCTGGCGTTTGCTTTGCCGTTTGAACCCGAGAATGAGATCTTACCCATTTTGATGCCTTCGGGTGCGGTGATGGTCAGGGTGTTCTGCTTGTATAAGCGGAGAGTGTAGACTGGATTGGTGGAGGTCGTTGTGGGGTGATAATAGGCAGGATCAGTAGTGCCTGACCCTTTCGTAGTTGCGAATGTGAATCCGTCAACGGTCAGGCTTTTCAGCGGCTGGTAGTGGGCTGCGGTTACCTGGCCTTTGTCGTTTGTCTTTTCCTCGGTGAAGGGGCCGTCGATGTTTGCGGCATTCTTCATTTCGAGCGTGTACTCGGTAGCGCTTACAGAGGCGCAGGCAGCTACCGCGAGAGCAGAGAGTAAAAGTTTCTTCATAAAATGCGATAGATTATTAGTTAATTATTGTGGATAGTTGATTGTTGAAAGGGATTGGCCGACATTCGTTTCCGGCGGGGGAACGCTGCGCGGCATCCACGCTTCAAAGTTAGCGATTATTTACCAAACCGCCCTCCTTTTTAACAAAAACTTAGCAAATTTTATCCCCGCCGCTTGTCAATCGCTATCAGCCCGAACACCACCAGCCCGCAGACTACCCAGAAGAGCGTCTGCGCGCCGATCAGCAGGTTGCCGAACGCCGCGGCCTCGGTGAGAAACGCCTCGCGGGCGGGGCCGGCGACCAGTGCCGCGGCGGGGGCGAAGACGCTCAGGCCGAAAATCATCGTGGCCTGGTAGGGGCCGATCCCCCCGTTGGAGGGGACCCCCATCGAGATGCTCGTCAGCACGAAGCATACCAGGGGCGCGACCGCGCCGTAGCGCTCCAGGATGCCGTCGGTCATCGGGAAGGCGCGGAAGGCGACGTAGAGCTGAAGGAAGTAGCACCCCCATACCCCGGCGGTGTAGAGGAGCCACGCCCCCTTGTGGTCCATCCGGGCTATCGCGGCGAAGCCCTCCCATAGTCCCCGGAAGAATCCCTTGATTTTCTGCGACAGCCGCCCGTTGCCCCGCTTCATGAAGAGCCACGCCAGGAGGATGAAGGCTCCGACGGCCCCCCACGTCCAGGGGGAGGCCAGGACGGCGGAGATAGCCCGGTAGGCGTCGGGGTACTCGCGGACGAAGTCGGTCAGCGGCCCGGAGGCGATTATGAAGGTGAAGAGGGTCAGGAGCGCCACGGTGCACGTGTCGGCCAGGCGGTCGGCGACCATCGAGCCGAAGACGGCGGGGAAGGGGGTACCCTCGCGCCCGGCGATGTAGCCCGTGCGCCATACCTCCCCCAGGCGCGGGAAGACGAGGTTCACGGCGTAGGTCCCGAACATACTGTAAACCAACACCCGTAGCGGTGGGCGGCATCCGATCACCCGCAGTTGCAGCCGCCAGCGCATCGCCCGGAAGAACATCGGGAGCAGCCCGATCGCGAGATTAAGGGCAATCCACTCGAAGCGGCAGTCGCGCCGGATAATCTCCATCATCGCCCCGAAGTCGATGTCGCGGAACATGACGACGCACAGCCCGACGCTCACAACCGCCGGAACGGCGATCTTAAGCAGCATCGGGAGCCATTTGCGCCTCCCGGAGGGGCGCGGAGCGGGCGCTGAGGGGTGTTCCATGCGGCAAAATTACGAACTTTTTTCGTAAAATCTGGCACATAGGGAGGGTGTAGAACCGCGGCCGCGGTTTTTTTGTTAATTTTACAGGCGGAAACCGACGCCGCTCTCTCCGCGAATCACAGTTCATCACCTCTGACGACAATGAAACCGCTCCGCTTCATACTGACGCTCCTGGCCTTCCTGGCGCTCGCCGCGCCCCGCGGGGAGGCCCAGATCATATCCGTGGCCGACGAGCACGTCAATGTCGACTCGGTGCGCCGCTCCTTCGCCGACCAGCATTATTATTTCGGCCTCTACAAGGACAACTACTTCATCTTCGGATGCCCGATCGGCTACCGCCCGACCCGCGCCAACTCCGACGTCAAGTTCCAGGTCTCCGTCGCCCAGAAGCTGACGAAGGCCACCCTCCCCCTCGGGACATACCTATATTTATATTATACGCAGAAAGTATTCTGGAGCGTGCTCGAGAACTCGATGCCGATGACCGACCTCAACTTCAACCCGGGCATCGGCCTGGCGAAGCCGATTTTCGTCAAGGGGCGATTTCTCGGAAAGGTGACGCTGACGCTGGAACACGAGTCGAACGGCCGCGACTCGATCCAGTCGCGCTCGTGGAACAAGGTTTCGTTCGGCGGCTCGATAATGGTCGACCCCAACCTGATGGTCTACGGCAAGTTCTGGATTCCGATTGTTGACGGCAAGAACAACCGCGACATTCTGAAATACAGCGGAATCTTCCAGGTAGGGTGGGACTGGCGGTCGAACAACCGCCGCCTCGGCGCGTCGATGAACCTCGTCAAGCGCAAGACCAAGTTCTTCCGGGGCTTCTTTGACTACAATCTGACGGCCGAGTTCTCCTGGCGCCTGTCGAAGACCGCCAACCAGTTCCTCTTCGTCCAGTATTACAACGGCTACGGCGAGGGGCTGCTCGACTACAACAAGTACCATTCGATGCTGCGCGTCGGAATCGTGATAAAGCCGACGCTCTTCTCCGAGTTCTGATGTCCGCCGTACGTTTTTAGTGGTAGAAATGGCTTAATTTCGGCAAATATTTGTGAGATGTTGGGATTTTTGGCTAATTTTGCCGAAAATTGCCAGCGATATATGACTAAAAGCCGTTCACCTTACGCCGGACAAAGCGACGAACCGATACGCCTGGAGCAGCTCGAGCCGCTCCGGGTGCTCGGCGAGGGATACTCCCACCTCAGCGAGGACTACACGCTGCTGCGCATCACCCGTCCGCAGCCGCTGCTGCGCACCCCTGTCGCGCGCCGCTTCGACGGCATCACCTGCCTGATATGCATCAAGGGCGCGATGAAAGTCGCGATTGACACTAAGGAATGTGTCGTCGAGCCATCGTCGATCGTCATGGTCCCCCCGGAAACAGTCTTCACCCCGATCGAGTGGGTCGGCGACGAGATGGTATTCTACCTGCTGTTCCTCTCCAACCGCTTCATCAACGACATAAACATAGACCTCAACGCCGTCAACTCCGACATATTCGCGACCCGCGACATGGTGCTCCGGCTGACCCCGGAGAAAACCACCCAGCTCGTGCGCTTCTTCGACCTCCTCCACTACAACGCCGAGACCCCCAGCGGCTACAGCCGCCATATCGCCCGGGCGCTCCTCGCCGCCGCCGGATACCAGATGATGGCCTACGCCGAGGAGGCGGCCGCCGCCCGCCGCGAGAACGAGGCCCACAGCCATTCGCGGCGCCTGACCTACGTCCGCAACTTCCTGCGCCTGGTCCGCGACAACCACCGGCGCGAGCGCTCCCTGGCCTACTACGCCGACCGTATGTACATCTCCCCGAAATACCTCTCTCTCGTCATCAAGCAGTCGACGGGGCGCTCCGCCGCCGAGTGGATCGACCATTACGTCCTCCAGGAGGCCAAGAACCTCCTGCGTTTCTCGGGCAAGAACGTCCAGCAAATCGCCTACGAGCTGAACTTCGCCAACCAGAGCTCCTTCGGCAAATACTTCAAACACCTTACCGGGATGTCGCCGACGCAGTTCCAGAGCTCCTGAGGTTGACTCTTGCGCCCTGTTTGCTTTCGTTAACAAAAGCCTCCGTAAAACGCCCCGAATTTTGTAATGGTTAACTAAAAAGCTGTATATTTAACCTGAATTAAATTTATTATACATTAATTTCACCAATTAACCCTTTGCTGTTTGGAAATATGTGTGTACTTTTGAGCCGAGTTTCGCCAATAGCGCCCGAAAAGCGCCACGGACTCTCAGGAAAACTAATTCCAACTGCGAACATTTCATCAAACAGACAATATTGTAATGAGCAACGTTAAGAAAGCCGAGGGTAAGCTCGGCGTGTTAGTCGTCGGCCTCGGTGCTGTCTCCAGCACCTTTATGACCGGCGTGTTAATGGCCCGCAAGGGGCTTGCGAAGCCCGTGGGCTCCATGACCCAGTACGACAAAATCCGCGTCGGTGAAGGCGCCGATAAGAAATACCTCAAATACAACGAGATCGTGCCCCTGGCTGACCTCAACGACATCGTATTCGGCGCGTGGGACGTTTATCCCCAGAACGCCTTCGAGTCTGCTATGTACTGCGAGGTGCTCAAGGAAAAAGACATCCTCCCCGTGAAGGACGAGCTCGAGGCTATCAAGCCCATGAAGGCCGCTTTCGACCATAACTACGCGAAGCGCCTCGACGGCGACAACATCATGAAGGGCAAGACCCGCTGGGAAATGGTTGAAGCCCTCCGCGAGGATATCCGCAACTTCAAGAAAGAAAAAGGCGTTGACCGCGTAGTTGTCCTCTGGGCAGCTTCCACCGAGGTTTACGTCCCCGTCGACGAGAAGGTACACTACACCCTCGAAGCCCTCGAGGGCGCCATGAAGGCCGACGACAAGGAGCATATCGCCCCCTCGATGTGCTACGCCTACGCCGCCCTCACCGAAGGATGCCCCTTCATCATGGGCGCCCCCAACACCACCGTCGACATCCCCGCCATGTGGGAGCTCGCCGAGAAGACCAAGATGCCTATCGCGGGCAAGGACTTCAAGACCGGCCAGACCCTCGTTAAGTCGGGCTTCGCGCCCATCATCGGCACCCGCTGCCTCGGCCTGAGCGGCTGGTTCTCGACCAACATCCTCGGCAACCGCGACGGCCTCGTGCTCGACGAG
>CAJUFH010000002.1 GCA_910585755.1 uncultured Muribaculaceae bacterium | reverse complement strand
TAAGGGTACAACGGTTTTCGAGACCGTCCCGATCGACCGCTCCGGCATCTTTCCTTTGGTCGACGCGGCCCGTTGGTCCGGGGCCGCTATATGCGGAGGACAACCCTCCTGGCGTTGGCAAAAAGCGCCTCGCGGCGCTGTTTTGTTGTGCCACAGGCGCCTATGTTCAGCCTGCGGCTTGTTGTTCAGTCAAATCAAATCCGTCTCTATTGAATCTCCGCACGATAGCGGCTGAGACCTGACGGAATTGAAGTTGGTTACCGCCTCGCGGCGGGAGGTTGTCCTAAATGCGTTGCAAAGGTAAGGCTTTTTCCGGGATTTGAAAAATTTTTGCCTCATTTTTTCGCCTTATACCCCAGGAACACCCCCGGAATCCTTCTATCCCGGGGCAGAAAAAGGAAAATCCGCAAAAAATAACCGCGGAAAATTTGCTCAACTAATTTTTTCGTTATACTTTTGCCCCAGCAACTAATCTTTTAGTTAGTGCAGGCAAAACCTCCAACCGATTGACCCATTCATGAGAACCCGTTCCAAGAAACTGACCGAGAAAGAGGCCCAGATAATGAGCATGCTCTGGGAGCGCGGCCCGATGTTCGTCCGCGAGATGCTCCCCCTCTACGACGAACCCCGGCCTCATTTCAACACCGTCTCAACAACGGTAAGAATCCTCGAGGACAAGGGCTACGTAGGCCACAAGGCCGTAGGAGGCTCCCATCGCTATTTCGCGGCCGCGCGTCCCGAGGAGTTCCGCGAGCGCTCGCTGGCGCAGGTTGTCAAAAGCTATTTCAACAATAGCTACGCCTCCGCCGTCTCCGCTCTCGTCGAGGAGGAGAAAATCTCGGTCGACGAGCTGAAGCGCATTATAGAAATGGTCGAACAGAACAGCAAAAAATCTTGATTATGGGCGCTATATTTGCCTACAGCCTCGGTTCGGGCATATTCCTCCTGCTCGGATTCTTGGTCTACCGCCTGTTATTGGCGGGAGAGAAACAGCCCGGCCTTAACCGGGCGGCCCTCCTCGGGCTTTACGGCGCGAGCCTCGCCGCCATCCCCCTGATGTCGCTTCTTGACTCCCTCGACGCGGCTCCCGCTCCGGCCCTCCAGGCCATAAATATCGGTCCGATCGCCGTTACCGCCGTAGCTGATCCCGCCACCCCCTCCCTGCTCCCACGGGTGCTTCTCTGGATATATCTCGCCGGGGTTGCCGCCGTGCTCCTTTACACCCTCGCCGGGTTCGGCCGCCTTGCCGCGATTATCCGCGGCGGCCGCCGGATTTCCCGCGGGAGCTACACGCTGATCGTGCTCCCGACCGACTGCGTGCCTTTCAGCTTTGCCGGCTATATCGTGATGGGGGAAGCCGACGCGGCGAGAACAGACTCGATGGTGACAACCCACGAGCTTGGCCACCTGCGACACCGCCACTGGCTCGACCTGATTCTCGCACAAGCCGTGTGCGCCCTGATGTGGTATAATCCCGCCGCGTGGCTCGCCCGCCGCGAACTCCGGCGGGTCCACGAATACCAGGCCGACAGCGCCGTGCTCGACCGCGGCGCCGACCTCCGGGAATATCAGATGCTACTAATAGAAAAGGCTGCCGGCGTCAGATTGCAGTCAATCGCCAACAGCCTGGATCACAGTAATCTTTCAAAACGTATCACTATGATGTACAAACAATCGAACCGGGTTTCCGGGCGCCTTCGCGCCCTGGCCCTCGTCCCCGCGCTGCTCCTGGCGGCCGTGGCGGTGGACTCCCCCGCGGTGGCCGCAGCCCTTTCCGCGGCCTCGGAAACAACAGTTGCCATCCCCGCGACCGAGGCAAAAAAGCAGCCGTCGAAAGCTACCCCCCTTTCCACCGGCAAAAGTACTGAAAAATCCGATGAACCGCAAGCGACCGTCGCCGTCCAGCCCGAATATCCGGGCGGAATGAACGAACTGATGAAATTCCTGGCAATGAACATCCATTACCCCGAAGCCGCGATGAAAGCCGGCACCCAGGGGCGCGTCGTCGTGCGCTTCGTGGTCAAATCCGACGGAACCGTGGCCGACCCCGAAATCGTGCGCGGCCAGTCGCCCGAACTCGATGCCGAAGCGCTCAGGGTCGTGGCCTCAATGCCCGCCTGGACCCCCGGCAAGAACGAAAAAGGGGAACCCGTAAGCTGCTACTTCGTTGTCCCGATCAACTTCTCCCTCTCCGGCGGCGACAACAAAGCCAGCTCCCCCTCAACCCCCTCGACCCCTTCAACCCCATCGACTCCGAGCGCCCCGACCAATAAAACCGTCACCACGACAACGACAACCACCACGACCGTCACCAACGGAAAAGTCACCAATATTTCCGAGACCCGTACCGGCGACAACCACATGATTCTGACAATGGACGGAATGGCGCTCGAATCCGACCCCGGTTCTTCCAAAATCAGCCTCAACGACAGCAAATACGCCCCCGGAGCCTCCGGCGCTCCCGCCTACTTCGTCAACGGCAAGCCCTTCACCGGTTCCCTCGACGAGCTGAAACCCGACCGTATCAAATCCATTACCGTCAAGAAAGACGACCCCGCCTATCCCAACGGCCAGATCCTTATAACCCTGAAATAACCCTGAATCAATTCCCGGGAGCGGAGGCCCCGCCTCCGCTCCCCTTCCCTTCTCCGCCCCTTCGCTTTTCCCCTCCCTGTACCGTGGCGAGCCGTAAGGCGAGCTTCCCAAATCTCCCAGCTCTCCCGAATTTCCCAAATCTCCCAATCCCCTTCCCAATGCCTCTCGGATTCCGAAATCTTCTCCTTTCCCTCCTGGCAGCCCTCTGCCTCCCCTCCTGCTCCGACTCCACCCCCGGCCGCGTCGCGACAGCCGGGCGCCTGGTCGCCGCCAACCCCGACAGCGCCCTGGTAATCCTGAACCACATAAGCTACAACGACATAAAGGACAACGAGGAGCAGACCGCGGCCTTCGCCCTCGTCCGCGCCCTCGCCAACAACGCCCTCAACCGCTCGCTGCTGACCGACACCCTCCTCCCCCGCGCTGTCGCCTATTACTCCCACCGACAGGACACCGCCCGCTGGGTCCTCGCCAGCCGCCTACTCGCCGGACACAGGTATTCAACCGGCCGCACCCAGGAGGCAGTCGCAGGAATCGATTCCCTGCTGGAGAAAATCACCGCCCCGGACCTCCGTTGGGACATCCATATCAACCGCCTCGAGCTCGCCCTCCGCGAGCAGGACTACTCGACAGCCGCGACGGATGCCCGCTGGCTCCTCGACCACACGACCAAGCCCGAAGACCAGCTCCACTACGCCGACGCACTTTTGGGCACGCTGTACCTCTCAGGCCGGTCTGCGGAAGCCGCGGCCCTGGGTGACTCCGTCCTGACGAGCGACTTCCTCCCCGCGAGATATACCCCCGAATGGGGCGATTTCGTAAACGATTACGCCTACGCCCTACAGGGTAACGGCCGGTATACGGAAGCCGTGGCGATTATGGCGGATATGATGGCCCACACTCCCGCGGCCCACGAAATGGAGCAGACAAGCCGCCTGCTCTCGATGGCCGAGTTCCAGCTCAACGCAGGGAACCGCGCTGAGGCGAAACGCGTCCTCGCATCAATCGACGAGACGCTCGTAAAGCCCTATCCCGAAGTATACATCAAAATGGCCCTACTCAAAAGCGCTCTCGAATACAGCGACAACGGGGTTCTCTCTGCCGATGTGATGCAGAACGCGCCAAAGCGCGCCGGGCAAGCCTATTCCCTGGCTCTCAACGACCGCCGCACCGCCATAGAGAACATCTACGCCCTCGACCGCGAAAAATCAGAGCTGACCCTCCAGCGCCAGAGGCTGTGGATTATAATCCTCTCCCTCGTGGCCCTCTCCCTCATAATCGCCGGAGGGGCAGCGGCGGCAGTGTTCAGGCGCCGCCAGCGACTCGTAGCAGCCGAAGAGCGAGCGGAGACCCTCGCCGCCATGCTGCGCGACGCCGAGCGCCCGGGCGTTGACGACAAATCCGAGACCGTTAGGCGGCTGATTCTGCGGCAGCTCGGAATACTGAAGAAATTCGCCGGAGCCCCCACCGCCCAAAACCAGGACGCGCTCCGCAAAATCTCAGAAACAAGTGATGGGAGCGGACTGGTCGACTGGCAGTCGCTCTACTCGATGATTGACGAGCTGTATGGCGGATTCCACTCCAAGGTCGCAGCCCGATATCCCGGCCTTTTCAACGAAAAAGAGCTGCAGATAATAATGCTCATGAAAGCCGGGTTCTCCACAAAGGAAATCTGCGTGCTCTCCGAGCAGTCGGCCAACACGGTCTACGTTCGGAAATCCTCGATCCGCAAAAAGCTCGCGACCCCTCCGACAGCCGATTTCATGGCCATTCTCGGCGACTGATTCCGACCCCGTTTCTGCCGTTAAGGCATCCGAAGGCAGCCATTAAGAAGTCAAAAGCCAAGATTCCCTGATTATCAACAATCTGCGCTTCCATAATTAAGACAATTTATATCCCCGTTAAGTAGGCCCGAACCGATTTTCGGGCCTAACTTTGCAGTGTCGGGAACAACCGATTTTCCAGACATCGGATATTTTTTTCGCGGGATTTGTAACTTTTCGCGAAGTTCCCGCGTCTTATTAACAGAAACGCAAGACAATGAGACAATTCTTCCTCCTTTCATCGCTCGCACTGCTCCCGATAGCCTCCGCCGCGCAAAGCACCCAAACCGACACCATCGCCGCGAAAGAGCTGCAAGAAGTGGTAATCGAAGCACCGAAAGTAATCCGCAAGGCCGACATGGATGTCTACCATCCGTCGAAAAGCGCCGTCGGCAACTCTAAAAACGGCATGCAGCTCCTCGGCAACCTGATGATACCATCCCTGACGGTCAGCGACGCCCTCGGAACGGTACAGGCCGCGGGCCAGTCGGTCCAACTGCGTATAAACGGCCGCCAGGCCACGATTGACCAGGTAAGAGCCCTGCTGCCGGAAACCATCCGACGCGTCGAATGGATCGACAACCCGGGGCTCCGCTACGGAGGCGCTAACTACGTCCTGAACATAATCGTCGCGAACCCGACACTCGGCGGCTCCCTTATGGCCAGCGCGCGGCCGGCGCTCAACACTGCCTGGGGCTTCTACATGGCCGACGCCAAATTCAACGTCGGACGCTCGCAATGGGAGGTCGGCGGGAACTACAAACTGACCGACAACCTTAGCGCACACCGCGACTATACCGAGACATTCACCTACCCCGACGGCTCGTCGATAACCCGCGACGAGACCTCCCGCGGAGGCCGGATTGACAACTCCATGGCAAACATCTGGGCCTCATACAACTACATCAAGCCCGACACCACGGTGTTCATGGCCGAATTCGGATTCCACCGCGACATCAACGATAAAACGCGCTACGACGGCCTCCTCTCCCTCAGCGACGGCTCCGACGACATCCTCCTGACCGACAGCCGCGGAGCCGACGGTAACACCCCGAGTCTCTCACTCTACTGGCAGCAGAATTTCAGCCGACGCCAGATGCTTATCCTGAACTTCAGCAGCTCCTTCTATTTCGGCCGCACATACTCCGACTACCTCGAGCAGCTCCCCGGCGCCGCGTCATACCTTACCGACATCCACACCGACATCAAGGACCGCAACCAGGCCTACGCCGTGGAGGCCGACTACATAAAGAACTGGAAAAACGGCCGCTTCACCGCCGGAGCCTCCTACACCGCCAACCGCAACCGCTCCGAATACGTCAGCCTCGGCGGAGAAGTATTCCACCAGCGCCAGGACAAAGTCTACATCTTCGCCGAATATTTCCACCGCTTCGGGAAATGGACCGCGACAGCCGGGATGGGAGTCCAGTACACCGACTTCCTCTTCAAAGAGTCGAACCGCGGGAACCACTCCTGGAGCCCCCGCCCGCAGGCCACCATCACCTATGCCCTCAACCAGAGCCACAACTTCCGCCTCAGCTTCACCTCCTGGCAGTCGACCCCCACGCTCGCCGAAACCAACATCGTGCCCCGCCAGCTCGACGGATTCCAGTGGCAGGTAGGCAACCAGGACCTCCGTACCGCCAACTCCTACATGCTGACCTTCCGCTACGGCTTCAGCCTACCCCGCGTCAACGGCACTTTCGGAATCCGCGCCTTCACCTCCCCCAACGCCATAACCCCCTTGCTGCGCTGGGACGACAACCGCCTGTTAACCACCTACGAGAACAGCCGCGGACTGCAGAACCTCTCCTTCTTCCTCGCACCGCAGATAGAAATCGTACCCGGCTGGCTCACAGCAAGCGGCTACGTACAGTTCCGGATGGAGCGCATGCGGGGCACAGGCTACGAATACCGCTCGAACGCCTGGAGCGGGAACGCCTCCCTCCAGCTCTCCCACTGGGGCTTCGTCCTCAGCGGCCAGTACACACGCGCCCAGCGCGACCTGTGGGGCGAGAAAATCTCCTGGGGCGAGGACCTCAACATAATCGACCTGAGCTACAACTGGAAAAGCTGGCAGTTCGGAGCCGGAATCATAATGCCCTTCGGCAAATACGACCAGGGCTCCAGGTCGCTCAGCCGCTGGAACCGTAACGAGCAGCACATGCGCCTCGACATGCGCATCCCCTACATCCAGGTCAGCTACAACCTCCAGTGGGGTCGCCAGCGCCGCTCAGCCCGCAAGCTCGTCGACTCCTCCGCCTCCGCCGACCGCTCCGCCTCCGCCGGCCGCTAATCCCCTGACTTTCCACCAAGCCAAAATTTGTTTTATAGTAAAATTAGCACTACATTTGCAGTGTTAATCCCCGGTAGCCCCTGTATATCAAGCTATCGGGTTTTGTTTTTGTGTCGCGAATATAACGCAATTTCCGCTAAGCCGCCAGCCCCGGCCAAAACGCGGCTACTGGCCGAATTTATTTTAATTTTGAACAGCAACTGATTATTCTTCCTCGTAATAATATGAGTAATCAATACCTTTCATAAACATCTCTCGGTCATTGATTTTGTCTGTCAACGCGCCTTTAATCAGTGCTTTGATTCGCGAAGAATCGACAACGCTTTCGCGCATCGCCCTCAGATACTCGTTTTTGTCAATCCGGCTCCAGTCCACGCATAGTTTAAGTGAGCGCCTGAGCATCAAGTCAAGCCATATGCGAGTGCTTCGGCCGTTCCCCTCCATAAACGGATGCACGACATTCATTTCTACATACTTGTCAGCTATTTCGTCGAGAGTTGTTTCCGGCATCCGCTCGATTGTTGGAATAATCGTGGCAAAATGAAGGCAGTTGGCAAAAGTGAATCCCCCTTTTGAAATGTTCTTAGTCCTTATCTGCCCGGCAAAGTCATAAAGGCCGCCAAACAGATACGCGTGAATCTGTTGCAGACACTTTATGCTTCCCGGCTCAAGCGAATTCAGAAGCCCGCTTTCAAACAGGGTATAAGCCTTTTTGCGACTATGCCCGTCTATGGTATTGTCGCTGTAGGTAAACCAGTCGAGAAACATAGCCGCCTTATTGTTGGGATAATGCTTGGCAAGAAGAATAACACCCTCGCTGTTAAGCACGTCTGCGACGCGTTGCTTCCCATCCGGGGCCTCGAACTTGAACCCGTGAGCGGCACTCACGAGTTCAATTCCTTCCTGTTTCAGTTTTCTCTTAAGCCAGCGCCAGTAGTTGCCAGCCTTCCTGTAATCAGGCTCATCGTTGATAGCCCGCACAACATCTGTTGCCGAGAACCACCAACAGTTGTTCCCGTCGTCCCACGCCGCCCGCACCTCGCGGTCGTTAAAGAACCGTATCGACTTCTTACTCAACTCTTAGAGGGTGTTTAATAATATCTGTTAATTAAGGGTGTCCTGCGTTGTCAAACGCTAAAACTTCGCTCTTTTAGGTCAATTTCGAGCTTTTCGTCGGTCACGATGCCCGCATCGCTCCCTTCTCAAAACTCGAAATTGCCTCTAAAATAGCTCGTTAGCGTTTAACATCTATTATTAAACACCCTCTTATATGCGTTATTATACGTCTAAATCAGTCACGTTATACATCGCGAATATAACGCAATTTCCGCTAAGCCGCAAGCCCCGGCCAAAGCGCGGCATTCTCGGAGTGCCATCCCCGGGCGGAGGGGCGTTTAGCGGGATCAAAATGCGGTTTGCGGAAGGAAACGGGGCAGAATGTGTGGAAGTTGGGAGATTTTCGCTAAATTTGTACTTTCAATTGAATTTTGCTCTGAATCTTGTTATGGAAAAGATAATACTTACGGGCGACCGCCCGACGGGACGCCTCCATGTGGGCCACTATGTCGGCTCGCTGCGCCGGCGCGTGCAGCTTCAGAACTCCGGCGAGTTCGACAAAATCTTCGTGATGATCGCCGACGCCCAGGCCCTGACAGACAACGCTGACAACCCCGAGAAGGTGCGCCAGAACGTTATCGAGGTGGCCCTGGACTACCTCTCGGTGGGCATCGACCCGGCCAAGACCACGATTTTCGTGCAGACGGGGGTTCCCGAACTCACCGAGCTGGCGTTCTACTATATGAACCTCGTCAGCGTCGGACGCGTGCAGCGCAACCCGACCGTCAAGACCGAAATCAAGATGCGCGGCTTCGAGCAGAGCATCCCGATGGGATTCTTCTCCTACCCCGTGAGCCAGGCTTCCGACATCACGGCCTTCAACGCCACGACCGTCCCCGCCGGAGAGGACCAGGCCCCGATGATCGAGCTGACCCGCGAAATCGTAGGCCGCTTCAACAATATCTACGGCCCGACGCTTGTAGAGCCGGAAATCCTCCTTCCCGAAAACGCCGTCTGCATGCGTCTTCCGGGAACCGACGGCAAGGCCAAGATGAGCAAGTCGCTCGGCAACTGCATCTACCTCTCCGATACCCCCAAGGAGCTGGCCAAGAAGGTAAAGAGTATGTACACCGACCCCGAGCACCTCACAATCGACTCCCCGGGACACCTCGAGGGAAACTGCCCCTTCATCTACCTAGACGCCTTCTCGACCGACGAGCAGGTAGCGCGCCTCCTCCCCGACTACAAGTCGTTCCAGGAACTGAAAGACCACTACTGCCGCGGCGGCGTAGGGGACGGCACGGTGAAGAAGCTCCTGATCGGCGTGCTCGAAGAGGAACTCGCCCCCATCCGCGAGCGCCGCAAGCAGTGGGAGCAGGACATCCCCGCCGTCTATGAGATTCTGCGCCAGGGAACAGAGAAGGCCCGCGCCGAAGCCGCCAAGACCCTCGAGCGCGTAAGAGAAGCGATGAAAATCAACTATTTCTCCGACGAGAAGCTGATTGCCGAGCAGGCAAAGAAATTCGCCCAAAAATAACCCCTACATCCAACAGCCCCATCCTCCTCCCAATGCTCCGCAAACTCCTGGCAGCCATTCTCGCCGCCGGAGCCGCCTGGCTCCCGGCGACAGGTTCCGAACCGGCAGCGGAGGCTCCGCAAGAGCCCCTGCGCCCGGTTAACTCGGCCTTCATGCTGTCGGCCGGCTCCTCCCACCTGGCCGACACTTACCTCACTCCCCTCAAATACGAGGGGTGGAACGCGGCGTTCCGCTACGAACGCATGCAGGCAATGAAGTTCAACCCCGACCGATGGCGCCAGCAGCTCAAAATCGGGGTGGAGGCCAACGGAGCGGAGAATCCGGCCCGCAACGCCACGATGTATTATCTCAACCTCGCGGCCTACTGGGGGATGGTACACGTATGGAAACTGGCGCAAGGCTTCCAGCTCGGCCTCGGAGGGAGCACCGGGGTTGACCTCGGCGTAATCTACAACGGCCGCAACGGCAACAACCCCGCCGATGCCAAAGCCGACTGGACGGTTAACGTCACCGGGACCGCCGCGTGGCGTTTCCGTATGGACCGCATGCCCGTCACCCTCCGCTGGCAGTCGACAATCCCGGTAACGGGCATATTCTTCTCCCCCCAATACGATGAGCTGTACTATGAAATATACCTCGGCAACCGGTCGGGCCTGGTGCAGGGAGCCTGGTGGGGTAACTTTTTCCGCTGGAACAACCTCGTGACGGCCGACCTGGGGCTGGGTCCGTGGGACCTCCGCCTCGGCTTCGAGTCTTCGGTGCTCTCCACCAAGGCCAACGACATCGTCACCCGCTGCTACAACTTCTCCTTCGTCGTAGGCGTCAGCGGCAACTGGTTCTCCCTCAACCCGCGCCGCGGCCTCCCCTCCCCCGAAACCCGTATAATCTACGCCCTTTATTAAGCCATGCGACTGAAACACTACATACTGCCCATCCTCGCCGCGTCGCTTACGCTGTCGGCGTGCCACGAAATCGAGGAGTACGACAACAACCCGCGCGGCAACTTCGAGCAGCTCTGGAGCATTCTCGACGAGCATTACTGCTTCTTCGAGCAGAAAGGGGTCGACTGGGACGAGGTACACGCCAGATACGCCCCCCGGGTTTCCAACAAGATGACCCGCGAGGAGCTCTTCCGGGTCTGCGCCGACATGCTCGACGAGCTGCGCGACGGACACACAAACCTCTCCGCCCCCTTCGAGACCTCCTACTACAAGAAATGGTGGAGCGACTACCCTCAGAACTACGACGCCCGCCTGGTCGAGCAGTACTATTTCAACTTCAACTACCGCACCCTCGGGGGAATCAACTACGGGATGCTCCCGCAGAATGTGGGATATATGTACTATTCATCGTTCTCCTACCCCGTGGGTGACAGCGCGATGGACGCGGTTCTCGCCTACTGCGCCTCGGCCGACGGGCTGATTATCGACGTGCGCGACAACGGGGGCGGCTCTCTCACCAACGTCGAGAGCATCGTCAGCCGCTTCATCAGCAAGCGGACTCTCGCAGGCTCCATCTGCCACAAGACCGGCCCCGGCCGCGACCAGTTCTCCGAGCCGTACAAATACTACTACAACCCAGCACCGGCCGGACGCGTCATGTGGGCCAAGCCGGTAGTGGTGCTCTGCAACCGCTCCACCTTCTCCGCCGCGAACAACTTCGTGTCGGTAATGAAGTCGCTTCCGAACGTCACCGTCGCCGGAGCCACTACCGGGGGAGGCTCCGGAATCCCCTTCAACTCAGAGCTTAACAACGGCTGGGGAATACGTTTCTCCGCCTCCCCGGTGCGCGACCCCGAAGGGAACCTTACCGAGTTCGGCGTGGAACCGACCGAAGGGTGCGCCGTAGACCTCGACCCGGTTGAGGCCCTGGCCGGACACGACACGATGCTCGATTTCGCAATAACGCATCTTACAAAATGAAGATTCCCAAGACAATAGCCGTCCTCTTCCTGCTGCTGGCCCTGCTGTTCCCCCTGCTACGCCTCTCCTGCTCCGGCACAGAGGAAAAGGTTGCGGCAGAGACCCCGGAGCTGTTTCCCGACATAACCACCCGCGCTGGACTGCTGAGTATGCGGGAGTTAGGAAACGGAGCGGTCCTCGTCGACGTCGCCAACCCCTGGGACACGGCGACGCTGCTCGCCTCGTACCTGCTGCTTGACGGGGAGAAGCGCCCCGACAGCGTGCCGCCGCGCCAGCGGCTCGCTGAACTGCGGGTACCCCTGGAGCGCTCCGCCGTATTCTCGGCAATCCATGCCGGCGCGATCGAGGAGCTTGGGGAGACAGGCCGCGTGGCCGCGGTAGCCGACGCCGAATATTTCAAGGGGGCGTTCGCCCGCGGAATCGCCGACAGCTCGATCGCCGACCTCGGCTCCTCACTCTCCCCCTCGATGGAAAAAATCACCCTCGCCTCCCCCGACGCGTTCCTGATGTACCCCATGCAGAACGCCGGACACGGGGCGCTCGAGAACTCCGGCATACCGATTATCGAGATGGCCGACTACATGGAAACCACCCCTCTCGGACGCGCCGAATGGATTCGCCTTCTCGGGCGGCTTTACGGCCGAGCCGCCGAGGCCGATTCGATTTTCAAATCCGTGGAATCGAAGTATAACACCCTCGCTGCCAAGGCATCGAAGCTCGAGAAGCGCCCGAAGGTGCTGACCGAGATGCTGACTTCCGGCTACTGGTTCGTTCCGGGTGGCAACAGCTACATGGCGCGCCTGATTACCGACGCGGGGGGCGAATATCCCTGGGCCGGCGACAAGTCGACCGGCTCGCTGCAGCTCGACTTCTCAGCCGTCTACGCCCGCGCCGCCGATGCCGACATATGGCTGATAAAGACCTACGGCTCAGACCTTACGCTCGCCGGACTCCGCGAAGTCTATCCCCTTAACTCCCAGATCAAGGCGTTCAAGAAGGGGGGCGTTTATTTCGCCGACACACAGAAAGTCACCCTCTACGAGGAGTTCCCGTTCCATCCCGAACTGCTGTTAGGGGAATACGCCGCTATTTTCTCCGGGAATACGGACAACTTACGCTATTTCAAACCAGTACGTCAATGAACTCTCTTGCCGGGAAACGCTCCGACCGCTCGGCAGCGGCATGCTGGACCGCGGCAGCGGCCTCCATTGCGCTTTTCGGCGCCCTGCTCTTCGTCGGGACGGTCGAAATCCCTGCATCCGAGGTATGGAACGCCATATGGGGCGGAGGAGAGGAGGGTGCCCGACTGATTGTCACTCAACTGCGCCTCCCGATGGCACTGACAGCATTATTGGCGGGAGCGGGTCTCTCGCTCGCCGGACTGCTGTTGCAGACGGTTTTCGACAATCCCCTCGCCGGGCCGTCGATTCTCGGAGTATCGACCGGGGCCTCGTTAGGGGTCGCGGTGCTGATGCTCCTCTTCGGAGGCGCGGCGCTTTCCGCCGGATATTTCGCCGCCCTGCTCGGGGGGGCGCTTCTCGGAGCCGCAGCGGTGCTCGCCGCGCTGCTGCTGTTCTCGACCGTCGTCCGCTCGTCGGCAATATTGCTGATTATCGGCATATTAATCAGCTATCTTGCTTCGTCGGCAATCTCCCTGCTCAACTTCTTCGCCACCCAGGAGGGGGTCCATTCTTACGTTATCTGGGGCCTCGGAAACTTCTCCGGGGTAACCCTCGACCGCCTCGCCGTGTTCGCCCCCTCGGTAATCATCCCGGCGGCCTGCTGCTTCCTCCTTGTCAAACCCCTTAACGCCCTGCTGCTCGGCGACGTCTACGCCGTCAGCATGGGTGTCAGCATCCGGGCCACCCGCAACGCCCTACTTGCCCTCTCCGGCATCCTTACCGCCGCCGTCACAGCCTTCTGCGGGCCGATCGGGTTCCTGGGACTGGTAGTGCCGCATGTCGCGAGAATGGCCTGCGGCACCTCCAACCACTCCGCGCTGCTCCCCTCGACACTCCTCTTCGGAGGCGCCACAGGGCTCCTCTGCGCGTTCCTCAGCGTCTGGCTCGGCGGGGGAAGCCTCATCCCGGTCAACGCCATCACCCCCGTGTTGAGCGTGCCGGTGATAATCTACGTAATCCTTAACCGCGACCGCCTCTCCTACATGCGATGACCGACAACGCCGCCATACTGCGCCTGGAGCATCTGACGCTCGGCTACCCCGGCCGGGGCGACGTGTTCCGCGACCTCGGGGCAACCCTGCGCCGGGGCGAGCTCGTGTCGCTCCTCGGAGCCAACGGCAGCGGGAAATCCACCCTTCTCAAAGCCCTGGCCGGAAACCTGCGCCCCTCCTCCGGGATGGTGGAAGTCGAAGGCCGGAACCTCGCGACTCTTCCCGCGATGGCGCGCGCGCGGCTCGTGAGCATCGTCACGACCGAAAAAGGCATGGCCGGAGGACTGACCGTAGAGGAGCTTGTCGCTATGGGGCGCTACCCCCACACAGGGGCGCTCGGACGGCACACCCCCGCCGACCGGCGCATCATAGCCTCCGCGATAGAGGCCGTCGGCCTGACACCGCTTGCCGACCGACTGACCGCCACGCTCTCCGACGGCGAACGCCAGAAAGCGATGATAGCCCGCGCCCTGGCGCAGGACACACCCGTAATGCTTCTCGACGAACCCACCGCTTTCCTCGACGCCGCGTCGCGCATCGAGACCCTCTCGCTCCTCCGCGACCTCGCCGCAGAACATTCCAGAGCCATCCTGCTCTCCACCCACGACATCTCCCCGGCCCTACGCCTCTCGACCCGCCTCTGGCTCGTAAAACCCGCAGCGTCAGCCAATCCTACTCCACATACGCCTGTGACAGATTACCCCCTCTCGACGCTCATAACAGGCACCCCTGCCGAACTCGCAGCCAGCTCCGACGGTCTCCCCTCCCTCTTCCCGGGCCGCGCCGTCCGCTTCTCCCCCTCAACCTCCGAATACCTCCCGCTATAGCGGCAGGGGGCGGCGGGGGAGGTTGCGGGAACCGATGTTGACGCGGAGGATGAGGCGCTGGTAGAAGATGAAGGAGTCGGAGGTGACGTGGAAGTCGAGGGAGGCGCGGAGGCCGACGCGGTCGCCGCGGATTATGTCGGCCCAGACGTCGGTACGGTTGTAAAGACTGGAGCGGTAGAATGGTTCCCCCTGGTAAAGTTTAGCACCGAAGTCAAGGTACGAGGGGAACAGCTTGCCGCCGGCGTAGAGGCTGTTCTTTATTCCGAAACGGCGGTACTGCGCGATAATCTCGAGCCATCCGCCGCAAGGGGTCTGCCAGGAGTCGTCGGGATTGGCGCGGTTGCGCTCGACGGTCAGCAGGAGGCCGGCGCGCACGCGGAGCGAGTCGAGCGGGGTGACGCGGGTCAGGTCGGTACCAATGTAGGGATTCGCGAGGAAGTTGTCGACGATATGCTGGTCCTCCTTGTTCTCGCGGGAGAGGGCGAAATGGTTCATCACCGCGTGTCCTCCGAGGAAGAACACCCCGTCGCGTCGGGGATACCAGCGGCCATGGAAAACGATGTTGAAGGCCTCGCGCTGGGTCGCGGTCTGCATCCCGCGCCAGTCGATATAGGCGTCGAAGAATCCGCGGCCGGGACGCTCGTACTGGACGAGGGCGCCGCGGATATTGTTCTGATGGTAGCTCAGAGAGTCGGACCAGAGGAACGAGGGCATCTCCTCGCGCAACTGGCGGCGGGGAAACATACCCATAGAGAAGCGCCAAGGGCCATCGACACGCCTGTAATAGAGCGTCGGAGAAACGCGCGCGCCCTCCCATTCGCAACCGATCGGCTGGTTCCACACGACCCCTCCGGCAATACGGTCCTTTTCCGAGAAACGGAGTCCGATTTCAGGAGCGAGGTTGGTGAAGAAGAAGGTCTTGGTGTCGGTATAGCGGTTGGAGCCTTCGCGGTTGTCGAACACCGAGGCGAAATCGACATCCCAGGTAAGCTCCTGGGCCTCCAGAGGCGCGGCAGAGGCCGCGAGCATCAGCAGGACGCACACCCGCGAAATGGCGCGGAACGGGAGGAAACGGTTCATCACAGTATGCGTGTGGTTGGTTCGGGACGCACCGGCTTCTCCTCGACGCTCCCCGGGCGGCGCATCTTGAGCTTCAGCTCGTCGAAGCCCTTGCCGTAAACGCCGTTGACCTGGGCCTGGGTTATGAACGCGTCGTTGTCGATTGACTTGATGATGCGGAAAATCGTCACGGACTCTATCTTGCGGCACATCACCAGGAGCACTTTCACCTCGGCCTTGGAATACCACCCCATGCCGTTGAGGACGGTGCATCCGCGCTGGGCCTCGTTGTTGATCGCCGTCGCGATTTCCTCCCATTTGGGGGAGAAGATGATGAACTGCACCGCCATACGGTTCGTGTTAATCATCATGTCGGCCATAAACGGAATCACGAAGAGGGTAATCAGGCCGTAGACAAGCGCCGGGACCGAATCCTGGAAATCAAAGTCGGGATAGAAGATGAATTTCAGGAGCACGGAGGAGCTGATAATCGAGAGGTCGAAGTACATCATCGCGCGGCCGATCGAAACGTTGCTCTTCTTCGAGGCCACAGCGGCGACAATATCCGTGCCACCCGTCGAGCCGTTATGGACGAACACCAGGCCAATGCCCAGGCCGCACAGGACGGCACCGATTATGACGTCCATGAAGGTCTGCCCTTCGACCGGGGGCTGGGTGAACAGCGGCTGGAAGACCGCGAACATCAGCGAGATAACGACAACGCCGAAAAGCGTCCTGACAACGAACGTGCGCCCCACGATCCTGTACGCCGCTATAAGCATCAGGCAGTTGACGGTAAAAATCGTCACCGAGTAAGGGACGTGGAAGCCGAACAGCCCCATTGTAATCATGTCGACCACCTGGCTCAAGCCCGCCATTCCGCCAATCACCACCTTGTCGGGGGCGGTAGCTATGAAGGCGCAGAATCCCAGGCCGTACATGGCGATTCCGAAGATAATAATCAGATAGTCCTTGGCATAGAGCCAGAGTTTGGGGTTAGGCTTGGTCATACGATGAGCGATGGGCGGTTTGTGCTTTTAATGGCGCACAAATTTACGAAATAAATCGAAACTCCGCCCAAATCGCTTCAAAAAAATAACCCATCCCGAATGCGGGTCATAACGGCACATCCGTGGCGTCGCTTTGAGCTCAGCCTCCGCCGCAAAGGGGAGCGTACTCCGCCGTGGCGTCGAAGCAGGGACACGCCTTGCGGGCGAAATCGCGGTGGGAGCGTATCCGCGCTCCCGGGAAAGAGCGCGCCAGAGCCGAAAGCAGCTCCCTCATAGCCGCTTTCTGAGCCGCGTTGCGCGTATCCGCCGGTTTGCCGTCCGCGCCGATTCCTCCCATATAGCAGACCCCCACCGAGCGGGCGTTATGCCCCCTGCAATGCGCCCCGACCCGGTCAAGGGGCCTCCCCGCTGAAACCGAGCCGTCGGTCTCCACCACGAAGTGGTACCCGATATCGCTGAAACCGCGCTCCCGCGTATGCCACCGCCTGACATCCGCCGCCGTGAAACCCTGCTCCGGCCGCGTCGCGGAGCAATGGACTATAATCTCGTCAATCCGCCTCGACGAGCTGAAACTCTTCACCCGGGCCGCATCCCCTCCCGATACCATTCCGGGCTCTTTCTGTTTGTCGTTCATAGAATTAGGGAATTAATAACAACTTATGAAAAACACCTGTGACGCGAAGTTAGCTACCGGCAGAGGTAGCCCGTATGCGATAATGCAACTTTCCGCCTCAATAAAAAAAACGCTCCCGAATGGTTTGCAACCATTCGGGAGCGTTTATATCTCTCTTTTAAAGGGGATTACTGCTTGCGAAGCACGTCGGGGGACTGCGGGTACTTCAGGTAGAGGTACATCAGGTCGCCCTTGATGCTGTAAACGGTGTTGAGAACCAGCTTTCCGTCCTCGGCATCTTTTGCGCTGTTCTTGTAGTAATCAGTCGGTTCGAGCGTGATTACCAGGTCTGTAAGGCCATGGTCGCGGGCGGTAGCGGTATATGTCAGCGGGCCTTCAAACTCCTTAGCGACGAGCTCGGTGCCGTCGAAAACGCCGTCGCCGTCCTCGTCATAAGGCTCTTCGACCATAGCAGTATATTTGAGAGCGCCGGTACCGTCGGCGTTGAACACCAGAGCCACGGGAGCAGCGGGATTCTCGGCGTCGACAACCATATCGGGGGTGGTCACGGTAGAGGTGAGATTCGTGTTCTCGATAATCTTCCAGGTTCCGGCGAAGGAAGCGTTAGCGACGGCATCGTCGTCATCGTCGTCGCAGGCAGTGAAGCCGAGAGCGACAAAAGCGACCGCGATCATCATCCCAATTTTGCGTAAGGTCTTCATAATTCAATAATTATGGTTTCTAAATCTATGATTGATTAACGTATTTGCTATCAATTGCGCAAGCCAAATTGGCGTTAAAACGCCCGATTAGCTTACAAGTATGCCCGCAAAGTTAGCGAAAAACCTTATTTCGGCCAATCCATTAACCCATTTTAACATACTTCTGATTCCGCGGGGAAAAGGGAAGGCGCCGCGTCAGGGATTGACGCGGCGCCTTCTGTATGGTTGGGTCAGTGGCAGATATTAGCCGTTGACTTTCTTCATGTGGGCGATGAGGTCGAGAACCTTGTTGGAGTAGCCGATCTCGTTGTCGTACCAGGAAACAACCTTTACGAAGTTGTCGGTCAGGTAAACACCGGCGTTTGCGTCGAAGATGGAGGTGCGGGTGTCGCCGAGGAAGTCGGAAGAAACGACCGCGTCTTCGGTGTAGCCGAGCACACCCTTGAGTTCGCCTTCAGCGGCCTCCTTCATGGCGGCGCAGATGGCTTCCTTCGAAGCGGGCTTAGCGAGGTTGACGGTCAGGTCGACAACGGAAACGTCGAGGGTAGGGACGCGCATCGAGATACCGGTCAGCTTGCCGTTGAGCTCGGGGATCACCTTGCCCACAGCCTTTGCGGCGCCGGTCGAGGAGGGGATGATGTTGCCGGAAGCGGCACGGCCTCCGCGCCAGTCCTTCATGGAGGGACCGTCGACGGTCTTCTGGGTAGCGGTGGTGGAGTGAACGGTGGTCATCAGGCCGTTAACGATGCCGAACTTGTCGTTGAGGACCTTCGCGATGGGGGCGAGGCAGTTGGTGGTGCAGGAAGCGTTGGAAACGAACTGCTGTCCGGCATAAGTCTTCTCGTTCACGCCGCATACGAACATGGGGGTGTCGTCCTTGGAGGGAGCGGACATAACGACGTATTTAGCGCCGGCCTCGATGTGGGCCTGGGCTTTTTCTTTGGTGAGGAAGAGACCGGTCGACTCAACGACGTACTCAGCGCCTACAGCGCCCCAGCCGATTTCTTTCGGGTCGCGGCACGCGGTAACGCGGATTTCCTTGCCGTTGACGATCAGGAGGGACTTGTCCATGTCGAAGTCAACGGTGCCGTCGAACTGGCCGTGCATGGTGTCGTACTTGAGCATGTAAGCCATGTAGTCAACGGGGAGAAGGTCGTTGATAGCAACTACTTCGATGTCGTCGCGCTTGCAGGATGCGCGGAAAACGAAGCGACCGATACGGCCGAAGCCGTTAATACCAATTTTAGTCATAGTTGATAAGTAAAAAGTATGTTGGTGTATTTTGTTTCTTCCGATTGCGCCGTCAGAGGAGCTTGACGGTTACGAGGGTATGTCTCAACGAGTTACGCCCTGCAAACCCATTCGGCGGCGTTATCCGAGTGCAAAGATACGAAAATTTTGTCACTGCCAACACTTTGGCCCGCAAAAATAAGGAAAAATTTCCTTAATGAGGCTTAATGCGGACGAGGTTACCCGGACGGTCCGTTATGGAGTGCCCCTCAGGTCAGTGGGCGGCGGGCGCGGAGGTCCGGGGTGTTGCGGAAAGTGAGGGCGGCGAAGGTGGAGGTGGACTGGGAGTTGTATTTGAGGTGGTAGCGCTCGTGTCCAAGGTCGGCAAGGATAAACACCGCGCAGTCAATCGGTTCGGGAGCGACGCCATAGGAGGCTCCGCCCGGGGTCACGCGTTCCTCTATCGATATGTCGAACCCGGCGCGGGTGACCGCCAGGGCGACGGTGGAGGCGGTCGTCAGGCCGTGGAGGCCGTAGCGGGTAATCGTGACGTTCCCGTCGGGGAGGCACTCAATCTCTATCGACGGCTCCATCGGCTCCCCCCGGCGGCTCTCGCGGAGGAATCCGGTCAGGAAGCTCGTCTCGGCGGGACCACGCCCCGAGGGCGCGCTCAGCACCCCGACGACCACAGCGGCGACCGTCAGCAGCACGACGTAGAACTCTACCGAATGAAATATCTGATACATAATCACATAAGGGCCTGCATGAGGGCCTGGGAAATCAGCATGTAGATCAGCATGCCGATTATGTCGTTCGTGATTGAGATGAAAGGGCCGGTAGCGAGCGCCGGGTCGATTTTGAATTTTTCCAGGGTAAGGGGCACGAAGGTTCCGAAAATCGACGCGAACAGCACGACAGCCATCAGCGACACCGAGACGGCGAGCGTCGTCGGGTTCCAGGGGTTGAGGCTGAAGGCGTTATAGGCGAACACTATCAGGGAGATTATCAGGCCGTTGACGAAGCCTACACCGACCTCCTTGAGAATCTGGCGCCCGGATTCCTTTATGTCGAGCGAGCCGTTGGCGAGGCCCTGCACGACAATGGCCGACGACTGGATTCCGACGTTTCCGCCGGTTCCGCCAATCATCGGTATGAAGAGCGCCATCGCGGGGTTGGTTGCGAACCCCTGCTCGAAGCTGCCGAGAATCAGGGAGTTGCCGATGCCGCCCGCGATACCTATCAGCAGCCAGGGAAGGCGCGCCCTGGTCTGCTGCCATATGGTGTCGTCTGATTCCACGTCCTGCGACAGACCGGAAGCCAACTGGTAGTCGCGTTCCGATGATTCGCGTACGCGGTCCATCACGTCGTCGACCGTGATATGCCCCACGAGCCTCCCGATCGAGTCGACGACCGGCATCGCGACGAGATTGTACTTTTCGAAGTCAATCGCCACGTCGTCGAGCGGGGTGTCGGTCTTTACGGCCACCGGGTCGGTCTCCATAACGTTCTTGATTTTCGACACCGAGGGATGGGTAATCAGTTTTTTCAGCGGGAGGGTTCCGCGCAGACGGTCTTCGTTGTCAACGACATAGACATTATATACCTCGTCCATGTCCTCGGCCTGCATACGTAGCTGCTTGATACATTCGGGCATCGACCAGTTCTCGTTGACGACGAGCATCTCCGTGCCCATAAGGCCGCCGGCGGTGTCCTCGTCATATTTCAGGAGGTCGATGATGTCGCCGGCCTGCTCTACGTCGTCGATATGGGATAGGACCTCGTCGCGGTCCTCCTCGTCGAGGTCCTGGATCAGGTCGACGGCATCGTCGGTGTCGAGGTGGTCGATATACTGCCGGGCGATATCCTCCGGCTCCATGCCGCTGAGGAGCTTGCGGCGGTCGTCCTCGTCAAGCTCCATCAGCACCTCGGCGGCCTTGTCGTCGTCGAGGAGCTTGTAGAGATACTCGGCCTCCTCGAGGTTAAGGTCGTTGTAAAGCTGCGCGATGTCGGCCGGATGGAGGTCGGCGAGCAGCGCGCGGGCCGCCTCGTCGTCGCGGCGCCCGACTATATCCTTGACGTTCTCAAGCTGTTCTTCGTCAAACTCCTTCATCGCTCAAAATAATATTAGGCTTTTATAAATTCTTATAATTCTTATAAAAACTTATAATTCTTATAAATCAAGATTTTCCTTCACTTTTCACTCTTCACCCTTCACCCTAATCTCCGACAGGAGATTCGTCAGCTCTACGAACTGGGCGACCGAGAGCTGCTCGGGGCGGAGGGCCATAAGGGGGGTGTCGGGCATCGGGGCTCCGGGAGGGAGGAGCGACTTGGCCGAGTTGCGTATGGTTTTGCGGCGCTGGCCGAAAGTGGTCTTCACCACCGCCTTGAAGCGCGCCGGGTCGCATCCGAGGTCGGTAACGGCGTTGCGCGTCAGGCGTATCACCCCCGACTTCACTTTCGGAGGCGGGTTGAACACGTTCTCGTCAACGGTGAAGAGGTATTCTACATCGTACCACGCCTGGAGCAGCACGCTCAAGATGCCGCGGGCCTTGGTTCCCTCCTTCGCCGCGATACGCTCGGCGACCTCCTTCTGCAGCATGCCGGAGCAGCAGACGCACTCGTCCTTCCATTCCAGGATGTGGAAGAAAATCTGCGAGGAGATATTGTAGGGGTAATTTCCTATCACGCAGAACTTACGCCCAGGATAGAGGGCGCCGAGGTCGAGCTTCAGAAAGTCCTTGGCGATAATATGCTCCTCGGAGAGCCCGGGGAACTCCGTGCGCAGGTATTCGACGCTCTCGCCGTCGATTTCGACGACGTCGAGGTCGTGGCCCTTATCGAGGAGGAAGCGCGTCAGCACCCCCATCCCCGGGCCGACCTCTATTACCGGCATCCCGGCGAAGGAGTCGAGGGTGGAGGCGATGCGTTCCGCGACCGAGAGGTCGGTAAGGAAATGCTGCCCGAGGGCCTTCTTTGGTCTTACTTTCTGCATACTCTATATATAATTATGGTGTAGCCCTCGGAGGCGGCTCCGCGCCGGGCGGGTTTAAGAGATTGTCTAAAAATTTTTTCAAATGGATTTTTCTTCTGATTTTCAGGCTCTTTTTGGCGAATTTTTAGCTTCTCATCGGTCACGATGCCCGCATCGCTCCCTCTTCAAATCTAAAAATTCTCTCAAAAACAGCTCTGAAAATCATTCGGAAAAAATTTTAGACAATCTCTGAAACGCAAATTTACGTCATTTCCCCGTAACCGCCAAACGGAAATCTCGGGTCAGAGGGCACCGGCCACGGTGCGGGCGCCCGTTTTAACAGAAATGTGGCATTGCGGTTACATTAACACAATTTAACTAATCGGGGGGGTAATTGGTGAAAATTTGTCTAAATTTGCGCTATTGTATTAAAAAACCAGTCCTATACCATGAACAGATTCAGGTTACTCCTTTTGATGATGCTATGGACACTCCCCTGCGGCATATTCGCCGCTTACGGCCAAAGCGTCACAGGTACCGTGACTGACAACACCGGCGAGCCGGTAATCGGAGCCACGGTAATTGTCGAAAACTCCTCGGCAGGCACCGCGACCGACATCGACGGTAATTTCTCCATCGCGGTAAAATCACTTCCGGCCACAATCAAAGTCTCCTCCATCGGGTATGTGGCCAAATCAGTAAAAGTCACCTCTTACGACCATCTCGACATCAAGCTCGAGGACAACTCCGCCGCCCTCGACGAGGTAGTGGTTGTCGGCTACGGCGTGGTCCGCAAGGCCGACCTGGCCGGCTCCGTTTCGGTGCTCGACAGCAAGTCGTTCCAGGCCCAGCCGATTCTGGCTGTCGGCGACGCCATCCAGGGCCGCGTATCGGGCGTTAACGTCATTCCCGGCGCAGTTCCCGGCGACTCTCCGAAAATCCGAATCCGCGGCTCCAACTCCATCAACAAGTCCAACGAGCCTCTTTACGTTGTCGACGGCCTTGTCCGCGAGTCGGGCCTGGACGGCATCAACCCCGAGGACGTCGCCTCGATGCAGATTCTGAAAGACGCCTCCTCGACCGCCATCTACGGCTCCCGCGGCGCCAACGGCGTGGTAATCATCACCACCAAGGGGGGGACCAAGGGGGAATCCCACATCACCCTCGACGCCACGTTCGGATGGTCGCAGGCAACCCACCTGCCCAAGCTGATGAGCGCCAGCGACTACGCGAAAGCGCTGATCAAGTACCTCCCCGGCGCTTCCACCGGCCACGAGGCCGAGCTGCAGGAGTACATCGACGGCACGAAAGAAGGCATCGACTGGATTGACGAAATCTTCCGCACCGGCAACACACAGCAGTACAAGCTCGTCTTCACAAAGGGCACCGAGGGGATGCAGACCTATATCTCGGCCAACTACATGAAGGACAAGGGCGTAATCGAGAACTCCTCCTATGAGCGCTTCACCGTCAGGGCCAACATCAAGGCCGACATCACAAAATGGCTCAACGTCAACGCCGACGTCAACCTCAGCCACGGCAACGGCCACGGCATCAGCGGCTTCTCGATAACGACCGGCCCGCTGTGGGGTGCGTTCACCTTCTCACCGACCATGGACATGTTCCTCGAGGACGGCAAGACCTACGCCACCGACCCCTATAATTCAATCATGGGCGAGAACCCCCTCGCAGCCATCAAGCAGGACAACGAACGCCGCCGCGACATCGTGAACGGCCATCTCGACCTCCGCTTCAACATCTGCAAGGGCTTGACCTTCACGACCTCTAACGGTGTCGACTACTGGAACTCCTATAACTACGGCTTCAGCTCGACCAACCGTGCCTCCGGCTCCGTTTCCAGCATGAGCAACGGCAACTCTAACCGCTGGCTCCTCCAGTCGACCAACAACCTGACTTATATCGGGACCTTTAACGAGAAGCACAACCTGACCGCGACCGCCGTATGGGAAGCCACAAGCTCCACCTCACGCAATATGAGCATAAGCGGCGAAAACCTCCTCACCGAATCGGTAGGATGGTGGAATGTAGGCCTCGCCCAGACTAAGGGAGCCTCCAACGGCTACTCCAAGTGGACCCTCCTCTCGGCCGTGGCCCGCGCGATTTACAACTACGACAACCGCTATATGGCGACCGTCACCTTCCGTGCCGACGGTTCCTCGCGCCTGCAGAACAACAAGTGGGCCTACTTCCCCTCCGTGGCCCTCGCCTGGACGATTTCCAACGAGAAGTTCATGCAGCCCATCAACCCGATTCTCAGCAACCTCAAACTCCGCGCCAGCTTCGGTATAATCGGTAACCAGGACATCTCCCCGTACGAGACCCTCGAGCTGCTGACCCAGACCTCTACATACTACGGCAACCAGACACCGATTCCAGGCATGTGGTCCGACAAGATGCCGACACCAGACCTCAAATGGGAGAAGACCAAGCAGTTCGACGTAGGTATCGACGCAGGGTTCCTTAACGGACGCGTCGACTTCACCTTCGACTGGTACTACAAGCGCACCACCGACGCCCTGCTGAGGACATCACCTCCCGCCTACCTCAGCGGAAAGGAGTACTTCGTCAACGCCGGCGAGGTATCCAACACGGGTATCGACCTGGGTATCAACGCCACTATCATCCAAGGCCGCGACTGGACATGGTCGACCGGCATCCAGGGTTCCTATATGAAGAACAGGGTTGAGAAACTTACCGCCCTTGAACCCGTAATTTATTCCGAGAACATTATCTCCATAGTCGACCAGGCCCTCATCGTCAAGGAAGGTGAGCCTATCGGTTCGTTCTACGGTTACAAGTGGGCCGGCCTTGACCCCGAAACCGGCGTCGACATGTACTACGATAAGAACGGCAACAAGACCGACAAACCTGACTCCGAATCCGAAGACCGCGAGGTAATCGGCAACGCCAACCCCGACTTCACACTCGGCTGGAACAACACCGTAAGCTGGAAGAACTGGAGCCTGAACGTGTTCTTCAACGGCTCGTTCGGAGCGCAGCGCCTCAACGTGCTCCGCTACGCGATGAACTCCTTCATCGGCAACTCCAAGTTCGTGACCGACGCCGACTGGTTCGACGGAATCGGCAAGACCTTCACCGACCCCTCGAAGGTTACCTCCAGCTTCAACCCCGGGACCTCGACGAAGTGGCTCGAGGATGCCGACTACTTCCGCCTGGAGAACATCTCCCTCGCCTACGACATTCCCAAGAAAACAACGAAGTTCGCCGACGTGCGCATCTCGTTCTCCATCCAGAACCTCTTCACCATCACAAACTACAAGGGCGTGAACCCCGCGACTATGAGCTTCGGCGGAGCCGAATGGAAGAAGGGCGTGGATTTCGGCACTACCCCCGCGCCGCGCATCTACACTATGGGTGTCCGTCTTAACTTCTAAACAAGATACCAGCCATGAACCACAAAAAATATTACAGCGCCGCGGTTGCGGCACTACTGGCCCTTTCGACGGGAGGCGTCCTCAGCTCCTGCGAGGACTTCCTGACAGAGGATCCAAAAGGCCAAATGGTTACAGAGACATTCTTCCAGACAGAGAACGACCTGATTCTCTCGGTTAACGCCCTGTACTACAACGTGGCATACTCGCAGAGACATACCAACCCCTATATCCCCGACTGCCAGGGCGACGATATGACTACCGCCGCCAAGCAGGGCAACGAGGCTTACCAGTATGCCGACGAGTACGCCGAAACCAACGAGTACAAAGGCGTCAACGACCTCTGGTCCTTCCAGTACAAAATAATCCAGGCAGCCAACCTGATTATCGACAACGCCGACAAGGCCGACGCCCCGCAGGAAATCAAGAACATGGCCAAGGGTAACGCCTACTTCTGGCGCGCCAGCGCCTACTTCCGCCTCGTCCGCGTCTTCGGTCCGCTCCCCATCAACGAGCATAACGAGCCGGATAACAACAAGACGCCTCTGAGCAGCGTCGAGGATGTCTACAAACTGATCGAGGACGACCTTATCAAGGCTGACGCTTGCAATCTCCCGGTCTCCTACAACGACAAGTCGAAATATCCCGAATACGCGTTCAACGGCACCAACATCTGGATTTCCAAACAGGCCGTCAAGTCCCTTATGTGCGCCGTCTATATGAACATGGCGGGCTATCCCCTATTCAAGTCTGAATACTGGAAGAAAGCCGCCGATGCCGGGCACGATGTCTACACCAACTGCGAAAACGGGACTTATCCCAACCGCATGGAGCAGGACTGGAAGCAGGTTTTCAGCTACGGCAACAACTATTCCAACGAGCAGATTGTGACGGTAACGTTCTACGGGACTCCGGGTACGGGTGCCATGGGCGACTTCACCTCGCAATGGGTTAAATGCCACCGCTTTGCTCAGTTCAAAGCCGGCTGGGGTGACTTTATGCCCGAGCGCTGGTACTGGGCTAATTATCCCGACGGCCCCCGTAAGAGAGCGATGATCGACCCCAAAATCTACGTCTATAAGATTACCGACGGGACCCCGCTTTGCGTAGACTGGTGGGCTACTAATGACACTGACCCATACTCCGCCGAAAAGAAAAACAACATAATCGGTGTCTACCACCCTATGTTCTCCTCCGTAAGCATCAACTGCGACAACGACGGAAACCTGATTGCCGCCCCCTATGACTACAGCCTCCCGCAGTCGGAAACCATGATGACCGCACCGCATAACCATCGCTTTATCCGAGTTTCGGAAGTCTACCTATGGTTCGCCGAATCCGCAGCTATGGCCGGGGAATACGCTTCGGAAGCTACGGAAGCTCTGCGCAAGGTAATGGAACGCGCATATGATCCGGGTAAAATGCCCGCCATCACCAATGTAGCCGAACAGGCCTTCACCGAACACGGCTACGAGGTTGCCGGATACCCAATCGCCCTTTGCTCGCGCCGCTCCGACCTCTTCCGCAAACAGGGTATTGCTGACCCGACGCTTAACCGTCTCAAAGACTCCTGGATGCAGCGCCGTGACCAAGAAGCCAACCCGCAGAACTACGTTCTCGTTCCCGCCGGAACTGAGACCACTACCTACCAGCGCGTGAACACAGCCGCTTCCGGCCGTCCGGTCTACAAAGACATGCCTGTAACCTACACCACGACCACCGACCTCTATATGGCCGAGGAGCTGAAGGTTTCTCCGACATTCGACCCGAACTACTCGATTTACCAACCCTATCCGCCAGCCGAGGTTGAAAAGAACCCCAACCTGCGCCGATAAGGCATCCGAAGAAGATAAACCTCGGGGGCGAGGCAAAGCCCCAGCCCCCGGGGTTACAACCCCTCCCTCATTAATGCGCTAACGCATACCAAAACATCTATTTTCCATCCTTAACCAATTTCTACTTTATGAAACAGAAATTTTTACTTCTCGCAGCGGCAGCAGCCGCTCTGACCGCTTCCGCGGAGCAGTTCCCCGTAGGTGACGCCTTCGCCTACCCCATCGCCCCCGGTTTCTCCTGGGGTCTTACCGCAGAAGACGGCGACCTCTATGCCCAGTATCCCGCTGATGGCCTTCAGGGCCAGGCTTCCATGGCCGAAGGCTGGGGTCTCGCATCCTGGTGGTTCAACAGCCTGAAGGCACAGAACGTAGCCGATGCCAACGAGAAATGCCCCCTCGTTGAATATCCCGCCGGCTCAGGCGACTCCGCTCTCAAGATGTACACTGATCGCTGGGACGGCTACGGCAACTTCAACTTCGCTCTTCCCCAGGTTGGCGAGCCCTGCCGTGTGCGCGTCGTTTACTACGTTGACGTTACCGGTGTAGATAACGCATGGTACAATCCCGATGGTCCCCGTCCTTTCCAGGTAAAACTTATGGACGACGGCGACCAGGACACCTACGACTATCCCTACATCTCTGACCGCAACGAAGAGTTCTGGAACAACCCCGGATGGCGTATCGCCGAGTTCGAGAGCAACCTGGAGCACGACCACTACTACATCAGCCTCCTTTGGGATGCGGGCGGCCTTTCCTGCCAGCGCAAGGTTCCTATGTACGTCCGCGAGGTATCCGTCGTTCCCGTCAGCAAGCTGAACGGCTGGACAGGCGTTAAAGAGGGCAAGCGGACTATCGTCCAGGATGTTCCTGAAAGAGTAACTATCACCGAAATGGGTGGTGTAGAAGTCGTAGGTGCTGACGTTAACGCTGCCGCCGAGTACTTCAACCTGCAGGGCATCCGCGTCGCAGAACCCTCCAACGGCATCTTCATCCGCCGCCAGGGCAACAAGGTTACCAAGGTAGCCCTCTAATCCCCCGCATCGGATAAAACATAACCGGGGCGCGCCGATCGGCGCGCCCCGGTTTCTTTATTTTCTATTGGCGGGGGTCAGTCCTTGGTGCCGTAGGCGAGGTCGCCTGCGTCGCCCAGGCCCGGAACGATATACGAGTGGGCGTTGATTTCCGGGTCGATGGCGCCGACCCAGAGGGTAGTCTTTTCGGCGGGGAAGTGTTCGGCGATATAGTCGACAGCCTTCTGCGAGGCGATAACCGAGGCGACATGGATTTCCGCGGGGGTTCCCTTGGTAAGGAGCGCACGATAGCTCAGTTCCATCGAGGCCCCGGTGGCGAGCATCGGGTCAGCCAGCACGAGCGTCTTGCCGTCGAGCCGCGGAGAGGCGAGATACTCAATGCATACATCGAAGTTCTCCTTCTCCTTATATTTGCGATAGGCTGAGACAAAGGCGTTTTCAGCCCGGTCGAAATAGTCGAGAAAGCCCTGGTGGAACGGCACCCCGGCGCGGAAAATGGTCGCGAGCACCAGTTTGGTGTCAATCACGTCGGCATCGGCCTTCGCCAGCGGGGTCTGGATCTCCTCTCGACGGTACTGGAGGGTACGGCTGATTTCGTATGCCATGATCTGGCCGATACGGCGCAGGTTGGTCCGGAAGCGGAGCATGTCGGTCTGGACGTCTATGTCGCGCAGCTCGGCCATGTACTGGCTGACGAGCGACCTCTGCTCAGCGAAATTAACGATTTTCATAGTCCGAAATTGTTAGTTATTCTTTCGGAGACCAAAGTTACGCAATCGCGCCGTAAAAAGCAAGAAAGAGGGAAAGAGGGAAAGGGGGAGAGAAGGGGATGGGAGTTTTGGGAATTATGGGAGATTTGGGAAAGCTGGGAGGGTTGGGAGTTTTGTTTTTTTGGAGCTCGCCTTACGGCTCGCCACGGTATAGGGAAGGGGGAAAGCGGGGGAGGCAGCGGAAGGCGGGGGAAGAGGGGAAGCGAGGAAAGAGGGGAGTTGAGCGGAATTTGAAGATTTATTGGAGGATGTTAAAAAATATTTAGGGGAATTTCGTAACTTCGCGGTCTGATTCCGGGGGAGGCTCCCCGGGGAAAGTTTCTTTTGGTTCCAATATTTCAGGTTTCAATATTTTATATTTTATATTTTAGGTTTCAATATTTTAGGTACAGTTTCAATGAATTTTTCTGGTAAAATTGATTTCCGACCCAAGCTGCTGTCAGCGCTGAGGCATTACAGCGCCAAGAAGTTCCAGGCCGATCTCACCGCCGGACTTGTAGTCGGCATCGTGGCGCTCCCGCTGGCAATCGCGTTCGGTATCGCGTCGGGCGTAAGCCCGACGACGGGCCTTATCACGGCGATTATCGGCGGCCTGTTAGTGTCTCTGTTCGGCGGCAACTCCGTCCAGATCGGAGGCCCGACTGGCGCGTTCATCGTTATTGTCTACGGCATTATCGCGCGTTTCGGCCTCGGAGGGCTGGCGATGGCGACCTTTATGGCGGGCCTGATACTGATTATAATGGGGCTGTTCCGCCTGGGAACGGTCATCAAATTCATCCCCTACCCTATCGTAGTCGGTTTCACGGCGGGTATCGCCCTGACAATCTTCTCGACGCAGGTCAACGATTTCCTCGGCCTGGGGCTAACCGACCTCCCCTCCGAGTTTCTGCCCAAATGGGGTGTCTACCTCAGCAACTTAGGGCTTACTGACCCGGCGACGCTCGCTGTGTCGGCAGTTTCGCTGCTGATTATCACGCTGACTCCCAAGATTTCCAAGCGCCTCCCGGGCGCATTGGCGGCTATTGTCATAGTAACCGCCGGAGTAGCGGTTCTCCGCGGATTTCTTCCAGGCTTCGCCGTGACAACTATCGGCGACCGCTTCGGCGAAATGCGGGCGACGATGCCTGAGTTCCACGGCTTCACATTCGATATGGCGACAATCAACCTGCTCCTCCCCTCGGCGTTCACAATCGCCGTGCTGGGCGCGATCGAGTCGCTTCTTTCCGCGACGGTGGCCGACGGCGTGACCGGCTCGCATACCAACACCAACACGGAGCTGATCGGCCAGGGTATAGCCAACGCCGTGGTTCCCTTCTTCGGGGGTATCCCCGTGACGGGGGCTATCGCCCGCACCATGACGAATATCTCCAACGGGGGGCGCACTCCGGTGGCCGGGGTAATCCACGCCGTTACGCTGCTCCTTATCTTTATCTTCGCGATGCCGCTTATCAGCTATGTGCCGATGGCGTGCCTGTCGGCGGTGCTTGTCGTGGTCGCCTACAACATGAGCGGCTGGCGCACGATCGCCGGACTGCTGAAAAGCCCCAAGAGCGATGTGTCGGTGATGGCGGTGACGTTCCTTCTGACAGTTATATTCGACCTCACAATCGCGATAGAAATCGGACTTCTGTTGGCCGTCGTGCTCTTCCTGCGCCGCGTCATGGAGAACACCCAGATCCGCGTCTACTCCGAGCAGCTTGACGTAGCCGAGGGGACCGACCTCGACTATACCCACCACGAAGTGCTCGACGTGCTTCCCGGAGTGGAAGTTTACGAAATCGACGGCCCGTTCTTCTTCGGGGTCGCGACCAAGTTTGACGAACTGATGCGCTCCACCCCCGGAGCCAAGCCGAAGGTTCGCATCCTTCGCATGCGCAAAGTGCCGTTCATCGACTCCACGGCGATGCACAACCTCGAAATACTCATCAAATCGTCGCAGGTAGAGGGAATCTCGATCGTGCTCTCCGGCGTCCAGCCTCAGGTAAAGGAGACGCTCGTGCATGCAGGAATCGATAAGCTCATCGGGGCGGCGAACATCTGCGACCATATCTCCAAGGCGGTAGTGATGGCCAACTCCATCGCCTCCGGAGAGGATGCCGACGACGAGGCTCCCCGTATGGTTCCTTCTTTCTGACACCCTCGCCGCCGCGGCGGCTCGCACCAGGAACAGAATCCAGAGCTAAAGGTTTAGGGATTAGACTAATTCAACAAACATTCTCCTTCACCTTTCACTATTCACAATTCACCGATATCTTACAAGAAAACCAGGCCTTAAGGCCTGGTTTTCTTGTAAGATATCGCGGCGGCGACGGCGGCCATTATGAGGGCGCCGAGGATGATTACGGCGGCGGTAACGGCGAGGTCGCCGCAGTCGAGGCGCACGGGATAGCTGTCGACCGACAGCATCGCGGGATCCGGGGCCTGCAACTTCACCCAGCCGAAATGCTGCTGGCAGAATACCAGGGCGCTTCCGAGGATAATGCCGCAGACACCTCCGGCGACCGTCACGAGCCAACCCTGGTTGGCGAAAATCGAGCTGATGAATCTCCGGCTACCCCCCATCGCCCGTATCACGCCGATATTCTGCTGTTTCTCAATGACAAGCATCGAGAGAGTGCTGACTATGTTGAAAGAGGCGACGGCGAGGATAAAGGCGAGCATCACGAAGGTAATCCATTTCTCAACCTCGATCATGCGGAACGCGTCGGCCTGCTGCTGGCGGCGGTCAAGCGCTTCGAGACCCTGGGGGAGCGCTTTCTCAACCTCGGCCCGAACGGCCTTGAAATCGGCTCCCGGAGCGAGGGTCAGCGAGAGGGACGACACCTCGGTATCGTAGTCGAGGAGGCGCCGCACCATCGCGATGGGCACCACCAACAGGTCGCGGTCATACTCCTCCTGCTCAATCTGGAACACCCCTCCGACACTCAGCGAGTCGGCCCGGAAGGCTGTCGCCGGATTCGAGGGGTTTACGCGGCCCAGTCGCCTCGGCTCGAACACCGCGACAGGAATCCCCATCGCGGGGCGCACGTTAAGGCCCAAGGCGGTGCCGACGGAGAGGAGCGCCGCGTAAGCTCCGGGAGAGAAAGCGCCATCGATAACCGCCTCGCCCAACCCGGATGCTGTGAGCCCGGCGGGGGTCATCCCGCGGAGCGTCACCGGCATCTGTTTCTCCTCGACGGCGGCGAAAGCCTGTTCGGTCAGCACCGGTTCGGCCGACGCTACCCCGTCGATACGGCGCAGCAGCGCCGCGAGTGAGTCGGCTCCCGCGAACACCTTACCCTCCGCGGGTACCACGGAGAGGTCGGGGTCGATACGGGAGAGTTTCGACTCGGCCAGGCCGCTGAAACCGTTGAAAACAGACATAACGATAACCATCGCCGCGGCAGCCACGGCGACCCCGCCCACGGAAACGGCCGATATTATGTTAACCGCCCCGTGGCTCTTCCTCGAAAACAGGTAGCGCAGCGCGACCCGGAGCGAGAGCATCACGCGTCGCCCTCTTTAAGCAGGTTGTCGATATTCTCGATATAGTCGAGCGAATCGTCGAGGTAGAAAGCCAGTTCGGGTATCTTACGGAGCTGGAAGCGCACCTTGGTCCCGAGGTCGTAGCGGATCGTGCGGGCGTTGCGCTCGATGTTTTCCAGAATCTGCTTAGCCTGGGCTGAGGGGAAAATCGAGAGATAGACCTTAGCGATCGAGAGGTCGGGGCTTACGCGCACGGCCGACACCGATACCAGTACCCCCTGGGTCTTGGCGGTCTCGCGGCGCAGAATCTCGCTGAGTTCCTTCTGGATAAGGCGCGATATTTTGGCTTGACGTGTTGATTCCATGATTAACTGTATGTTGAGTTCAAAGGGGGTCTGCCGTAATCCGGCACGCCCCGCGTTCTGCATTAATAACGCACTAATCAGACGCAAAGTTACTGAAAAAGCTCCAAATTAAGTAACTTCGCGGAGAAATAGACCGCCATGCAGAAAAAGACGATATGGGAAATGGGGCGCGTGACCCCGGAAGAGTTCCGCGAGACAGAGAAGATACCCCTCGCGATCGTGCTCGACAACGTACGGAGCCTCAACAATATCGGGTCGGTGTTCCGCACCAGCGACGCGTTCCGGGTAGAACGGGTTATACTTTGCGGTATCTCCGCCACCCCGCCCTCTCCCGAAATCCACAAGACAGCCCTCGGGGCCGAGGACACCGTCAGGTGGGAATACTACGCCGACACCCTCGACGCTGTCGGCGCCCTGCGCGGCGAGGGGTACACGATATGCTCGCTCGAACTGGCCCACGACAGCGTGCCGCTCGACAAGTTCCGCCCGGAAGCGGGGAAGCGCTACGCCGTAATCGCCGGCCACGAGGTCAACGGAGTACGGCAGGATGTGGTCGACGCGTCGGACCTCTGCCTGGAAATACCGCAGGAGGGCACGAAACACTCCCTGAATGTCGCGGTCTCCACGGCCCTCGCGATCTGGCATTTCTATCTGTATCTGAGAGATAGATAACTTCCGGGTAGAAGGGTCAGAATTTGAAGGAGACGAAGCCGCGGAGGGAGAATGGGGTGCCGGGAGTAAAGCAGATGTCGGTCAGCGGCTCGGAATCGCCGGGAATACGGGTCTCGGTAGCGAACTGCGCCTCGCGCCACTTCGTGTTGAAAAGATTCTCTATCGCTATGCCGAACGTAAACTTGCGCCAGGTATAGGAGGCGTTGATGTCGGTCACGCAGTACCCCTTTGCCGTCAGCGACCAGTCCTCGTTGGCGGGACGGTTGCCGAGCCAGCGGGTATGGATTGAGGCGGTTACATGCCTGTTGCGGAAAGTCAGTCCGGCCAGGAGCGTGTGTTCGGGGGCGAGGGGGATGTAATCCTCCCCTTTCGGTTCCCCGGTCATACGTGCGTTGCTGTAAGTATAATCGGCCTGGAGGTAGAAATATTTAAGGAACTCCCAGCGCAATCCGGCGTCGAACCCGAACCGGCGGCTCTTGCCCGACGGCTCGACGACAGCCTCGTCGCCGACATAGACAAATTCCTGGTTCATATGCAGGTACCAGGCCGCGGCGTTCAGCATCAGGTTCTTGCGAGGTTTCCAGTGGATGCCGAAATCAGCGCCGAGCGCCTGCGGAAGCACGTTCTTTCCGTCCCTCACCACAACCACTCGGGCATCGTTGCTGTGGAATCCGCGCCCCCCTTTTAGATAGAGCTGCACGTTGTCGGAGGGGTTATAGATTATGTTGAGTTTCGGGGAAACGAAGGCCTGGGCGCACCCCCGGTCGTCGTACTTCTCGGCGGTCTTGTCGGCGTAATTGAAATGGAACCAGTCGACGCGCACCGAAGGGTTGAACATCCACCGGCCGACATTCATCTCAATCCCGGCATATCCGAAGAGGTCGCTCTCGTCGATGTCGCCCAGGGCGTAAGTGCCGAGGCGGTGGCGCTGCTCGGCGTGGTACAGCGCGATGTCCATGACGTGGTCGTAGCGGAACCCGGCACCCGCGGCCCATTTCCAGGTCTCGCCGCCGACATGGAAGTGGTTGTCATATTCCGTATGTCCTCCGGCGATTACGCGCTTCTCGCGCTGGTTGATTTCGTCCCAGTGCTCCGGGTCGTTAAGCTGGAAAGTGAAGTCTGAAAAGAGGTCGAAGGTGTAATACGACAGGTAAAAATCGCTGTTGAGCTGACCGCCGTCGGAGAGGTCGAGGCGGTGGATGAACTGCAGGTTCGTGCGGGAGGTCGAGCCCCCCTCGCTGGCATCGAGCGACCCGAACCATCCGATCATCCCCTTGTCGACGGCGCGCTCGGGAATCTGCCCCGAGGCGTTCCAGGAACTGTTGAAATGGGACGCTATGATGTTGAACCTCGACGCGTCGGTCCATTTCGTGTACTTCGCCATGGCGTTAAGGCGCTTGAAATGCTGGGGCGAGTCGAAGAACCCGTTGTCGCTCAGAAAAGCGCCGGAGAAATAGAAGCTCTCGTCGCGGCGGTTAATCAGCGACAGCGAGGCGCGGTAGCGCTGGTAGTCGTGCATACCGATTTCGACGGCGGCCTCGTTGGGCATGCGGTCGCGGGTCTTGAAGGCGACGTAGCCGGCAGTCGCCATATCCCCCTTCGTCATATTGTAGAGCCCCTTGTCGAAATCTACGTTCTCGATAACCTCCGGCTGAAGGAAATGGAGGTCGGCGTATCCCTGCCCGTGGGCGTGGCTCACCATATTGACCGGCATCCCGTCTACGGAGATGTTAATGTCGGTACCGTGGTCGAGGTCGAAGCCGCGGAGGAACATCTGCTCCGCCTTGCCTCCTCCGGCGTGCTGCGCGATAAAGAGACCCGGGACAGTCCGAAGCACCTCCTGCGACGACTTGACGGGATTTACCGCGAGGTCGACTTTCGAGACCTCGCTCAGATGGTTGACACGGGCGACGACATCGACATCGCCGAGCGACACCTGCGGGAGCGTGTCGTTCTTCGCGAGCCGCGCGTTAGGGTTATGGGCGAATCCATTGTAAGGCACTGAAATGGCAAGGGCCATAATCGCCGGTGGGAGTAAGTTTCTCATCCTTCCAAGTTGAAACGTCGTGAGCAATAGTATTTCACCATCATTAACAATACGCAGCCGCGGATGGTTCGGGGGGAGGAGCGGTTGGTTGGGAGAAAGAGGGGGTTGGTTGAACGGACGGGGGGAATCGGGGAATTTTCGCTAACTTTGCGATATAAGTAACTGGTCAAAATTATTTTAATATTTGTCCGAGGAAAATTTTTAGAAGATTTTTTTCGAAGAAGAAGGAGTGTAGCGAGCTACACGACTGATGATGAGAGAAAAAGATTCAAAAATTTTGCCGGAGAAATATTGAAATAATCAGACCCGTTAGTTTAAAATAATTTTGAACAGTTACTTAAAGGTTAGTTATGACGGATTTCCGCGACAGAAAACTTGAAAGCTGGGTGTACGCAGGGTTATGGGTGCTCGCGATCGGGCTGTACCTGCTTGACGCGATGAGCACCCGGGCGCAATTGTCGAAACCGCTGCTCGACGGGGCGTTGCTGGCGCGCATGGCCCGGACGCTTCTGCCGTTCATCGCGCTGTTCCTGGTAAACAATTTCCTGCTGATTCCGAAACTGCTGCTAAAGAACCGTCTGCGGGTCTATTTCGTCGCCACCGGTGCGGCGCTCGCGCTGATGTGGTGCTACCAGTATTTCGACTTCCTGCGTATGGCCGAAATGTTCCACGGGCCGCATCCGCGGCCCCGCCCCCATATGAGGTCGCTCATCCCGCTGCCGCTGTTCCTGGATTTCACCTACTCGCTGCTCGTAGTCGGGGGAAACCTGGCAATCGCGCTTATTTTCCAGCGCTTCGACGACCGCCTGGAACGCGAAAGCCTGATGAAAACCAACGCCGAGGCGCGCCTGGAATACCTCAAGGCGCAAATCAACCCCCATTTCTACATGAACATGCTGAACAATATCCACGGCATGATCGAGATAGACCCGGAGCGGGCCCAGGCGATGGTGATAGATATGTCGCATCTGATGCGATACATGCTTTACGACAGCTCAAAACCGCTAATTTCCCTCTCTGACGAAATCGGGTTCCTGCAGAATTACCTCCGTCTTATGCGGCTGCGCTTCCCGGAAAACCGCGTCAGCATAACGACGGAGTTTCCCCCGGAAGAGAAGACTCGGGGTATATCGGTGCCCCCGCTCCTGTCGCTTGTGTTCATCGAGAACGCATTCAAGCACGGGGTCAGCTACCGGGAAAGCTCCTTCGTCGGGGTTTCGATGGAGCTCGGGGGGAACACCCTCCGCGTGACCTGCGTCAACAGCCGCCATTCCCGCGGGGATGAACAGGCCTCCGACGGAGGAATCGGCCTCAGCAACGTCAAACAGCGCCTGCAGCTCCTATACGGCGACCGCGCCTCGCTCGAGATAAACTCCACCGACTCGGCATACACCGTTAACCTGACAATCCCATGCAATGAAACTGAGAACTCTGATAATTGACGACGAGCCTATCGCCCTGGAAAAACTGAAGAGCTACGTCGAGAAGACACCCTTTCTGGAACTCACGGCGGAATGTCAGAGCGCTTTCGAGGCGATTGAATATCTTTCGGCCAACGAGGCCGACCTAATTGTGACCGATATAAACATGCCGGACCTCGACGGCCTGGACTTCGTGAAGTCGCTCCCGAAAGCCCCGATGGTTATCTTCACTACCGCTTATCCGCAATATGCCGTCGACAGCTACCGCGTGTCGGCGGTCGACTACCTGCTGAAACCATACGGCTTCGCCGACTTCCACCGGGCCGTCGGGAAGGCGCTCGAGCTGTACGGCCAGCGGCATCAGAACATCCCCCCGGCGGAGACTGCTCCGCAGCCCGGGAGCGGCTCGCTGTTCGTGAAGGTCGACTACCGCTATATCCGCGTCTCGCTGGCCGACATCCGCTATATAAAGGGGTACGGCGAGTATCTCCAGATTTACGTCAGCGGAAGCACCAGCCCGCTGCTGACCCTGAGCTCTTTCGCAAGCATCAAGGAGCGGCTGACCGACAATTTCCTGCAAATCCACCGCTCGTATATCGTCAACATGGACCATGTCGGGCAAATCGAGCGCAACCGCGTCGTGATGGGCCCGGAACTGTACCTCCCGATTGGAGACAGCTTCAAAGCCCCCTTCCAGGCCTACCTCGCCTCCCACGCCGTCGGCAAACCGAAATAACCCGCCGCCACAAGTTCGTGGGATAAAGGGGGCGGTTTGTTGAACGGATTTTCGGGGAGTGGGGGAATTGGGTAGCTTTGTCGACAAAACAGAGTGACCGATGAAACGATACCTGATTTCGACAGCGTTCCTGCTCGCGGGAGTGGCCGCATCCTTCGGACAGACCGAGGGAGAGGCTTCTGCAACAGCAGAAGAGGTTCCGGCGGCAACAAGAGAGGTTTCCGCGGCAGCCGGAGAGGCTTCCGGGTGGAGCTACGCCGACTGCGTGGAGTATGCCAGGGAGCATAACATCTCGCTCCGCAAGTCGCGCCTGAGCGAGCAGACCGCCGAATACAATCTCGAGGAGGCGAAGGCCCAGTGGGAGCCGACGCTCGACTTCGCTACGACCCACGGCTTTACAAACGCACCCTGGGGACGCGGCGACAAGAACTCATACAACAGTTCCTACGGGCTGAACGCCGGATGGACGATATGGAACGGCGGACAGCGCGAGAACACAATCAAGCAGAACCGCCTGCGCACGGAAATAGACCGGCTCAATACGGGCGACATCCTGCGCACTCTCGAGACAGACCTTCTGCAGGTATATCTCAACATCCTGTACGCCAAGGAATCAATCGCCATCTACGAGGAGGCGGTGAAACTCAGCGCGGCCCAGGCTGACCGCGCGAGGCAACTGACCGAGGCCGGAAAGCTCTCGCGGGTCGACTACGCTCAGCTCAATTCGCAGTATGAACAGGACCGCTATTCGCTGGTAAACGCCCGCGCTACCTACGACACCCGGCGCATGGAGCTGAAACAGCTTCTGGAACTGGGAATCGAGAGCGACATCACCCTCCGCGGGGTGGAATGGTCGGACGGGCAGGTGCTCGCCCCACTCCCTCCGCTGGCGGAAAGCTACGCGCTGGCGCGGCAGACCGACCTGAAGCTGCAAGAGTTGGAGCTGGAAAAATCGGCCTCCGAACTCGACGTCGCGATCGCCAAGGCGGGACGGCTTCCGAAAATCTCGCTTTCGGCCGGTGTCGGCACCGGCTATTACGCTCCGGGAGAATCGTTCGGCACCTCGATGAAACAGGGGTGGAACGAGTCAATCGGGCTGACCCTAGCCCTCCCGATTTTCGACAACCGCAAGACCAAGACGGCGGTAGCCCGCGCCAATGTCGCAAAACTCGACGCGCAGCTCGACATAGACAAGCGGGAAACGGAGCTGGCGCAGACAGTAGAGAACTGGTATATCGACACCCGTTCGGCCCAGTCGCGCTTCACGGCGGCGCAGACACAGCTCGAGTCGGCGCGCCTGACAGACGAACTGACCAACGAACGCTTCAACCTCGGCTACGTAGACGCCATAGAGCTGCTTACCTCGCACAACGCCTATATCGACGCGCGCCACACGCTGCTGCAATCGAAGTATATGGCGATGCTCGGGCTGAAAATGATTCAGTTCTACCGCGAGGCGACAATCACGTTGCCGTAAGAAGGGTGAAGGGTGAAAAGTGAAAGAAGTGAAGACAATAGTTACCAAAATGAATACCACCAAGTTGCTTTTAATATGGGCCGCGGCGCTCGCGTTAGCGTCCTGCGCCAAGAAGCCGAAGACCAGCCTGGAGACCGTCAAGGCCGAGCGGGGGGAACTGACTGAGACCGTCACCGCCACCGGCACCATTGAATCGGTCACGCAGGTCGACGTCGGCACCCAGGTGACAGGCATAATCGACAAACTTTATGCCGACTACAACTCCGTAGTCTCCAAGGGGGAACTGATCGCTGAAATCGAGAAGACCCTACTTCAGAGCGAGCTTAACAGCGCGGAAGCCAACGTGGAGTCGGCCCGGCTGACCTACGAGTACAACCTGACGAACTACAACCGCGACAAGGCCCTGCACGACAAGCAACTAATCAGCGACTACGAGTTCCAGACCTCGACGAAGGAACTGAAAGTGTCGAAGACGGCCTACGACAAGGCTGTAGCGGACCGCGTGCGCGCCGCCAAGAACCTCAACTACGCCGAAATCTACTCGCCGATCGACGGCATCGTGATTTCAAGAGACGTGGAGGTCGGGCAGACGGTCGTATCCAACATGAACGTCGCCAACCTATACACGATTGCCGACCTCGACAATATGCAGGTAATCGGCAACGTAGACGAAGCCGACATAGGCCAGGTCAAGGTCGGACAGCCCGTCACATTCTCGGTCGACGCCAACTCCGACGAACTGTTCCAAGGGGAGGTGACGCAGGTCAGACTCAACCCGACGACGGAGAGCAACGTCGTGACCTACGAGGTAGTGGTGGCCGCTCCCAATCCCGACCACAAGCTGATTCCGGGGCTTACGGCGAACCTGACGATTTACGTCATGCGGGAGCAGAACGTGCTTCTTCTCCCTACCAAGGCGTTCACCTTCGAGCCTGAGGCAGACGAAAACGGCGACTCAAAGCTGCCACAAGTCGCCGGGAAGGTCCCGGCCACCGGCGAAGGGGAGAAAGTCGTATGGGTTGTCGAAGGGAACTCGCTCGTGCCTACCGCCGTGACAGTCGGAGCCTCCAACGGCATCAAGACCCAGATTGTTTCCGGACTGAAGGATGGCGCAGCAGTAGCCACCGGCTACTCTACGATGGCGGCCGCACCCTCGGGGGATGGCGCCGAGCGCTCCCCCTTCGCCCCGCAGCCTCCCGGCCGCAAAAAGAAATAAGCCGGATGTTCAAAAGCCTGAATAACAATAAAGAATATGGAGGCCAAAGAAATAATCCGCGTGGAGAAGCTGCGGCGCGAGTTCATCGTCGGAGGTGAAAAGGTTAAGGCCCTGAGAGGCGTCTCGTTCACCATCTGCGAAGGGGAGTTCGTGACCATCATGGGCACCTCCGGCTCCGGCAAATCGACGCTGCTGAACATATTAGGGTGTCTCGACACCCCGACCTCCGGGGAGTACCTTCTCGACGGCCGTTCGGTGCAGTCGATGAGCAAGAACCAGCGGGCCGTGACGCGCAACCGCAAAATCGGGTTCGTGTTCCAGAACTACAACCTGCTACCCAAGACAACCGCCGTCGAAAACGTCGAGCTGCCACTCCTCTACAACCCTTCGGTGGGGGCGAAGGAGCGCCGCGAGAAGGCCGTCGAGGCGCTGAAAGCCGTGGGGCTGGGCTCGCGCCTGAACCACAAGAGCAACCAGATGTCGGGCGGCCAGCAGCAGCGCGTGGCGATTGCCCGCGCCCTGGTCAACGACCCGGTAATCATCCTGGCCGACGAGGCTACCGGCAACCTCGACACGCGCACCTCGTTCAGCATCCTGACACTCTTCCAGGAGCTACACGCCAAGGGGCGCACGATTATCTTCGTGACCCACAACCCGGAGCTGGCCGAATACTCGTCGCGCAACATCGTGCTCCGCGACGGGAAAGTGGTGGCCGACACCCTCAACCCCGCTCCGGCCTCGGCCCGCGAGGCTTTCGAGGCACTTCCAACCGACAACGACTGAGGCAATGAACATACTGAACCTCCTGAAAATAGCGCTGAAAGCGCTGAACAACAACAAGCTGCGCTGCTTCCTGACGATGTTGGGAATCATAATCGGCGTTGCCTCGGTCATAACGATGCTCGCCATAGGTCAAGGCTCCAAGAACAGCATCAAGGAGCAGATTTCCGAAATGGGGTCGAACATGATTATGATCCATCCGGGCCATATGCAGCGCGGAGGGGTCCGTCAGAGCGCCGACGACATGCAGAGCCTCGAGGTCGCCGACTACGAGGCGCTCGCCACCCTTCCCGGCGTGGCCGCGATTTCCCCGTCGGTAAACTCCGGGGGGCAGCTCGTCAACGGCAACAACAACTACCCTTCGACCATCTACGGGATCACCCCCGAGTATCTCGACATACGCAAGCTGAAGGTCAAGGACGGCGCGATGTTTTCCGACCACGACATAAAGAGTGCGGCTAAGGTGTGCGTCCTGGGAAAGACCGTGGTAGACAATCTCTTTCCCGGAGGGGAAGACCCCGTAGGGCGCGTTATCCGTTTCGGCAAGATTCCCCTGACCGTCATCGGGGTGCTCGAATCGAAAGGCACCAACTCGATGGGAATGGACCAGGACGACATCGTGCTCGCCCCCTACACCACCGTCATGAAGCGCATCCTTGCGATTGACTATATCCAGGGGATTTTCGCGAGCGCCGTCGACGAGGCACGCACCGACGAGACAATAAGGCAAATCACCTCGATGCTCCGCGAGCGCCACAAAATCAAGCCCGATGCCGAGGACGATTTCGACATACGCTCGCAGCAGGAACTGAGCGAGATGATGAACTCCACAAGCGACATGATGACAATCCTGCTGGCCTGCATCGCCGGCATATCGCTCCTGGTCGGAGGCATCGGGATTATGAACATCATGTACGTCTCCGTGACGGAACGCACCCGCGAAATCGGGTTGCGAATGTCAATCGGCGCGCGGGGAATCGACATCCTGTCGCAGTTCCTAATCGAGGCGGTCATAATCAGTGTCAGCGGGGGCGTCATAGGAATCATCCTGGGGTGCGTGGCCTCGTGGCTCGTCAACCTGATAGCCCACTGGCCGGTATATATCCAGGCCTACTCGGTAGTGCTGTCGTTCGCCGTCTGCACCGTTACCGGTGTCTTCTTCGGCTGGTATCCGGCCAAGAAGGCCGCGAACCTCGACCCCATCGAAGCCATCCGCTACGAATGAGTGGGCACCGCTTCACTGCGACAATACAGAATACAATCCACAAAAAAACGACAGATTAGATTGGTTAAAGTCAAACCGTTATTCATAAAGCGACTAATCAGGAACCTTTATCCCGACCTTTATCAACGACCTCATCAGAAATCACAAAATATCAGAGAAGAGAATCGTTTTTCCCTGTGGTAGGGGAAATCTGTGGATAGCAGGAGAGGGGGCGTCGCCGATGACGCCCCCTCTTTTCATATCCGCGGCTCCTTACCGGCAATCCGGATAAGAAAATCCCATAATCCCCTTTGTACAAATGCGATTAAAATAAGCAAATAACGACAGGATAATCGGGAAAAATTGCTAATTTCGCGGTCTAAACAGCCAAACACAGACAGGATAGTCATTTATGGTTGTCCGCCGGGAAAACGGAATCCATATTCCGGGTTGCCGGGCCTGACCCCGGGGAACCGGGATATATCATCATTTATCGCATTTCCATCAATTCCTAAGTAAAGAAAATTGTTATGAAAACCGCATTGATCACCGGTATCACAGGACAGGACGGCTCCTATCTGGCCGAACTGCTCCTCGAAAAGGGTTACGACGTACACGGAACAATACGCCGCTCGTCCGTCGACTACCGCGAGCGTATCGCCCACCTCGAAGGTCACCAGCGCTTCCATCTCCACTACGCCGACCTCGGCGACTCAATGTCGATCATGCAGGTTGTATCGAAAGTACGCCCCGACGAAATTTACAACCTGGCGGCACAGAGCCACGTGCAGGTATCGTTTGACTCGCCGGAATTTACCGCCGACGTCGACGCGACGGGCGTGCTGCGCATTCTGGAGGCCGTGCGCCTCTGCGGCCTGACGGACACCTGCCGCATCTACCAGGCATCCACCTCGGAACTTTACGGAAAGGTCGAGGAGGTTCCCCAGAACGAGAACACCCCCTTCCACCCCTACAGCCCCTACGCCGTCGCGAAGCTCTACGGTTTCTGGATTATCAAGGAGTACCGCGAGGCTTACAACATGTTCTGCTGCTCGGGCATCCTCTTCAACCACGAGTCGGAGCGCCGCGGCGAGACTTTCGTCACCCGCAAAATCACCCTCGCGGCGGCCCGCATCGCGCAGGGGAAGCAGGACAAGCTCTACCTTGGCAACCTCTCGAGCCTCCGCGACTGGGGCTACGCCAAGGACTACGTCGAGTGCATGTGGCTGATTCTCCAGAACGACAAGCCGGAGGACTTCGTAATCGCCACCGGCGAGCAGCACTCCGTGCGCGAGTTCTGCGAGCTGGCCTTCCGCCGCGCCGGAATCGAGCTGCGCTGGGAGGGTGAGAACGAGAACGAGAAGGGTGTCGACAAGGCTACCGGCAAGGTGCTTGTCGAGGTTTCGCCCGACTTCTACCGCCCGACCGACGTCGTAAACCTCTGGGGCGACCCGTCGAAGGCCAAGGCCAAGCTCGGGTGGGACCCGTCGAAAAAGACCTCGTTCGAGCAGCTTGTCAACCTCATGGTTGACGCCGACATGGCGAAAGTCGCCGTCGAGCGCGCCGGGGAGCACGTCAGAACCAATCTCGCCGAATATCTCGAAAAGGGCATAGTAAAATGATGCAGAAAGATTCCAAGATATACGTCGCCGGCCACCGCGGAATGGTGGGTTCGGCGATTGTGCGCGAACTGCGCCGCCAGGGCTACGAGAATATCATAACCCGCACCCACAAGGAACTCGACCTGACGGACCAGGTGGCCGTCAACGAGTTTTTCGCCGCCGAGAAGCCTGAATATGTCTTCCTCGCCGCCGCGAAGGTAGGGGGCATCGCCGCCAACTCCGCGGCGCTGGCCGACTTTATGTACGAGAACATGATGCTGGAAATGAACGTCATCCACGCGGCGTGGAAAAACGGGTGCCGCAAGCTGGAGTTCCTCGGCTCGTCGTGTATCTACCCGCGTATGGCGCCGCAGCCGATGCCCGAATCCTGCCTGCTCACCTCGGAGCTGGAAAAGACCAACGAGGCATACGCACTGGCGAAAATCTCCGGCCTGAAATACTGCGAGTTCCTCAACCGCCAGTACGGCACGGACTATATCTCCGTGATGCCGACGAACCTCTACGGCCCCAACGACAACTACCACCCCGAACACTCCCACGTTCTTCCGGCGCTCATCCGCCGCTTCCACGAGGCGAAAGAGGCCGGGGAGCCGACCGTCACCTGCTGGGGCGACGGGTCGCCGCTCCGCGAGTTCCTCTACGTCGACGACCTGGCGAACCTCTGCGTGTTCCTGATGAACAACTATTCCGGCAACGAGACCGTCAACGCCGGTACCGGGAAGGAGCTTACAATCAAGGAGCTGGCGGAACTGGTTGCCCGCACCGTGGGCTACGAGGGCGAAATCCTGTGGGACGCGAGCCGCCCCAACGGCACTCCCCGCAAGCTGCTCGACGTAAGCAAGGCCAAGGCTCTCGGCTGGACGTACTCCACAGAGCTTGCTGACGGCATCCGCCTCAGCTACGAAGATTTCCTCAACAACCCCATGCGCGCCGAACGCTGACACTGGGACTAAAACGTTGACAACGATATGAAAATCATCCTCTTATCAGGTGGTTCGGGCAAGCGTCTCTGGCCCCTGTCGAACAATTCCCGCTCAAAACAGTTCCTCCGCGTACTGACAACCCCCGACGGCGGCAAGGAATCTATGATACAGCGCGTGGCGCGCCAGATCCGCGAAGCCGGCCTCACCGACGAAATCGTGGTCGCTACCGGGGCCAACCAGCTCGACGCTATCGGCATCCAGTTAGGGAAGGATACCGCGGTAGTCACCGAGCCGGAACGCCGCGACACCTTCCCCGCGATCGCCCTGGCCTGCTCCTACCTGCGCTCGCAGGGCACATCGCCCGACGAGCCGGTAATCGTCATGCCGTGCGACTCCTATACCGAAAACACCTACTTCTCGACCATCGGGCTGATGGCCAAGGCTGTCAGCGAGGGGGTCGCCGACCTGGTGCTGATGGGTGTCCGCCCGACCTACCCCTCGGCGAAATACGGCTACATCGTCCCGGCCGCGACACCTGTCGACGGGGAGCCTACCCCGGTATCGCGCTTCACCGAGAAGCCCGAAGTCGCCGAGGCAGAGCGGCTGATCGCGGAAGGAGCGCTTTGGAACGGCGGCGTGTTCGCCTTCCGTCTCGGCTACCTCAACGAGATTTCCGACCGCTACATGCCTCAGGCTTCCTTCGAGACCCTCCGCGCGAACTACGGCAAGCTGCCGAAAATCAGCTTCGACTACGAGGTAGTGGAGAAGGCCGACTCCGTTGCCGTCATACCCTACGCCGGCGACTGGCGCGACCTGGGGACCTGGAACACCCTGACCGACGAACTGAGCGACCTCACCCACGGCAACGTAATCACCGACGCCTGCACCTCTACCTACGTCATCAACGAGCTTGAGATTCCCGTAGTCTGCATCGGCGCGAAAGACTTCGTAGTCGCCGCGTCGCCCGACGGCATCCTCGTCTCGGAACGCAAGCTCAGCGAGAACCTCAAGCACCTCGTCGGCGACCTCGGGAAACGTCCGATGTACGAGGAACGCCGCTGGGGCCAATACAAGGTAATCGACATGGTAGAGTTCCCCGACGGCTACTGCGCTCTCACCAAGCAGTTGACAATCAACGCCGGATGCGCCCTGAGCTACCAGCGCCACAACTGCCGCGACGAGGTATGGACGATTATCAACGGCGAAGGGGAACTGGTGCTCGACGGCGAGCGCCGCACCGTCAGCCGCGGTGACGTTATCACCATCACCCGCGGGCAGATGCACACCCTCCGCGCCACCACCCCCCTGACCTTCATCGAGGTACAGCAGGGCACCAACCTCGTAGAGGAAGACATCGAGCGCTTCCCCTTCGACTGGTAACCCCCGTGCAAAATACGCCATTAAGGCGGCCGCCCCTGCCCAGGGCGGCCGCCTTTCTCATTATGCCATCCCGTGAACAGGAATGCAGAGGGTGAGAGGAGTGGCGTTTTTGCACAATTTTGCGGCAAACGCGGACTTTACGGGCATCGGTTTTTTGCGGAACTTTGCAGCCTTGAAAATAACCGATTGTTTCCGCAACATTCCATATTCCATTGTTTCCGCAACCGATGAAGCCCCTTCTAACCATAGCAACCGGCGCCATACTGATGTTCGCGGCCACGGGATGCGACCTGCTCGAAAGCCACCCGTACGACGTGAACATTTCAGGCGACAAACATCTGACTTCTAAAAACATATCCCGCATTGAGAAAATCACGGCAGGGAAGAATAGCATAAAGTTCGCCATGATTTCCGACACGCAGCGCGGCTATGACGAGACCCGCGAGGTTGTGAAGCTGCTGAACCGGCGGGGCGACCTGGATTTCGTGGTCCACGGAGGGGACCTTACGGAATTCGGCTCCACCCGAGAGTACGAATGGCAGCGCGACATCCTCGAGGGGCTTAAAATGCCGTATGTCTGCGTAATCGGGAACCACGACTGCCAGGCGACCGGCATCGACGCGTACCTGGCGATGTACGGGCCTCTGAATTTTTCGTTCGTGGCCGGGAATGTCAAGTTCCTGTGTATCAACACCAACGCGCTGGAGTTCGACTACCCCGCTCCGGTCCCCGACCTGGGGTTCCTGAAAAAGGAACTTGAGGCAGCTCCGGCGGGAGCGGAGAAGACCGTCGTCCTGATGCACGCCGCGCCTTACAGCGAGCAGTTCAACAACAATATCGCAGAAGAGACCCACGCGCTGTTCCGCCGGTTTCCCGGCCTGCAGTTCTGCCTCTACGGCCACGGCCACAACATCAAGGCCGGCGATATATTCGGCGACGGGGTGATGTACTACGAGTGCGCCAACATCCTGAAACGCTCCTACCTCCTGTTCACGATAAATCCGGATGACAGCTATGAGTATGAGGTCGTTCATTTCTAAAATCGCCGTCGGGGCGGCAATTGCCGCTGCCGGAGCGCCGCAAGCGGCGGCGTCGGGACTGATACCGTCGCACACCCTCCTCCAGTCCGGGGGCGGGATGGGAATCGTATCCGCCGGAGCGGGATGGTCATACGGCAGAGGGGACAAATGGGAGACCGACATCAGCGTCGGGATTGTTCCGAAATACGATTCCAACTCCTGCAAGGCCGTGCTGGCGCTGAAAGAGAATTTCGTGCCCTGGAACTTCCGGATTAACGACAGGTTCAGCTTCCAGCCACTGACGGCGAGCCTCTACTTCACGACAATCGCGAGCAGCCGTTTCTGGCTCAAACAGCCCGACCGCTACGCCGCCGGATACTACCTGCTGCCGACAAAAATCCGAACCAATATTTCAATCGGCGAGCGTTTCACCTGGCATTTCCGAGGCTATCGGGGACGCGGCCAGTCGCTCACGGCCTTTTACGAGTTCGGAAGCTGCGACATCTACGTACTGAGCGCCTTCGGCAACAGCTCCCTCCACGTCAGCGACATCCTCCAGCTCACCATCGGCCTCCGCTTCAATTTCCGTTAACGCCACTCTCAGTGACGGAAGATTTCGACGGAGAGGGAGGTGGCGGAGCAGTAGCGGCGGAGGAGTGAGGAGTAAAGTTCGGCGACCTCTGCCGGGGACATCTCTTCGCCATAGATGTTTATGCAGACGGTAAGCTGGCGGGTGGAGGGGGTTATTTTCGTGCGTTCGTTGTCGCTCGTCGGGGTCCCGACGCCCCCTGTCACATCGCGGTAGACGGGCATTCCCTCGATATTGATAGGACCGCGGCCTATCCCCTCGTATGGTTCTCCTGGGCGCCCAACCCCGAGGGTCAGCGTGTCGCCGGCGATTTTTTCCGAATCGAAGGCCCCGATCGCATAACCGCTCGCGATGGAGACATAGTTGCAGACATCCACGAGATTGTCGATGAAGTACAGCCCCTTGCCGTTCACTATCCGGCGCATTAGCTGCTCCTGGGCGGGACGATAGCGGTTCGGCTCCTTGCCGAGCGCCTTGTAGGCGGCGCGGGTCGCGGCGATACCTGGGCGGTGGTTTATATCCTGGAGGGCGTATGAGCTTTCTACCCGCTCGGCCAGCTCAGTAAGCTCGCGCCGCAGGGCCGGATCGGTAGGGCCGTTGACGACTTCTGCCGCGATTCTGACAACCGCCAGCCCCGGGGCCGCGGCCGCGATTTCCGGCTCAAAACCAATCTGTACTTCCTTCATTATTCTATCTTTCAACTTTCGCAAGCTCAGTTGAAGTGAATTAAGTGAAAAGTGAAAATCAGGCAAAGCCTGAGTGAAGATAATAGTCCGTTTAACATGAAGTATTATCTTAACCTTTCACTATTCACCATTCACAGAAAGCAAGTTGAAAACTTGCGAAACTTTAATCAGGGTTTTCGTTTCCGCGAATTTAGCTATTTTCGTAATTTTGCGGAATGTTTGACCTCCGAATATCCAAATTTCCAACCACATTACCAGCCCGTATGGCTTTTGCGGTCTGTGGGGCGGCCTTGGGCGCTCTTGGCTGCCTCGGGGCAGAACTGCCCGGCGGGGAGGCAGCGGCTGACAGCCTTCTGCAAGGGTCGCTTGAAGAGGTTGTCGTCACCGGACAGTCGGCCCGGCAGAGAGTCGACGCGCTGCGGTTGGGCGTTGAAAACCTGGAACTTGCCAAACTGGCGCAGGTTCCCCAGCTTTTCGGCGAAAACGACATCATAAAGTCGATCGCCCTGATGCCGGGAGTACGCGGCGAGGGTGACGGAGGAGGAGGGTTCGAGGTACGCGGCGGAACCGCCTCGCAGAACCTGATCCAGCTCGACGGCATAACGCTTTACAACCCGTCGCACGTCATGGGAATCTTCTCGACCTTCAACGACAACGCCTTAGGGCGCGCCACGCTTTTCAAAGGTCCTTTCCCCGCACAGTTCGGAGGCGCGACCGCCTCCGTGCTCGAAACCGCGCTCGCGCCGGGCGACATGGAACGCTGGCACGCCGGAGGGACCATCGGCATCCTTGCGGCAAAAGCGAAGGCCGAAGGGCCGGTAGTGCGCGACAAGCTGTCGGTGGCAGTGGCGGCGAGGCGCTCCTACGTCGACGCTTTCCTGCAAATGGTACCGCAATACCGCGGGACGGTGATGAACTTCTACGACATTACCGCGAAAGCGCGCTACATACCGCGCCAGGGGGACATCCTCGACGTTTCGTTCATCATCAGCCACGACAATATGGCCATTGACCGCCTTATGGGGATGTACTGGGGGAACCTCGGCGGCTCGGTCAACTGGACGGCGCGGGCCGGAGAGCGACTTACCTTCACCACGACTGGAGCCGTCACCGACTATTCTCCGAAAATGTCAATGACGATGATGCATATCGACCAGGAACTCAGGCAGTATGTCCGCGATTTCTCCCTTTCCGAAAAAGCCCGCTGGGAGGTCAGCGACGGCCACTCGCTCGAGTTCGGACTGCGCTCGCAGCTTCTTCGGGTAAAATCAGCCGACATGCGCGTCAAGGGCTCTTCCCAAAAGGAGATTCGCTCAGGGTGGCAGAACGCCCTGTGGGCGAGCTACGAGGGCGCGGTCGGAGAGCGCTGGGGTCTTTCCGCGGGTGCGAGGCTGTCGGTATTCTCGGCAATGTCGGGGAGCCGGTTCCACGAATTTACCGGCATCGGGGAGAGCGCCCCGAACTTCTCCTCGAAGACCTACGTCGACGTCGAACCCCGCGTGAGCGTCAAGTACAGCATCAATCCCTGCCACAACATCAAGCTCGGGGCAGGCACCGCGACACAGAACCTCCACGCCGTCCGCTCATCCTCGACCAGCTTCCCGTTCGACCGCTACGCGCTGACCTCCGCCTCGGTACGCCCCGAGAGGGCCGCGCAAGCGGGTATGGGCTACTCGGGTATGACCTCCGACGGCATATTCGACTGGTCCGCTGAACTGTATTACAAGGACCTGCGTAACGTCTACGACTACGCCGACGGGCGCACGATGTTCTCCCGCGTGAACCTCGAAAGCATCATCCTCCGCGGGCGCGGACGCAGTTATGGGGCCGAACTGATGTTCCGCAAGAACTCCGGGCCGCTCACAGGCTGGGTGGCCTATACCCTATCCCGCACGGAGACCCGTATTCCGGGAATCAACGGGGGCCGGTGGTATGACGCGACCAACGACCATCGCCACGACATATCGGTAGCCGCGATTTACCGCTTCAACGAACGCTGGAGCGCCTCCGTCTCCTGGATTTTCTCCTCCGGCAACCCTATCACCGCCCCGGACGCCAAGTACGAGCTTGACGGGACAACCGTCTACTATTATTCGCGGCGCAACGGCTACCGCGTGCCTCCGACCCACCGTCTCGACCTCTCCGCGACCTGGACCCGCCGCGGGAAACGCTTCACAACCCAGTGGGCTTTCGGAATTTACAACGCCTATTGCCGCTACAACCCGTATATCGTTTACTTCGAGGACGACCCGTCGAAACCCTCCGGCACCCGCGCCGTGCAACGCGCCATGTTCGGCCTCGTCCCCTCGGTTTCCTACACCCTCAAATTCTAACCAGGCATGCGCTCACGACTACTGAAACTGCTTCCCGCCGCGGCGCTGCTGCTCGCGGGATGCGAGAAAGAGATTGATTTCAAATACCGCGACATAGAGCCGATTCTCGTTATCGAGGGTTCGGTAACGCAGGATGGCGCGACAGTCAGCCTGACGGAAACCACCCCGATGGACGAGCCGATGAACCGCCGCCAGGTCGCTGGAGCCACCGTACGCCTCACAGACCTCACCGACGGGACGACAGTCGACCTCATCCCCTCCGGCACGTCGCCTGAAGACCCTTATGTCTCGCCGCAGGGGGGAATCGAGAGGCACCGCTATCTGCTGTCGGTGACGCGCCCCGGAACGGCTGAGGCGAACACCGCGGAGTGCCTGATGCCACCCGCGGCCGCCACCCCTGAGCTGACCCTCGCGTGGATCGAGATGCCATACGACCGAGTCGCGGTCCTGCAGACCCGCTTCGCCGCAGAGCCGGAACAATGTTACTGGATACGCGTCTACCGCAATGACGAGGCTTATATGTGGCGCGCCGTCAGCGGCAACATGGTCTACGCCGGGGAAATCAACGAGGTGTTCATGACAACGAGGAAAGACACTTCGGAAGAGGAGGACGACACCGTGCTGGTCGACGGCGACGTGCTGACCGTCACTGTCGCCCCGATATCCCGCGAGATGCACGACTACCTCGAAGCGATCGGAGCCGACAGCACCGGCCCGCGCCTTTTCTCCGGCCCGATGGCGCTCGGCTACTTCCTCGCCGCCCCCCTCTCAACCGCCTCCATCACTTTCCATCCCTCCGAAATCCCCGATTTTTAAGAGGGTGTATCATAATGGCCCATCTGGGTCGTCGCTTGAAAGCATTACAGATTGAGTGCGGAGTCGCCGAGGAGCAGTCCGGCACCAGGGGGCACTGCTGATACATCAAGCGAGACGGTACGCATCTCGCCGGGGACGAGGCTGACTTTGCTGAATGTCTCCAGGGATTTTACTCCGTCAGGGGCAAGCGAGTACAATTGAACGGTCTCAGCACCGGCCCTGTCGCCTGTGTTCGTAACATCGACCATTACGGTGTTGCCTTCGCGGCGGGAATTGGAGTAGCGGAAAGTCGTGTAGCTCAGTCCGTGGCCGAAGGGGAAAAGCGGAGCGATTCCCTTCGCATGGAACCAGCGGTAGCCGACCAGGGTATCTTCGGCGTATTCAACCGTCGGAGGATTCTCAGACGTAAAGGGGGAAACATCGTAAAGGTCAGAGAGACGGCGCGGGAAGGTGAACGGGAGGCGCCCCGAAGGATTCACATCGCCGGAAATGATTCCCGCCAGGGCCGTGCCACCCATCGAACCGGGGTAGAACGCCTGAAGCAGTGCGGGGATTTTATCCGCGGCAGGGAGTTCGACCGGATTCCCCCCGAACAGTACCATTACGAGATTCTGATTGGCCTCCAACAGAGCATCAACCAGTTCGTCCTGGAAGAACGGGAGACGGAAAGAGAGCCGGTCGTCCGACTCGCAGTCCTGGTACTGATTTTTGTTCAATCCGCCGAACAGCACTACGACATCAGCTTCCCGCGCCATAGCGACGGCCTCGGCGCGGAGCGAATCGGCCACGGCCCTCTCTCCGGCGCGCAGTTCAAGCGCGGTCGGAGGAGCTATCGGGAGTAACCCGGTCGCGGCGGGAGCAACATACCCCCTCGCGAACCGTACGTTTTCATCACCGAAACGCTGCCGCATCCCTTCGAGGGGGCTTACCATCCGGGCTGCTTTCAGTTCCGATGAACCGCCCCCCTCGTTCAGCCGACGCACGGCGTTGTCGCCGACTACAAGAATACGCCGTCCGGCGGCCAGCGGAAGAAGCGGCTGACCGGCCGCGGTATCGTTTTTAAGAAGCACGATTCCTTCCTCGGCAATACGCCGAGCGACATCGAAATGCTCCTTGGTCGCGATCGAGCCGCGGCGATAGTAGGGTTCCGTACGGAACCTGAGCCGCAACACGCGCCTTACCTTGTCGTCGAGAGTCGCAAGGGGAATTTCCCCGCTGAGAAGCAGTTCCTTATAGGGTCTCGCGAGATAATATTCGCCATACTCCTGGTCCCCTTTGGTCCATTCCCCATCGATATAGGTAGCCATCTCGATATCAAGGCCGTTCAGTGCCGCCTCGCGGGTAGAATGGGTGCCTCCCCAATCACTTATCAAAGCCCCGTCAAAACCCCATTCCCCTTTCAGAATATCATTCACAAGGCGGGAGTTATGGCAGGCATACTGGCCGTTGACCTTGTTATACGCGCCCATTACGCTCCATACGCCCCCCTCCTCGACAGCGGCCTTGAACGCGGGAAGGTAAATCGCGCGGAGGGCGTTGTCGGAAACGCGGGCGTCGACCAGCGTGCGGGCGGTTTCCTGGTTGTTGGCCGCGAAATGCTTCGCGCACGCGGCCACCCCCTTCGACTGTATTCCGCGGATATATGGTACCGCCATCCGTCCGGCGAGGAACGGGTCCTCTCCCATATATTCAAAATTGCGTCCTCCGAGGGGCGTGCGGCTGATATTCAGTCCAGGGCCGAGAACCACATCCTTTCCCCTGGCAGCGGCTTCCTCGCCGAGGGCCTCCCCGTATTCAGCGGCAAGAGAGGGATTCCAGGTAGCCGCGAGGGATGTCAGGGAGGGGAAAACAGTCGCGGAATCGGTCGTCAGTCCGCGGTAGACGAACGCCTGGCGTTGAAATTCCGCACGGATGCCGTGGGGGCCGTCGGCCATCTCTATCGTCGGGATTCCGAAACGGGGGACACCCCCGGAAGCGAACTTGCTTTCAGCCCTTACCAGCCCCAACTTCTCGTCGAGGGTCAGGCGCGGGAGCAAGGCATCAACCCGCTCCTCCAACGGGAGGCGGGAGTCATCGTCGTGGAGGTACCATCGTTGTTTATAAGTAACTGATTCTCCAGGGAGAAGCAGCGTGTAAGGCCCGTGGTTCTCGATTTCAACGTAACTTCTGCCAGGCGCCGAGAAAATTTCGACCTCTCCCTGCAAGGGGGGCAGGTCTTTCACCTCCGTAGGCTCAAACATTTTCACGAACAGCAGCCCGTTGGAGCGATGGGCAATCCAGGGCTCGCGGGTCTTGGCGTAGAACTTTTCTTTGCCGCGTACAGATCCGGGAGGGGGAGCGTAGACAGCCAGTGAGGGGGTGATTGTCAGGTCGGACAGGTTGGACTCGCAACCCGGAATGTCGGCTGACTCAAAAGGGAAATAAGTCAGGCCGTGGCGCACGCGGGCCACATCCCACACGGCGACGCGGCGAGACTCCTTCCCGTCGTTATGGATTGTGTACTCGATATCGAATCCGCCGAGCGTTTCGTCCGCGGAAAAGCGTTTCTCAAACCGCAAGCCGGTAAGGGAGTCTGTGGCGCTGACAGCGTGGAGAGTCCCTTTTTTATATTTCGCCTTGTATGGTTCGCGGTCGAGCGCCGGACGTTCCGGCCAGTAGTCGCGCTGAGGGGAAACCCACATCGTAGCGCCATAGAAGCGGCCGTTTACCGAATCCGGGAGCAGCATCTCCTTGTCGCCGCGGCGCAGTGAGATAATCCTCGCCCCGCGGGAAACGTCAACTGCGAGTTCCGCGCCCCCGGCTGAAAGGGTGTACACCTTCGCCGAGAGTGGTCCGCTGCCGCCGACCGCGGCCAATAGCAGACCCAGAGCCAGTTTCAACGCGCCTTTCATTATCTCAAACCGGCTGAAGGGGGTACCTGAGCCCCCGGGATATTTTTGGGTTCAGGTCCCATGACAAATTCCAGCTCCGCGCCACGGAGAATATCTGAATGAGTGATATACAGCTTGTCATACGGTTTTCCGTCAAGCCGGACACCCGTAACGTATCTGTTTTCAGGGCTAAACCCGACAGCCTTCATTGTGAAAGGCTTCTCGCCGGCCTTGATTGTGGCGCTTTCCAGCAGGGGCACTCCAAGGACATAGACACCTTCAGCCGGATTGACAGGGTAGAAGCCGAGGGCCGAGAAAACATACCAGGCCGACATCTGGCCGCAGTCGTCGTTGCCGCAAAGGCCATCAGGAGCAGAGGTATAGAGGGAATCGGCAATCTCGCGCACTCGCCGCTGCGTGGCGGCATAGTTGCCGGTATAATTGTGGAGGTAGGCGACATGGTGCGACGGCTCGTTGCCGTGGGCGTATCCGCCGATAATTCCCGAAATGTCAATCGGAGCGTCATCTCCGGGGTCGACAGCTTCGGTGAAAAGGCGGTCAATCGCGGCGTCGAACTTTTCGTTGCCCCCCATCAGGCCGATCAGGCCGCTGACATCGTGCGGAACAAAGAAAGAGAATTGCAACGAGTTCCCCTCGATCCAGTCACATTCGCCATACGAGGCGAACGCCGGGTCGAACGGGCGGCGGAAACGCCCCTTGGAGTCCACGCCGTTCATCAGCCCGAACTCCGGGTCGAAATACTTCGCATAGCCCGCGGCTCGTTCCGCGAAATAGCGGGCATCCTCCTTGTGTCCCAGCGCTTCGGCCATTCGGGAAACGCACCAGTCATCGTAGCAGTATTCCAGCGCCGTAGCGACCGAACGGTTGTAGAGGTCATTGGGGATATACCCGTATTTTTTCAGCAGGTCAATGCCGAAATCATCCTGCATGGCGGAGGTCTTCATCGCCTGGTAAGCCTTCTCCGCGTCAAAGCCTCCGATTCCCTTGAAATAAGCGTCAACTATAACCGGTATGGCATGGTAGCCGATCATGCAGTTTGTCTCGCTCGACCATAGGCTCCATACGGGGAGCAGCCCGTATTCGTCGTACTGCGCGAGCATGGAGTTCACGAGGTCGGAGGCTAACTTGGGATTGGTAATGGTATAGAGAGGGTTGGCGGCACGGAAAGTGTCCCAGAGGGAGAGGACCGTATAATTGTTGAACCCCTCGGCCTTGTGGACTTTCCCGTCGCTGCCGCGGTACTCCCCGTTGACGTCGTTGTAGAGGTAAGGGGTGGTCATCGCGTGATACATCGCGGTATAGAAAATACGCTTCGCATCTTCCGGCCCTTCGACCTTAATCTTACCCAACTCGTCGTTCCACAGGGCACGGGCCGAAGCAGCCGCACCGTCGAAATCCCAGGCGGGAATCTCCGCCGCGAGGTTCGCCAGGGCGTTCTCCTCGGAAACCGCGGAAATGCCTACCTTCACGAGCAGCGGCTCGGCGGAAGGCTCGAACGAGGCGACAAACTTCACATCCGGCCCTTTGACACCAGCGGCGGCGACCGACGGGTCAACCCCCTCACCAGCTACCGCCAGGGTCGAGGATGAGAATGGCCGCGAGAACTTTATCGCATAGTAAATATGCTGGTCGCTCCAGAAGCGCTCCCCCGGTTCGCCCCATCCGCGGGAGAAACGGGCGCCGGTAAGCACCGAGTCGCCGACAGCCGTCAGCGTGGTGTTGATTACCGAATCGGTAGCGTAGTGGTGGGCCAGGTCGAGAATCACGTTCGCGGCGCTGTCGGCCGGGAAGGTATAGCGGTGGAAGCCGGCCCGGGGAGTCGCGGTCAGTTCGGCCGTCACTCCGTGGTCCTTTAGCAGCACTTTGTAATATCCGGGAGTCGCAACCTCGTCATCGTGGCTGAACGCCGAGGTATATTCCTCCGGCGACAGTTTGGGAGCGCCGGTATGTGGCATCAGCATAACGTCCATAAGGTCGGAGCGCCCGGTGCCGGAGAGGTGGGTGTGGGTGAAACCTATAATCGTGCTGTCGGTATAGTGATAACCTGAACACCAGTCCCAGCCTTCCAGACCCGTGTCAGGGCTGAGCTGCACCATTCCGAACGGTGTAGTCGCTCCGGGGAACGTATGGCCGTGGGCCCCTGTACCGATCATCGGGTCAACCAGGTCGGCGACCTCCGCCGTCTTCTCCCGCGCGCACCCGGCAAGCACCAGGGCCGCAGCGGCAAAACTCAGAAACTCTTTCATCATCCTTTCAGGAATTTTCGAGAATTTGTAATATCAGTTATTTCAGCAGGGACGCGGTTTATTTTTCGACACCAAAACCGACTTCGTTGGACCAATGCTCCTTCCAGTCGGGATGGAACGCGCGGCTGTTTCGCTTGGCGACGCTGCGCCCCTTGGCAAGCTCCATGCAGGCCCCGGAGGTATCATCGTTGACGCGGAAAGAGAACTTGACCGTCTCGCCGCCGTCAATCGCCTTGCGCACGTCGGGGATTTCCGACATAGGAATCGCGCACTCGTAGAATAGCGTGTTTCCGTCGCGGCGTATCACGAGCTTTCCATCCTCGACGGCACCTTCCCCGGCGGCCTTTCCCTGGCGCGGGTAAAAATGCTTGCGGGGGAGTCCCGGGGCGAGCATGCGCCAAATCTCGGTACCTCCGCCATATTCCTCGGCAACAGGGTTAAGAGCGTACTCGTAGTCGGTACACTTGTATCCGATATAACCCGGCATCGTGCCCGGCGCGGCGGCCTCGAGGCCATCCTCACCCTGCGGAATCACGTTGAAGGCAATCAGGATATTGTCAAAACGGGTGCCAACGGTTCCGTCGGGGAGTGTCGGCTGCTTGCGGTAGGTGAAACGGCGCACGCCGTCGGGCCACGCGAGCGCGACCGCATCGTCGTGCTCGACAACCGAGAAACCGGCCCATGAGGGGAGCGAGGAGGTGCCGTCGGCGCTGACATATCCGGCGGAGCCGTAAACTCCGGCCCACTTGTCAACCGTATCGAAGTCAACCCCTGCGAGAGTAGCCGACACAGCGGCGGTAGCGGGCACCGAGGTCTCGTCGAGCCATACCCCCGCCAGTTTGGCGGTATACCACCATCCATAGGCGGAGCATCTGATACGGACATCGCCCGACAGATTGAGGTTGACCCACGCGCCGTTCCACAGATTGTCAATCCTCGTCTGCAGAAGCTCGTTGCCTGTAGCCCTGTCGGTAACCGTCACTTCCACGCCATGCTGGGCGACAGCGGGGAAATAGAGCGCGACGCGGGTAACGCGGTCTGAGGGGAGGTCGAGGTCCACCCCGATTGACTGCGTAGTGCGGGTATTCTCCCAATAGACATTTCCGCCGGAGCGCCCCACGACAGAGTGCATAGCGTTGATTGTCTGCATATAGGCGGTATCGGGATAGAAGTACGAGTCATCGTCGCGGGTAGCGAAACGGGGGCCTCCGGGATTCGGAGTGGAATCGGCAACCTTCGCAGCGAAATAGAAATAGTCGTCGTCATAGCCCAGCCATGCCTGCGCCATACCCTTGGCCCCGCTGTCGAAGCTCATGAATGGGTACCAGGCGGCTTCGGTAACTGTAAGACTCGCCTTGCCGTCGGCGCGGACAGTCTGCGGAATCGCCCCCTCCCAGTCGGCCAGGTCGCCGTCGACCTTGACGGTGCGGCGGGAAATCAGGTTGACGTGCAGAGTCTCTTCAAGTTCGGCCACCGAGCCGTCGGCTGCGGTGAAAGTGACCGCGAGAGGATAGTCGTTGGCGGGGTTGGCCGTTCCGCCGGCAACCTTTACCTTGACAACCGAGGTCGAGTTAGGTGCTATGTCAATCTTCGCCGGGTATTCGAGCGCCAGATCGCCGAGGGTAACTTTCAGCGCGCCCTTCGCACGGCGGTTAAGCACGTTTGTCAGCACCAGCTCGAATTCCGGGCGGCTCTCTACGGGAGCCGTCAGGTCGCGGGCAGCGATATCGAGAGGGGAATAGCCGCTTATGTCGGCCTGCGCGAGCGCCTTTTCCAGGCGTGCGAAAGAGCCGCGTGAGCCGTCGGTACGGAGATAATAGCCCTTCCAGGTGAGAGGTATGGAGTAGTATCCCTTTTCGGCGGGAATCTCGTTGCCGTAGAAGTCGTATAGGCGGAAACTCTTGTGGGCCTTGACGCGCATCACGCCGTCGGAGAGCTTCACACCGCGGTACAGTAGGTTTTCGGCCCCGAATGCGTCGCTCATATCCCCGGCGACAACGGCGGTACCGTCGTCGGGATTCCCGTCATAGCCGTCGAAAAGCATCACCCAGGGGAGTCCCTGCGGGAACAGCAGCCGACGGAAGGCTCGCTCGCCGATCATATTCTGCACGGCGCATATGGCGGCTGTCTGACTCCACACGGGGAGCACAGCGGGGTATTTCAGCACGCCGGAAGGGGTGCGCACGGCGAACTTGTCGTCCTGATGGCCGCTCTGGAGGTATCCGCCGTAGATACCCATCGACCGGTCGTAGCCGGCAGAACGGTTCGCGGCGATCACCATGCCAATACGGTCGTCGGTGTTCCCGACCCAGCTCTCAGTGTCCCAGATAAGCACCTTACCCTTATGGTCCTTGCGGTTGTTGAACTCCGGGTAGAGCACCGGCGACTCCATTCCCTGATAGTGTATCGACATAAAGTCGAAAACCGGGAGCATCGCCATAGTGCCGTCGCCGAAAAACTTGTCAAGAGCGTTCGAGTTCGAGTCTCCACCCCCGACAAGCACGTCGACACCCTCTTTCCTCGCCTCGAGGACGGCCTCGGCCATCTTCGTATAAATCTCGCGGTAGCGGGGCATGTCGGCCTGCCAGCCGGAAATCGAAATACCCTCCCACGGCTCGTTCCAGAGGGAGACGGCGGTAACCGGCCCGCGGGGCCAGCCGTATTTCAGAAGAATATCCTTAACGAATTTCTTGAAATCCTCGTCGAGCGAGGGGAGCCAGACGTAATCCTGCTTTGTGCGGAGCATGAAACCGTTCTCGTCAAGATGGGCGCGAGGGGTTCCCAGGGGCATCAGCGCGCCCCCCTCCCCTATCATCAGCAGCATCGTGACGTTATGGGCCTTGTATTCCTTCATCCGCTTGTCGACATCCTCCATAAACTTGCGATAGCCGGAGGAGGTGGTCGGCATATATCCGATACCGTGGCGTATCGCCTGAACCCCGACGCGGTTGAGGTAGTCAGGGCCGAGATCGTCGAGCGCCTGGCGGGGATACTGCATCGGCTCTACCTTCGGCTTCATCGCGTAGACGAAGGAGGTAGCGAGCCGACGGCCCGCGTCGCCGAGGTCGAACACCACGGCGTAGCCACCGAACTCGTCCGGCTCGTCAACCGCCAGCGCTACATCGCAGTAGCCGTTGGCATCCATCCTGACGCGCCGGGTATAATCTTTCTCCGGGCCGAGCTGCTTGATCTGAGGCACCCACAGGTCCCCTTCCAGCCCCTCGGTGCCGTAATGGATGACCCTGATTACGGCGTCCCGGTCAACAGCCTTCGGCATATTGTTGACAACCTGGAAACGGAAACGTATGGAATCACCGGGATAGAACACGTTGGCGCGCTGGGAGGCCTCGGTAGCCACCACGTCGAAATCATAGTGGCGCTGTCCGTTCACCACGCCGAAAACTTTCTCGTAATTGCCCCACTCATGGGGTTTCTTCATCTGGGAAAGAGCTGACGGCGCCGCCAGAAGCGACATCGCCACAATAGCACCTATTGCAAGTATTTTCATGGAATCAATCGTTGACTGCGAAGTCGTTATCTGTATATCTTACTGCAAAGTCGTTGCTGACGCGGCTCTCGGGAGCGGGCCGGAGAAGAGCCTTTACCGACATGTCGCGTGACGCGAGGGTCAGGTACTCGCCGTCGGCCACCGCGTCGGCATCAGCCGGAGCCTGGTTTCCGCCGTCTACCGCGCTCAGGTAAAGAGCGAGGGCGGCCCCGTCGAGGGCCTTGAGGTCGAAACCGCGGCGGGGTCCGTCATATATAACGTAATCGGCCCACCGGCTATTATTGTCGCGGCCGGTTCTCCACTCCCCGCGGGTGATTTCTCCCCACTTGACGTAGGGGACGCGAACGCAGAACTGCCGTCCGCCGACAGCGATGGTGAGGCATCCGTCGGGAGTCTCGGGAAGGATAATGTCAGCGTCGGCGAGGTCCCCTCCGATTTCGACGCGGAGGCAGAGCTCCTTGGCCGAGAGGATACCGTCGGCAAGGCGGTCTATCGAGGGATGGGTGTCACCCCCGTCGGTAGCGACGTTCATCACGGAGAGCACCGTCGCACCCCGCTGTGCCGAATGGATGTTGACCCCGGCGTAGTCGTAGTTGTCGTGAAGGAAACGGACCCTGACGTAGCAGGGCTTCTCGGCGGTCCCGCAGTGGGCGACCAGGGGGCGGCACTGGTTCCACATATACCCCTTGTTTACCGAAGCCAGAGCGTAGCCGGGAGTCTGATATAGTTTGCCGACGATGGCGGCGACATTGTCCCCCTCCGGCGCGCAATAGAAGGTATCCACAACCTCGCGGGGCATCAGCTCGCAGCGGAAACTCTCCATCGCGCTCGCGGGAATGCGGTGCGGGGCGAGGATGTCGGGGATGCGGGCGTAGTCGCCGGGCAACTCGATCGCGCCGTCGGAGGCGTTGTAGAAGAGTCGCTTGGTCGCGTTCGTGGCCAGGTTGCTGTAAGCGCGGAGGTTAGGGCCGCACCACTGGCCGGAAGGGCTGTGGTAATGGCGCCCCACCATATCCCAGGCCATTGTGTAGAGGTCGTCGACGAGAGCGAGATCCTCCTTGTTGATTATGCAGCGCTTCATGCGCAGCAGCTCGTCGAGGGCGACGACCGTATAGGTCGGGGAATTGTACTCGGTGAAGCCGCCTGTGGCGAGGGTGTATTCGTGGAAATTGCGGAGCCGCTGACGGGCATAATATTTCAGGTCGCCGCGGCCGCATATGTCCCCTACGGCGTAGCAGACATATGCCCCCATAAGGCAGATATTGGTATAGTCGGGCTGCACGTCGCGGCGCTTGATCGCGTCGGCGGCAAGTTCGAGCCGCCAGCGTATCTCGTCGCGGGTGGCGGAGTCGAGGAGGTCGGAGTGGTTAGTCAGCACGTCGATCAGCGGGACGGCGATGAAGTCGGCCCAGTTATAGTCTACCGGGGCCTTGCGCCCTGCCAGAGGGTCTTCGGGATAGTAGGGCCACACGCCGCAATAGGGCTTCCTGGGGTCGGTTTCCTGCAAGGGGAGCACGCGGCGCACGATTTTCATGCCCCTGGCGCGCAATTTGCTGTCGCCGGTTTTCAGCAGGGCGACGGCGTAGTCAAGCGACTCTCGGGTCTGGTGGACCACCACCCCGCTGTCGAGGTCGCTGTGGTAATGGCGCCCGGAAGTGACGGTGCGGAGCATACAGGCCTCGTCGTCGTAGGCCGCGTGGCGGCTCTCGAGGTCGCGTTTGAGAATAGCGATTTCATCAGCCGTGGGGCGCACCGGGGTAAAGTCTGTATCAGCGGGGCGCTGTAGGTCAAGCATCTCCTGCACGGCGATTCCGGCGAATATGACGGCGAAGGAGCCGTGGGTGTCATCCTTGTAGAAAGGACGGTTGACATAATATTCCTCGTCGGTGGAGCACATCGTGCCGACGCATATATCGTTCACGGTCCCGTCGGCATCGATGCGCGAGGCAATTCCTCGCCATCCCTTTTCAACAACGGGGGTGTATTTCCTCTCGTCGAGCCATCCGTTGACAACCCCGCGGGCGATTCCCATAACGAAAATCGCGGAGCCGGAGGTCTCCGGGCGGGAGTCGGGACGGTCTACAACGTTGTGCCAGAGGCCGTCGGCCCCCTGGTAGCGGCACAGCGACTCAACGAGTTCGCGGTAACGCTTCAGCACCTCCTTGCGGCGGGGATGGCGGGCGGGTAGCCCGTCAAGCACCTCGGTCATAGCCCAGAGCGCCCAGCCGTTGGCCCTCGACCAGTGGGGAAGCCTGACGTCAGGCCGGGAGGTATAGCTGGCGTGGGAGTAGAGCTTCGCGGCGGGGTCCCAGACGTGCCGCGAAAAATCGGTAATCTGCCGGGCGGCGTCCTCGCGGAACGCCTCGGCGCGGGCCGGGTCATACTCCGCGGCCTGCATGAGGAACGGAATCCCCATAAACATATCGTCGACCCAGACGGTGTATTTCTCAGGGGTCACGCGGGCGTAGTTCGACATCCCGGGGGAGCGTACCTGCCCTTTCGCCGCGTAATCCATCATGCGCCCGATGAATTTCTCATACATCGGCCTGTTGGGGAACGCCTCCTCGTGGTTCAGACGGTCGACGAACGGAAGGGCCGGAGCAAGCGTGAAGTCAAGCAGCGGGCAGTCGAGAATCGTGTTGTTGGCCGAATTGAAGGCGTATAGCGAATTTACCTGGTAATCAACGAAGGGCATCCCCTCCATATGGTAGTCGCAGAACCTCCTGGCCCACTGATCATAGGCCGCACACCCGGTATATCGCGCCAGGCGCTGCATGGCCCAGGCGACACCCCCGTTGTGGTAATTCCACTGGCAGGTGCTTCCCCAGGGAGCGCGGCCGGTAGAGTTGCCGAGCACTTCGACTTTCGGAATCGTCCAGGTCACGGGCTTGTCGGCCAGCCCCTTGTACATACGCCCTATGACGGTGCCCTGCTCGGGACCGAACTCACCGTTCATGTCGGCGGGGAAAGGCCCTGCGACGAGCCAGCGGGAGAGGGCCGCGACCTCGGGGCTGACGGACTTCAGCCCGTCGAGACCGATTCCGACATAGCGGGGCTCCCTGGAGAGAACAGCGTCCTTGAAGCTCGGGGGCTGCATCATTACGACCCACTCCCCTCCCGCGGTCGACGACTTGACCAACAGGTCGTTGTAGCCACGTCGCAGAGGGAGGTCGAACGAGAACGAAAGTTCCATACTGCGCTCGTCCTTGGCGAAAGCGAGGCCGCGGGCGCCGTCGCGGCGGTAGACCTCGGAACCGTTGCACCAGATCCGGCACGCGTCATTATGCTCGATTTCGACCTTGATGACCGTATCGTTGTCGGCATGGAGCCGCGTATAGGCGTAGGCGGCAGCCGGAGTCCCGCACCCGAAAGTGCGGCCGAAATCGACAATACGGGTTCCGTCGAACCGCGGGCCGTCGGCCGGAAGTTCCAGGCAGTAGTCGAACCCGGTAGTGCGAATCAGCTTGTCGCCTATGAGCCGCACCGCGTCGACGGGCTGCATGTCGCATACGGCCGTGCCGGCTGTCGGTGAAGCCGTCGCGGTGGCGGCTCCCGCCGCAGGGGCGAGAGCCGCCGCCATAGCGGCAAAGAGTATCTTAATGGTTTTCACCATATTCAGTTGAGTGTGGGGATTAGCTTGTTTACTTGACAATCAGCTTCATTTCGGCGTGGTTGCCGTCGGCCCCGCTGACAGCGAGGACATAGATGCCGGGATATAGTCCCGATACATTCAGGGTATTGTCGCCGGCGGAACGGTCGTCGCGGATCACGGTCGCGCCGTCGAGAGCGTAGACAGCCAGGGAGAAGTCACTTTCGGTCAGGGTGCCGCTCAGGCGCGTCTCGGACACCGCGGGGTTGGGATAGATGTCGAGAGCCTTGGTCCCGTCAGCCTCGACGTCGCCTATTCCGGCCTCTCCACCCTTGCCGCCGAAGGAAAGGGTAGCCACGTTGTTGTCCGTGTCGCACTCCTCGCCGAGGTTGCCGTAGTTGACGTGTACCTCGAGGTTGTACTGCCCGCTGACGTAACGCCACGGCTCGTCGGCGGCGCCGGGAGTGAACGGCAGGTTCTCACCGCCGGGAATGTCGCGGGTGTAGGGGTCGGACATGCGGGTGAACACCTCTCGCCCGGTGGTGGCGTCGGTCAGACGGAAACGTACCTGGCAACGCGTCGGATTCGACGCGCGGCGGTTGGTGACGGCGCCGCGGGCGTTGTTCATCACCCATACGCGGAAGTCGATCGGGTCCCCTTCGCGGACATTGTCGATGTCAAACGGGGTGCCGTCGGCGCAGAGCACCTGCACGGTGTAGGGAATCAGGTCGCCGAGCTTCGTCATCTTCGCGTCGAGCGACGCTATATTATAATGTACTACCTTGCCGAAAGCGTTCTCCTCTGCCAGAATCTCAATAGAGCCGTCCTCGTTCTCGCGGGCGTTCATAGCGAAGGTGAAGTCAGTCCAACCATTGCGGTACTCGACGACGGCTGTCGGGGAGACATCGCCCAGGTAGTCGCCGTTGTGGCGGTTGTAGAGACATACGCGGCCACCCTGCTGGATATGGGTGTAGATATAGTTCTCGGTAAACGCCAGACACTTCGCGTCCTGCGTCTCCTCCTTGCCGGTCTGCGAGTCGAAAGGAATGTCAATCTGCAGCTTGGCGACCCAGGTTTCGGGGTCTATATCGCCGTGGATTTTCTCCATCGCCTTGTCAAACACGAGGATTGTCGTGCCTACCTGGCCCCACAGGCTGGGGTTGCTCCAGGGACGGGTGCGGGTGTAGCAGCCGATAATCAGCTCGTCGGCTGCGGGGTCGTAGAGCACGCGGCTGCAATCGGTAATCCAGCTCGGAAGGTCGATTACCTGCTCCTTGCCCCACTGCGCGTAGCCCAGGGCGTTATCCTGCGGAAGCACTTCCCAGAGACGGAAGCGGGCTTTCGAGGAGCCGCGCTGCGTGCGGTCGGCCATCCATATGTTGCCGTCGGCGTCGACATACTGCGAGAAGGTGTCGCGGTTGGCGGAAGTCCAGGTTGTCTCGTCGTCGGCAGGCTGTCCGTCGCCGTTGGCGTCATACCAGAAGGAAACACCGTCGGCCATGATTTTCATGAACGGCACCGCGATATAGCCCCAGTGCTCGGGGTCGTAGCGATACCCCGCGAGGGTCGTCGAGTACATGTTTCCGACGAAATGGTAGTCCTTGCCGTGGATTTTGCGCTTGAATACGCTGGTCTTGATCGGCGAGGGGGGATTCGGCTCCAGACGCAGGTCGTGGGGGAAGTTGTAGGGGTCTACCGAGGAGGCCACGAGGGTGTCGAGGCGGCACTGGCTCTTGGTATAGTCTATATCATAGATGCGTTCCGGGGTATAGACGCGGTTGCGCATCGTCTGGTCGAAGTCAGCCGTGGCGGTGAACTCCAGGCCCTCCTGCTTCCACAGGAGCTTGCCGGTAGCCTCGTTGTAGGCGTGGAGCGTTGCGCCGGTGGCGAACATGTTCGAGATATAGATATTGCCGTTGGCATCCACACCTACGCCGGTAGGACCTTCGAGACGGCCGGGGCCGACCTGCCCGCGCTTATACTTGCCGCGGGCAGAGAAGATGCCGCCGGTTTCGCCGAAGGTGGCGGTAAGGGTCGGCTTGGAGTAGATATTGGTATATATCAACACATTGCAGTCCTTGCCGTGGTTTGCGACCAGGATGCGCTCGCGGCCGCTGGAGGTGTCGATGGAGAAGGAACGTGGATCAACGTCGGCGGGGAACTCGATGACGCTCTGCTCGCGGACAGCGCCGGTGTTGACATTGATGGGCACGAGGCGCTTACCCTGCATGCACCATACATACCCCTTCTTGTCGGCATAGAGGAAGCCGGTAGCGTCGACGCGGAAGCGGCGCAGGGGGACGTTGCTCATCGAGGCCTTGTCATAGACCATCAGCGAGTCGGCGCTCTCGCTGTCAAAGGGATTCGCGGGGAGGGAGACAATCAGGTACTTGTCGGTCACGGCTATACCCTGAATGTGGCGCCCGGCCTGGGTGGCCACGAGGAACATGTTAGCCCCCGGGCCGTAGCCGTTCAGGAACACGGCGTTGGCCCCCGTACGCGCGTCGTAGCGGTGGACCGCCTGCCACTCCACATCGGAGGAGTTCTGCGGGAACTGGCGCAGCCCGTTGCTGTTAAGGTTGTCGTTGCCGCTGCGGCCGTTGAAGCGTATCGGCTGGTAGACGTAATTCTCGTCGGCGGTCACGCAGTAGAGCGAGTTGCGACCATAAGAGCCTGTGCCTGAGCCGGGAGGAATGGCGATAATCTTGTTGTCTTGGAAGATTCCGACGTTGGTACCTCCCTCGTCCCACTCGCAGACCGTCACTACTCGGCCGTCGGGCTGCACGAAGATGCTGCGTATGCTGTGGGGGACGTGGTTCTTGGGCACCCCGCCGGTGTTCGCAATCCACGACTGCTTGTAGTCGGTCAGCGAGCCGCAGAAACATTTGTTGGGGTACGGTATGGGCGCCGTGTCGGCCCACATCGCAGGGAGCGCGGCCGCGGCGAACGCCGCGACTAACGCGTATTTATATACAGAGCGCATAATGCCTTGACTGTCAACTTTATATCGTTTCTGTTTCCGTTATGGAAGAGGGGGTCAGCGAACGTATTCCTTGGAGACCTTGCTGCCGCGGCGCACGATGTAAAGACCCTCGGAGGGGTTCTCGACAATCCGGCCCTGGAGGTTGTAGTAGACAGGAGCGGCGGTGGTAGCTGCCTCCACGCTCTCAATCGCGGTTACGGTGCCGTCCTCGTTGGAATATCCGGCGATGATGTTGACGGGGCGGTCGGGCATCACGAAAGTGGTCTCTTCAGATTCCGGGTCGGCGAACTCGACCGGCTCGACACCCTCCTTGCCGGCATCCAGGTCAATCCAGCCGGTAAACTTCATCTTGGAAGGATCGATTTCCTCGTCGGCCAACGCGTTAAGCTCCCCTTCCTCCTTGATATACGGGTTCTTGGCCTTGATAGTCACGACCATCCCGGCAGCCGCCGCGTCGTGGAAAGTAGTCCCGTTGGTGATTGCCAGCGGAGTAGGCTCTACGAATTGATTAGCACTAAATCCCATGGATTTATTAGTGTATTCATAATCATTATGAGTCCAGTCCTTATTCCATCCGGAATTTAAATACAAATCTTTAGACGTTGCCGGCACCACAACTATAACATCACTCGGAAGTCCATAAAAGGTCTCGAAACCAATAGTCAAAGTTCCCTTGTAATCGTATATCGGAATTTGGAAGAAATCATTTGACTCGCCAAGTGGATCAGCTACGTTATGGTTTATAATCGCCTGTAATTTAGGTAATCCATATATGCCTCTTCCCCCGATTGATTCCAATGTCGAAGGAAACTCAATGGATTCAAGTCCATTTGCCCCTCTTAGCCCTTCCGAAGGAATTGTTTTAAATCCCTCGGTAAATTTTATTCTTTTTACCTCATTATGGTTGTTTAGGAATTTTGCGGGGATGGCTTCTATAACACTTCCATCAATCACTAAATTCTCATCAAATTTCATTTGCGGGGATACCCACATAATAGATTTTGCAACTTTGTCACATAAGAGGAAGTCATTAAATAAGGTCATCATATAAGGATTTCCCTCATTGACATAGATGTTTGTCAGATTTACATTCTGCTCTGTTAGATAACGCATATTTTCAGGCGTTAGAAAACTTGCGGGAAGAGTGATTGATTTGATATTGGGATTATAACCAATTGAGCCAATTTTAGATATAGACTCAATGCCTTCAGGAATAATCAGATTACCATTTTCCGGAACTTTGCCAGAAGGATAATATAGAAGTGTCTTTCCCCAGCCATAAAGAACTCCGTCTATTGACACCTTATCACTTGTCACCTCGCCATAGAAATCAACCGCAACGAGCTTGAGATTTTTGAACAGCCTGTTAATGCCGGAAAGATTATATTTAGTATTTCCCGGGAGGTGCATTTTTTCAATATTGGTGTTGTATGTATCAGCAACGAAAGTTACATTGTTAGGCCACCAAACTTCCTTTACGCACTGGTTATTGTTCAAACCGATGCAGTTACCGGGCGTTGCATAACCTACGCCGCGGAGGTCGAGGGTTTCAAGAACGGGCATTGATGCCACAAAATTCATATCATCCGCAGAAAGTTTGGTTTCATCTTCCGTGACGACAATCAGCTCAGTGAGGGTTGCTTTCTGCTCTTCGGAGATGAGGTCGGCGAGGTGCTGGGTGGAGGAGATGGTGAAGGTCTCGGCGCGCATCGCGTAGACCGAAATCATTATACTGAGGAGTAAAAATATCTTTTTCATAATTGACTGTTTGCTTTATCGGTAACGGGCCGTGGCTTGAAAGAAATGGTTGACGCGGGCCTCGGGCCGACATCCCGTCGGCGCATCGGGGCGCCGCGTCAATCCTGTCCAACCTATTCGCGGCCGCAGGGCACGGCACGCAGTTGACTCGCTTTTCTTTTCTTACCTAACTATTACCTATTTCTAACTATCTATTCCTTATTTGATTATTACTTTCGTGGTTTTGCCGTTGGAGCGCATCAGGTAGAGGCCGTCGGAGGGGTTCTCTACTTTCTGCCCCTGGAGGTTGAAGTATTCGGCCGCGCCGTTGAGGCCGTCGGCAGCAACCCCTTCGATTCCGCTCTGGTCCTTGGTGTAGGTGGCCTCGACGGTGACGTCGCTTTCGGGCATGACGAAGGTTGTGGTGGCGGCTTTGGCGTCAGCAAGTGTGACGGCCCCTTCGTTGACCTTCCAGGAGGCGAACAGGTAGCCGGGCTTCTTGGCTGCGGTGATAGTCACGGTAACGCCGGGGGCGGCATCAAGAATCATGTCGCCGTTGACAGAAGCCTCGCCGTCGATAACGTTAACCATGAATACCTGGGCGTAGGTGGCCTCGATCACAACGTCGGCGTTCCCCATTACGAACGTGGTCTGCACGGCCTTGGGGTTAGCGATAGTGACATCGCCCTTTTTGACAACCCATTCGAGGAAGTCGGCGCCGTTCATGCGCGAGGGAGCCTCGATGTTGACGGTAACGCCGGTAGCCGCGTATCCGTTGGGGGTTATGGCGTTGACGAGAGTGTACTCGTGCTTCGCGTCGTAGACCGCGGTTACGGTAACGTCGGAAGCGGGCATCTTGAAAGAGGTGGTTTTCGACAGAGCGTTTGTGAACACAACCCCCGGGGTCTCGCTTTCCCAGCGCACGAAGGCCATGGTGTTGTCGGCGGGAGCGTCGGCGGTGATGTTGACGGAGGAGCCGGGGATAGCCACATCCTGGTTTGTCGAGCCGTTTACAACGTTAACGGTCTTAAATTCGCCGAACTGCTCGGGAGTGTAGCCGTCAACCTGGTTGGCGTTCGTGCCGTTGGTGAAATTGCGGTTCCAGTAGGAGTTCACATAGTTGTCGATCGCGCCGGCGGGGACACCAACCATCGCGGTAACGGGCTTGCCGCGGAACTGGTTGTTGCCCATGACGATTCCGACACCCTGCGAGGTGCGGTCAACGGTGTCGAATCCCGGAGGGGTGGTGCCGCGGCAGATGATTGTCTCAAGCGCGGAGCAAGCGGCGAAGCACTCGCCACCCAGGTTGGTAACCGTCGAGGGGATATCGACATACGCCAGGTTGGCGGCCCCCTTGAACAGCGAGTAGCCGAGAGTGGTTACACCTTCGGTAAACTTCACGCGGCGTATCGTCTGGTTGTTGGCGAAAATCGAGGGATTTATGGCCTTGACGATATTGCCGTCAATCACCAGGTCGGCGACCCCGAAGGCGGGAGGGCAGGCCACGATTTCCTTCTTCGTGAGGTCGACCAGCATACCCTCGATCGAGGTGAACAGGGTGTTGCCCTCGGCTACATAAATCGCGCGCAGGTTCTCGTTGCGCTCGGGATTGGGGGCGGAGGCTCCGAACTCGCGGCCGCCGTTGAACATAAGCTGGCGGAACGTAGAGGGGAGGGTTATCGTCTCGATATTGGGGTTGAACGCCATGGCGATCTTGTTGATGGTCGAAACCATACCTTCGGGAAGCACGACATCGGCCTCCTTCTTCCCCTGCGGGTAATATATAAGCTGCGTGCCGTCGGCGGTATATACCGCGCCGTCGATGCTCTTGAACACGTTCCCTTCCTGGTAGAACTCCACCTTTTCAAGCGAGTAGTTGGGGTTCAGCTTGTTGGCCAGGTTGCCGGTCGGGATTGTCTGGGGGAAGTACATCTCCTTGACGTTGCTCTCCACCCACACGCCCATGTTCTGCAGGTTGTTCGGCATATAGAGGGTCTCGATGCACTTGTTCCCCTTGGTTTCGGGCCACATGTACGGGCGGCCGTAATTGCTTCCGGGGTCGAGGGCGATCGAGGCTCCGCGGAGGTCGAGGTATTTGAGTTTCGGCATGGAGGTAAGGAAAGCCAGGTCATCGGCTGTCAGTCCTGCCGACGGGTTGGTTTTATCGACCGCGCCGGTAGTTACGACGAGTTCCGTCAGAGTTTCCTTCTCAGCGGCGGTAATAAGGGAAGAGAGATGTTCATTCGCGGTGACGAACACATCTTTCGCGTCGGCCATTCCGGCGGCTCCGAAAAGAGCGACAGCGGCCAGCGCCAGTTTTTTCAGGGTAGTAAGGTGAGACATAAATTAAGAGGTAAGTTGTTCGTACCGCGAATTTAGCCTCCCGAAGCAAACTTCGCCTAAACATTCCGCGAAAAGTGTTTCACCAAAACCCAAACAAACCCCGACAAAACCCGCATTTTCGCCCGACAAAACCCGCGCAAAACCATACAAAACCGACAAGTCCTCCTGAATTACAGCTAGTTACTCTCCTGCGAGACACTACCTTCCCGCAAAGAGGACTCCGGCCCCGTATCGGGCCTCGAAGAGGCGCGGCGCGCTGATGGAAGCCGCTCGCCTTCGGCTCACTCCACCCGACAGCAACCGCAGCAAAGCGCCCGGAGGGTGCGGGCCCGTGAGTAACACCGTGTCGAGCCTCGGAGAGGCGAGGCGCGGTTATGGTGTCGCAACCAATCAAAGGAGCGCCCGGAGGGCGCGGGTCCGTGGGAAAGGAGACTCCTCGGGGAGCGGCGGAGCCGCGGGGTAATTATAGCACCGTATCGAGCGGCGAAGCCGCGAAGGTGCGGTGTTTGTTCGTAGCGACGGATAGGGCCTCGAAGAGGTCCTATAATTAATGTAATAAGGAATCCTGCTATAAATAAAATGCGGAAAATCAGAAATTTTCCTCGAAGACGGGGCGCATCGACGCGTCGTAGAGGCGGACGTAATCGACCGCGCCGCAACCCTTGAAACGGATCGTCAGCTCGTCGACCATGCCCAACGGCTCTTCATAGGTGGTTTCCAGCAGCGTGCTGCCGTCCAGGAAGAAGGTGGTGTGTTTGTCCTTGACCGTTATGCGGAGCGTGTGCCACTCGTTGGGGTCATATTTGATAAAGGAAAAGTCGTGGCGGTCGCCGGTAAAGGACTTGTCGCCGCTGATGAATTTGAAATAGGCGTAGCCGTCCTCGTTCAGGGCGAAGCCGTGCATCTTGCTGCCTGAAAAGACGTAAAGCATCGTGTCGTAGCAGGGCATCCCACCCTCCATCGCCGAGTTGCGCACCCGGGCCTCGACGGTGAAATTGTCGCCGTCAACGAGTTCAGGCGAATAATACGAATATGACACGAACAGCTTGTCGGTGCGCGACTCCTGCGGCACGCTCTCGACCGGCAGACTCAGGTAGCCCTCGGCGCGCATCGTGTCGATCGGAAGATTTTTCACCGACCGCGAATATCCTTCGGAAACAAATACCTGCCATCCCCGTCGACGCGACTCTATCGGCAATTCTTTCAGCACCTTGTCGCCCTGTTTCAGGCGCACGTAGCCGAGCCCCGGATATACGAATGTGGCATATTTCTTACCTTTAGAGGTAGCGAGTGGAGAGACTACAACATCACCGTTGGCCTCCATCACCTCGATGGTAGTCCCCGGGAGTATTGACTCAGGGACATCATATTCCATTGTGACCGTCAGGGGCGAGACACCTTTGTCGACCGACACCGACAGAGAGACATCGTCGGGAGCGGCCTCTGCGGCACCACCGCGGCCGAACCAGGCGAAAGCCGCAACAACGACCGCCAGAAGAGCGACCAGCGCCACCCAAAGCCATTTGGAGGGGCGTTTCGGGGTCCGCGCTTCGCTCGGAACTCCCTTTGACCCGGCAGCAGGCACTTCCCGACGCGGCTCGGCGCCCGGAACCTCACCAGCATGCCCGGAGGGGGCGGCGGAAGAAGCCGGAAGGTCGGCCTGGGGGGCCTGCTCCGTCTTGCGCATCACGAAATCGTTATACCCCGCGTATCCGAGGAATATGCAGAGCGCGTTGCGAGTCGAAAGCTGGGGATTGGGGGTATGTTCCTGGAAAAAGCGCTTGAGGGTGTTCGCGTGGATGCGGATATGAGATTTATCATATATCAGATCCTCCAACACCTTGAACTGGTTGTTTGTCCAGGTATCGGAATGACCCCAGGAGCTCAACTTCTTGTTGAACTCCCGGATTATGACCTTGATATACGTTTCTTCTGGCTGCACTTCTTCTCCTGAAATCTCTTATGGGGGAAAAATGTCGTATGAAATACTTTGGTTATAACACTGACAAAATTACCACTACTTTTTGGATTACACAAAATTTAATACCGCAAAGTTAGCCGTCACGCGCCGATCCGCCCAACAGTTTGCCCCGAAAGTTCCGCGCAAAACCTGTACAAAACCTGACAAAAACCGCCACCAACCCCGTTCAAAACGTTAAAAACGGCGTTTTGTCAAATTTTGTGCCAGATTTAAGCGTACTTTGTCACGGCTTTTATTTGGCCTCGCCGTCTTATTTACCTTACTTTGCGATGCGATTCAACCTCAACGCATGAAAAACTAATTAACCAATCATGAAAAAATCCCCCATTATGGGACACTTCGCCAAACTCGCCGCGCTGGCCAGCCGCGCCACCCTGGCGGCCTTCGCCGCACTGCTGGCAACAGGCGCGTCCGCGACAGCGCAGGAGCCCGCCCGGATAACCGTCAGCGGAACCGTCACCTCCGCCGAAGACAGCGAGCCCCTGATCGGCGCCACAGTCGCCCCGCCGAAAGGACAGCCGGTAGTGACCGACTACGAGGGACGCTACACTATAAGTGTCGACCCGAACGCCACTCTCCAGTTCAATTATGTAGGCTACGGAAAACAGAGCGTCAAGATTAACGGGCGCACATCTATTAATGTAGCCCTTTCCGGCGCGGACAACGCCCTCGACGAAGTGGTAGTCGTCGGCTACGGCACGGTTAAGAAAAGCGACCTTACCGGCGCTGTCGTATCCCTCAAAGGGGAAGAGCTCCGCAACAAGCCCTCCGCCGGAATCGCCAGCGCCCTACAGGGCAAGGTGGCCGGCCTGACGGTGACGAACACCAGCGGACAGCCCGGCTCGACAGCCGACGTCAAAATCCGCGGCGTGGGTTCGTTCAACAGTTCCGGCCCGCTGTGGGTTGTCGACGGCGTGCAGCAGTCGCCCGGCGTGCAGCTCAACATGAACGACGTCGAGAGCATCGAGGTGCTGAAAGACGCTTCCGCCGCGGCGATTTACGGAGCCGCGGCAGCCAACGGCGTGATTATCGTCACAACCAAGAACGCCCGCGAGGGGGAAACCAAGGTGAATTTCAACGCCTACTGGGGCTGGAACCGACCGACCAACATGATCAAGCCCCTCAAAAGCCGGCAGCTCAAGGCGCTGCGCATCGAGGACTTCAACGGCCAGGGCGCGATGACCCGCGCCGAGATGCTCGCCTACCCCCTGACCGACTCGCAGAAGGGATACGCACTCGACTATGACCTGACCAACGCCGACTACGACTGGGGAGACATCCTCTTCGGGACCGGCTTCCAGCAGAACTACGACGTTTCCTTCTCAAAGGGCACAGACAAATACAAAATCTACACCTCCTTCAACTACTACGACCAGAAGGGAACATATATCGACACCGAGTTCAGCCGCCTGACCCTCAACCTCAACACGGAGGTAAAACTCTTCCCCTGGCTGACCCTCGGAGAGAAGGCGCGCTTCACGACCACCAAAAACAACCCCTACGCCGACTCGCGCTACCTCAACTCCTTCCTCCGCGTGCTCCCCTTCCTGATGCCCTACGACGAAGCCAACCAGCCCGGCGGCTTCGGATTCTTCCCGACACACGACGCCGACGGCAACCCCGTAGACATAAAGGGGATGCTCGGATATGACGGCGGCAACCCACTGGCCGACGAGCTTACCCACCACCAGACCAACAAGAGCTACGACTTCAACGGCACGGCTTATCTCAAAATCCAGCCCATCAAGCAGTTCAACGTCATGGCCACCTTCAACGGCGGCTTCGGCTCAGGCTTTACCAACATCGAGCAGGAACGCTACTGGTACCACCAGCAGAAAAAGCGCGAGTACGCCCAGATGAAAGAGACTCTCAACCTCTCCTACGGCTGGACGGCCAACGTCGTAGCCACCTATATGCAGGACTTCGGCGAGCACTCCGTTACCGCCATGGCGGGCTACGAAGCCTCCTACGGATGGGGCCGCGGACTCAACGGCAGCGCCAAGAACATGACCGGCGACCTATATATGCTCTGGCTCGCCTCCAAGGCCGACCGCGACCTCGGAGCCTCTTACAGCAACAACTCCACGCAGTCCGTCTTCGGCCGCCTCAACTACTCCTTCAGGAACCGCTACCTCTTCACAGCCGTAGTGCGCCACGACGGGTCGGACCGCTTCGCTCCCTCTAACCGCTGGGGCACCTTCCCCTCCTTCTCGGCGGCCTGGCGCATTAGCGAGGAATCGTTCCTCCGCAACGCCACCTGGCTAAACCAGTTGAAGCTCCGCGCCTCCTGGGGCAAGCTCGGCAACTCAGGCATACAGCAGTTCCTCTACACCTCGACCTACAACACCTACTGCGCCAACTACGCCTACGGCGAAGGCCCGACGCAGAACGCTGTCACCGGCGTGATTCTCGAACGCCTCCCCAACTCCAAAATCAAATGGGAGGAAATCACCACGACTGACGTCGGCATCGACCTGGCGCTCTTCAACAACACCCTGACCTTCACCGCCGACTGGTATATCAAAACCACCGACGACGCCCTCTTCAACACCTCCATCCCCGACCTCTCCGGCGTCGGCAAGAAACACGAGGCAACCCCGGCCTACATTATGAACGTCGGCCGCATACGCAACACCGGCATGGACTTTGAAATCAACTACCGCAACCGCATCGGGCGCGACTTCGAGTACAACGTCGGCGGCAATATCTCCTACTTCCGCAACAAGGTGCTCGCCACCAACGAGAACAACGACATGCTGATTACCGGCAGCGTCCTCTCCGGCACCAATATCTCCTACACGGAGGTAGGGCAGCCGATGGGTATGTTCCACGGCTACAAGGTCGACGGAGTGTTCCAGAACCAGGCGCAGGTCGACGCGTACAACGCCAAGGCCCAGGCCAACGGCTTCAAGCAGTACCAGGAAAGCGGTACAGGCCCCGGCGACCTGATTTACCACGACACGAACGGCGACGGCCACATCGACGCCGACGACATCACGACTATCGGCAACCCCTGGCCGAAATTCACCTACGGCTTCCATCTCGGAGGTTCCTGGAAATTCATCGACTTCAACTTCGCATTCCAGGGTGTCTACGGCGGCGAAATCTTCAACGAGTACCGCATGAAGACCCACACCCTCTACCTCGACTACAACACCACGGAATACGCCCTTGACCGCTGGACCGGCGAAGGCTCTACCAACAATAACTTCCGCATGAACGTCAACGACCCCAACGGCAACGAATCGAAGCCCTCGTCGTGGTTCATCGAAAGCGCCTCCTACCTGCGCCTGAAAGAAGCCCAGGTCGGATTCAGCCTCCCCCGCGACTGGGCCCGCAAGTGCGGCCTGTCGAGCGCGAGAATCTACTTCTCCGGCCAGAATCTCTTCACCGTCAGCTCCTACGAGGGTTTCGACCCCGAATTTTCGACCGGGTCGAACACCGCCCCGGGCATCGACCGCGGAGTATATCCCCAGAACCGCACCTATATGTGCGGCATCCAGATCGAGCTTTGACCCAAACTATCGAACAACGGCTCAAAAACGACCTTAAACACAAAAGATGAAAACCCTAAGAAACATCATAGCCGGCACCCTCGCCGCCGCGTCCCTGTGGTCCTGCTCCGACTTCCTCGAAGTCGACAATTTCACGGGAATCCCCTCCGACGGCTTCGTCAACAACGCCGCCAACGCCCAGACAGTCCTCAACGGAGCCTACAACGGCCTGTACGGGCTGCAGACCTGGCGCGCCGAAATCTACTACTACCTCGACTTCGCGACCGGCGAACTCGAATACCGCGCCACCGACGGCAACCTGATTCCCCTTACCAACTTCGGCTACACCCCAGACCAGGCGTGGATCAAAGGGTACTGGACCTGTCTCTACCGCCTCATAGGCCGCTCCAACGACGCATGCAACAAGATGTGGAACCTCAAGCGCGACGCAGCGAACTACGGCAACATGAGCGCCTCCGACAAGGAGGACCTTGAAAAGATGATCGGCGAGTGTAACTTCCTCCGCGCCCTCGGCTATTACTACCTCGTGCGCTCCTTCGGCGAGGCCCTCCCCTCCGACCCGGCCTACGCCCCTGAAAAGATGGGCATCCCCGTCGCCGACAGCCTCCTGACCGACAAGAGCCAGCTCATGATCGGCCGCTCGACCCTCAAAGAGTCGTGGGACAAGGTTATAAAGGACTTCACCGATGCATATAACCGCCTCCCCGAGCGCTGGCCCAACTCCAAGCTCGGAGCGGCAACCAAAGGAGCCGCCGCGGCCTACCTCGGACAAGCCTACATGTACTTCGGCATGCGCGACCCCCAGGCGCTCGAGACAGCCAAGACCTGGTTCGACCGCGCGATGCAGGCCGGCAACTACCGCCTCGCTCCCGACTTCAACGACAACTTCGACTACATGCACGAAAACAACAGCGAGTCGATTTTCGAGGTACAGGCCGAAACCGCCAACGACGACGAAATCGGAAACTATATGTGGCGCCGCCTCGGCCCCGAACCGATATGGTGGGGAGCCTGCCAGGTCTCCAAGAAATACGTCAACAAGTTCATCGGAGGCTACTGCGTCGACCAGGCGATTTATGACCGCCTTACCGACGCCTCCAACCGCATAATGGTCCAGGAAGAGCCCTCAATCGCCCTGGCGGCCTACACCCGCCTGGTCTACGGCTCGAAAATCGACGTCTCGGCTTCCGACGAGGAGGAATTTTTCGGAATGTATACCGGCGACTACGACCAGCTCGCCGCCGACATAAACGCAGCGGTGAAAGCCGAGAAGCCCCGCACGCGCTTCAACATCATGACGGACGACCCCGCGTTCGGCACCATCGGCAGCAAGTATTTCCAGACCGTCAAGAAAGAGAGCGCCAAGGAAACCGACCCGCGTATGTATGACTCCTTCTACATCCCGAACGTCGATGTCCTCTACCACCGCTGGGATATGACCGACGAGCCGACCCTCTACACGACCCAGTACTACGGATTCAAGAAATACATCCCCAACAACGCCATTGAAAGCTGGGCCGGCGAAGGTCTTCCCGGATTCGAGGGCAACAACCCGATCAACCAGCGTATCTACCGCCTGGCCGAACTTTACCTCATGTACGCGGAAATAATGTACCGCCAGGGGAACACCACCGAGGCCGCCCGCTACCTCAACATGGTGCGCCGCCGCGCCTGGGGCGAGGATGTCGAAAGCTCCGCGCCGCAGCCCCACGACTACGACCAGGCAACCGACGGCCAGTTCCTCGACACCCTGGTGCTCGAGCGCGAGAAAGAGATGTGCCTTGAAGGAACGCTCTGGTTCGACTACCTCCGCATGGGACTCGCGACCACCCTGTTCGCCGACCGCGGCTATGACCACGAAATCCACTCGCGCCTCCCCATCCCCCTCTCGGAGCGCCAGCTTATCGGGATGAACGTCCTGCTTCAAAACCCCGGCTACTAATATTTACAAAACTTCATAACACCAACTTAACAATTTGTAAACCATGAAAAAGTTTACCCTTGCGATCGCGGCTCTCGCGGCCGCTTCCGGGCTTCACGCCTCGGACCAGTACTCCTTCACCCCCAAGAGCCTCGACTGCTTCTATCTGACGGAAACGCAGTACAAAACCTTCAATCTCGACGGAGAGGACAACGAGGCGTTCTGGGCCAGCGTGGAGGCCGTCGACGTAAACCAGTTCCCCTCCAACTGGGGCGGAGAGCCTTCCCCCCTCAACGGCAGCTTCGGAGCGAAATTCAAGGCCGTGTATGACGAGTACAACATGTATCTCATGATCTACGTTACTGACGGCACTCCCGTTTGGTACGACGGCAAGGTCGGCTACACTGCCGCAGACAACGTGGAACTTGTCTTCTCCCAGGCCGAGCGCCCCGCCCCCGACAGCGAGGAGCGCGACGCCAACGGCTCCCAGCTCCGCCTCCACCCCAACTATACCGCCGTTCCTAACTTCGTCTCCGGCGGCCGTTTCGCCGGCGGTCTGATTGTCGACGGCATCCTCTCCGGCTGCGAGTATGTAACCAAAGTCAATGACAAGGGTTATACCGTGGAGGCTATCGTTCCCTGGGACGGCGTGATCGGCAAAGAGAACTACAACATCACCAAGGACGCGACCGTGCTCTTCGACATCAGCATCTCCGACTGCCACGAGCTTGGCGGCAACCGCATGAACATCCTCAATTGGTGCGATGACACATACAACGCCTGGAGGTTCCACAGCCGCCTCGGCAACCTCGTCCTCAAAGGTGACCTCCAGGCCGGCGTAAACAGCGTCGAAGCCGACAACTCCTCCGCAGACGCCGTATATTACGACATCGCCGGACGCCGCGTCGCCAACCCCGAAAAGGGCCTCTACATCCGCCTTCAGAACGGCAAAGCCTCCAAGGTAGCGCTCTAAGGCCCCGCTAAGATAAAAAGATTGTATTAGGTTAGATTTTCGGCCGGGAGAACACCCCATAAATCCCGTTCTCCCGGCCTTTTTTATACCAGCTATTTGTTATGAGATTTACAGCGCTTGCAGCCATAGTTTTCTCCGCCGTCGCGGTACTGACCGCTTCGGGACGCACCGTCTGGCTCCACGACCTCGACCTGGGAAAAGTCGACCAGTCGGCCGGAATCGCCCGCGCCAACATGTCGATGTGGCGCACACCGCTCGCCATCGCCGCCGACACTTTCCAGACCGGTGTCGGGACCCACGCCGCAGGCACAATGAGAATCAACCTTGACGGAAAGGCCCGCTCGTTCAACGCCTTGGTAGGGGTTGACTCGTCGGCACCTGAGCACGAGCTGCGCCGGGCGTCGGTGGAGTTCGCCGCCTATATCGACGGCCGCGAAGTATGGCGCAGCGGCATTATGCGGGCCGACGACAAGGCTCGCCCGGTAAATCTCGACCTCCGCGGCGCCCGCTCGCTGGTGCTCGCCGCGGACCATTGCGACGACGGAATTTCGGGCGACCGAGCCGACTGGGTGAACGCCCGGTTCGAGGTCGACGGCGACGACCCGAAGATGATTTCCCGACCCCGAGAGACCCCTTACCGCCTTACCCCGGCCCCATCTCCACAACCAGTTTTCAACTCTCCCTCAATATACGGCGCGCGACCCGGGCGGCCGTTCCTCTTCTCCCTTCCCGTCAGCGGAAAGCGCCCGATGCGCTTTACCGCGACCGAACTCCCCGCGGGTCTGACCCTCGACCCCGCGACAGGTATCGTCACCGGCACCGCGCCCGAGCGCCCCGGCGACTACCTCCTTGTTACGACAGCCACAAACGAAGCCGGTTCGGCTTCCGACACCATAACCCTGCGCGTAGGGGACCGCATAGCCCTTACGCCCCCGATGGGATGGAACTCCTGGAACGTCTACGGCGCGGCGATTTCCGACAGCATCGTGCGCCGCATAGCCGACGCGATGGATTCCCTCGGCCTCCGCGATTACGGATATTCCTATATAAATATCGACGACGGATGGCAGGGGAAAAGGGGCGGCAAGTACAACGCCGTGATGCCTAACGAGAAATTCCCCGACATGAAGGCCCTCGTGGACTACGTCCACTCCAAAGGTTTTAAAATCGGTATTTATTCCTCACCCTGGGTAGAGACCTTCGCCGGATATATCGGCGGAAGCGCCGACACCCCCGGCGGGGAGGTCGTCGGCTCCTCCCGCCGCAAGGGCAAGTATTCCTTCGCCCCCAACGATGTCGCGCAATGGGCCGACTGGGGCTTCGACTATCTGAAATACGACTGGATAACCAACGACACCGTCTCAACGAAAGAGATGAGCGACCTGCTGAAAGCCTCCGGCCGCGACATTCTTTTCAGCATATCCAACGCCGCGCCTATCGAACTGGGCGACCAGTGGGCGAAACTTACCGAAACATGGCGCACCACCGGCGACATTCGCGACTCCTGGCACTCCATGACAACCATCGGCTTCATGGAGGATCCCTGGCGCCCCTTCCAGGGACCGGGACACTACAACGACCCCGACATGCTCGTGGTAGGCAAGGTCGGCTGGGGCGACGGCGTGCGCGAGACCAACCTCTCGCCCGACGAACAGTACACCCACATCACGCTATGGTCAATCCTCGGAGCGCCGATGCTGATGGGATGCGATGTCACCTCCCTCGACGACTTCACTCTCGGACTCCTCACAAACCGGGAGGTGCTTGCCGTAAACCAGGACCCCCTCGCCTTGCAGGGAACCCGCGCCATCCACGACCGGGAACACGAAATCTGGACCAAACCCCTGGCCGACGGCTCAACGGCTGTCGCGATATTCAATATCGGGGAGCTGCCCCGCCGGTTTTACGCCGACCCCGCGGCTCTCGGCCTTTCCGGCATCAGCGGCACGCCGCGCGACCTCTGGCGGCAGACCGACCTCGCCCCATCCTCAACTCTCGAAATCCCCTCGCACGGAGCCGCACTCCTGCTTTTCAGATAAATCAAACATACATCCTTACCACATACCAGTTTATCCATGAAAAAATCGTTTTGCACGGCCTTCGCGGCCATAGCGCTTACCTGCGCCGCCCAGCAACACGTCTGCGTAAACCCCTATACCGGGGAAGCCGCGTCCAAAGACACAGCCCCGGCGCTTGAAATCTTCATACCCGAAAATCCCGCCGGACCCGCCGTCGTGGCGTGTCCCGGAGGAGGATACGGCTTCCTCGCATACGATAAGGAGGGGGCCGACTGGGCCGACTGGCTCGGCGAGCGCGGCATAGCCCTCGCGGTCCTCAACTACACCCTTCCCAAAGGGAACTGCCAGCTCCCCGGCAACGACGCGAAAGCGGCTATCTCCTACCTCCGCGAGAACGCGGCCGCGCTGAAGCTCGACCCGGAGAAAATCGGCATAATGGGCTTCTCGGCGGGAGGACACCTCGCATCGACCGCCGCAACCCATTACGATTCCGCAGCCAACCGCCCCTCCTTCCAGATTCTCGTCTACCCCGTAATCTCAATGGATTCGACAATCACCCACAAGGGGAGCCGCCTCAACCTACTCGGCGAAAACCCGACGGAAGAACTGGTAACCCTCTACTCCAACGAGAAACAGGTAAAGGCCGGTAACCCGCCGGCCTACATCATAGCCTGCGAGGACGACCGCACCGTTCCCGTCGCCAACTCACTACGCTATTTCCAGGCGCTTACAGACGCGGGAGTGCCCGCCGAAGCCCACTTCTTCCCCACCGGGGGACACGGCTTCGGAAAACTCCCCGGCTTCAAATATGTCAACTCAATGCTTAACACCCTCAGCGACTGGCTCGCCGACACTGTGAAAAAATAATCCAACGATGAAAAAAGCCATCATAACCGCAGCCGCGGCTGTTTCCGCCCTTTTCGCCGGAGCCGCCGAATACGGCCACAGCTACGGGGAACTCACCAATCCCCGCCTGATCGGAGTGAACAAGGAAGCCCACCGCGCCTCTATGGATATGACCGGAAGCCCCGACTACCAGTCGCTCAACGGCACATGGCGCTTCAACTATGTAGAAAACATCGCCGACCGTCCGACCGATTTCTCGGCTCCCGGCAACGGCAACGGGTGGAGCGACATACAGGTGCCAGGCAACTGGGAGACACAGGGCTTCGGCACACCGATATACGTCAACCTACAGTACGAGTTCATTTCCAACGGCTACGACAAGTACGTCCAGGCTATCAATCCGCCCGAAATTCCCGCCGAATGGAACCCCACCGGCACATACTTCCGTACGTTCGATGTCAAGGCTGTCAGCCCCGACCGCGAGTATTTCATCAGCGCCGACGGGGTCAAAGGAGCCGCTTACTTCTACGTCAACGGCAAGTTCGCCGGATTCTCAAAAACCTCGAAAGCACCGGCGCGCTTCAACGTGACGGAGCTGATACATCCGGGAGAGAACGTGCTGAGCGTGCAGGTCCACCGCTTTTCCGATGCCAACTACATGGAATGTCAGGATTTCTGGCGCCTAAGCGGCTTCGAGCGCGATGTCAACTTCTACTCCAGGCCGAGGGTGCGCATAGCCGACTATTTCGCCCGCACGCCCCTCGACAAGGCTTACCGCGACGGCAAGTTCTCTCTCAACCTTGACCTGCGCAACACCTCTTCCGCCCCTGCCGCAATCACAGCCTCATATGTGATTACTGATTCCGACGGGAAGAGCGTGGCTTCCGGCAGCAAGACCGCCACCATTCCCGCGGGAGGCACCGCCCCCGTTGATTTCGCCGCGACAGTTTCCGCTGTAAAGCAATGGAGCGCCGAGCATCCCGACCTCTACAACCTCGCCATAACCCTCAAGGACAACCAGGGCAACGCAATTGACAGCACAACCTCCCGCATCGGCTTCCGTACCGTTGAAATCAAGGACAAAAAACTGATGGTCAACGGAAAGCCAATCTATGTGAAGGGGGTCAACATGCACGAGCACAACCCCGCGACCGGCCATTACGTCACCACGGAACTGCGCCGCAAGGACTTCGAACTGCTGAAAGCGTTCAATGTCAACACCGTGCGCACCTGCCACTATCCCCAGGCCGAGGAGTTCTACCGCATGGCCGACGAATACGGCATCTACGTCATCGACGAGGCGAACATCGAGGAACACGGAACGGAACACCGCCGCGACCCCCGCATATGGCTCTCCAACGACACGGACTGGATGGACGCCCACCTCGACCGCACAGCCGCGATGGTAGAGCGCGACAAAAACCACCCCTCGGTAATAATCTGGAGTCTCGGAAACGAGAGCGGTAACGGCATTAACTTCTTCGAGACCGCCCGATACATCCGCCACCGCGACGGGTCGCGACCCATCCAGTTTGAAAGCGCCCGCACTACCGGCACTACCGACATTATGTGCCCGATGTACTGGACTCCGCAGCAGATTGAGGAATACGCGCAGGATCCGCTGGCCGACAGACCCCTGATTCTCTGCGAGTACGCCCACGCCATGGGTAACAGCCTCGGCAACTTCCAGGACTACTGGGACGTGATCCGCCGCAACGACCTGCTCCAGGGAGGCTGTATCTGGGACTGGGTCGACCAGGGTCTCCCCGCGAAAAATAAAAACGGAGAGTTCTACTACGCCTACGGAGCCGACTTCGGCGACGAAGGGACCCCCTCCGACGGCAATTTCTGCATAAACGGCCTCATCTACCCCGACCGCCGCGTCAAACCGATGACCCGCGAGATGGGCAAAGTCTACGAAAACATCCGCTTCATCGGATTCGACCCCGCGACCTCTACCGTCAGCATCGCCAACGACTTCGTATTCTCCAACCTCGACGAATACGGGTTCTCTTACAAGGTGAAGGAAGACGGCAGGGAGATTGCCGCCGGACAACTGGCCGTCAGCGGAGCGCCCGGCGACACCGTGCGGGTTAAGGTTCCGGCGCTTCCCGCCGCGACGGGCGACACCCGCATTATCTTCGAGGCTGCCCTCCCCGAAGCGCACGACCTCCGCGAGAAGGGCCACGTTGTCGGCAGCGGGCAGTTCCTCATCAACACCCCGGCCCTCGCCGCGGCTCCCACACCCGCCGGAGATGTATCGCTGAAAGAGACACCCGGCGCCTACACCCTCTCCGGCAAGAATTTCAAGGCCGAGTTCGACAAGACGACCGGCACACTCTCCTCCTACCGCTACAACGGTTCGGAACTCATCGAGGGGGGAGCGGGTCCGAAACCATTCTTCTGGCGCGCCCCGATCGACAACGACTACGGATGGAATACCCCGGTCCTCCTCGCCCCCTGGAAGAAAGCCTCCTACGACAAGCCCCGGATTTTCCATATCGCGGCAAAACGCCTCGGCAACGGCTGCGTCGAAGTCACCTGCGACTACGATTACCGCGAGGTTGACTCTCGCTGGAGCGCCGTCTACACCGTGCGCCCCGACGGAGTAATCACCATCGACAACACCCTCCTCTGCCGCGACCCGGAGACCCCGGCAATTCCACGCGTCGGGATGCGCATGCAGCTCCCAGGGCGCTTCTCCGAGCTGACATATTACGGCCGCGGCCCCTGGGAAAACTACGTCGACCGCAAGACATCAACCTTTGTCGACCGCTACACCCTCCCCGTCAGCGAGATGTACGAGCCTAACGTGCGTCCCCAGGAGAACAACCACCGAACCGACACGCGCTGGCTCGCCCTCGAAACTCCCGCGGGAGCCGGACTGCTCGTCGTCGGAGCCGAACCCTTCGAGTTCAATGCCTCGAACTATCCCCTCGAGACACTTGACAGCGGCGACTTCCGCGACGACGGACAGCAACGCCCCGCAAATCCCGCGCAGCGTCACCTTTCCGATGCGAAACCCTCCAACCTCGTCGACCTCTTCATCGATGCGAAGATGATGGGTGTCGGAGGGGATAATTCCTGGGAGCTGCCCCCTCATGACGAATATCTGCTGAAAGCTGCCGACTGCGCCCCGCTGCGCTACTCTTTCAGCCTCGTTCCCTTCGGCAAGAACGCCGACATAGCCTCCCTCGTCAAGAAGTACTAACCGGTCGTTCAACAAGACAGGATATTCCGTATGTTCAATAAATTCTTCACCGCGCTGGCCGTCGCCGGGTGCCTTTCCGGCACCACGGCGGCTGCCGTCGAGGTAAACCTCCTTTGCGTCGGCAACTCCATTTCCGAAGGGGCCGGACTTGCCGACCCGAAGCGAGACGCTCCCCCCGTGAAGCTCGCGGCACTAATCGGAAACGAGCCCGGAATCGAAGGGGTACACCTCATCAACGGAGGCCGCTCGGGAAGCACGACAACCGACTGGCTCCCCTCCGCCCGGAATCTCTACCCCTGGTTCACGGCGATGGCCGACACCCTTGTCGCCAACCATCCCGGCGCTGTTACGGTTTTCAGCATCTCGCTCGGCACGAACGACTCCGCCTGCGACCGCTGCAAGGGGGCGCCCGCCAGCCGTGAAACATTCCGCTCGAACCTGCGGACAATCATCGACTCGCTGCTGACGCGCTACCCCGGTTCTCTGGCGGTAGTCCACGCCCCGATATGGTACTCCCCGAACACATACAATGGAGCGCGGTACCTCGTCGAAGGGCAACGGCGCCTCCTACCCTACCGCCACGAAATAGAACGCCTGACGGAAGAATACTCCGCGGCAATGCCAGGCCGCGTATGGCTCGGAGACACTCTCGGCTACAACTACTTCAAGGAGAAGCACCTGACCGACATGCAGCCCGAGAACGGCCACGCCGGAATCTTCTACCTCCATCCCAACGAGAAAGGGGGAACCGCTCTGGCCTCCCTCTGGCACAAACCTGTAATGGCAGCTCTCCGCCCCGCGGCCGCGGCCGGAAAAGGGGGAACATTCGGAACGCTGCTCTGCTATACGGAGCACGGCCCGAAACTCCCGATCCGGGAGATTACGGTCGGAGGAGATGTCGACCCCTATTTCGTGCTTGACATGCACGGCCCCGTTTTCGAAAGCGCCCTGTCGGCCTACCGGGTATATTTCAACGATATGCAGACGGTCGACATCTATTCCAAACGCCGTCCCGGACTTGAAATCGCGACCACACGGTTCCATCCTACCGACTCGATGCTTGCCGTCGGGTTCGGTGATGACTGCCTGATGGTTCGCTCTACCTGCGGAGCCGGGACGCTCCGTGGCTGGGACGGGACGAAAACGCTGCCCATCGGTCCCGTCGCGAGCCGCACGGCCCGGCTCGTGTCTTCCGACAACGCCATGACCGTGGCCGAGATTGAGGTCAAAGGGTGGCGCTACCGCGGCGCGGAGCTTGACGCTGTATTCCGTTACACAATTATGGCCGGCCACCGCGAGGCGAGGGTCGACGTGCTCTTCAACCGTCCTTTGGAGGCCGGGGAAACCTTCGCCGTCGGTATTGAAAAGATGCCGGGCGACCGTCAGTTCATCTGCCGGAAAACAGGCGTGGCCGCGTCCTGGGGAGCTGACCATCCGCAGCCCGATGCCTCCCGTTTCCCTAAAGAGCGGGTCGCCCTGGGGCTTAAAGTACCCACTGAATACATCAGAAGCATCCCCTCCGACCCTGAAAACCTCATATTCGAGGTCGGAGCGCCCGGCAAAACCGCCATTCATTACGCAATCACGTATTCCTCTGAAAAGGAAACATACGGCTGCTCTTCCTGGGAAAAATGGCTCGAATACATCCAAACCCTTTGAAATAGCCTGCTGACCCTCTAAAACCCTCACATATGTATAAAAATGACAACCGCGTCGTGGTCACTCTCGACGCCGGAGGCACTAACTTTGTCTTCGGCGCGATGCGCGGCTGCGAGTTCATAACCGAACCGGTCACATACCCGTCACACTCCGAAAACCTCGACAAATGCCTGGCAACCATGGTCAAAGGCTTTCGGGAAATAATCGCGAAACTTGATGAGAAACCCGTGGCGCTCAGCTTCGCTTTCCCCGGACCCGCGGACTACCCCAATGGCATCATCGGAGGATACCTCCCGAACTTCCCCTCGTTCCGCGACGGGGTGGCACTCGGGCCGTTCCTGGAAAACGAGTTCGGAATCCCCGTCTTCATCAACAACGACGGCGACCTTTTCGCTTTCGGCGAAGCGCTCTGCGGCGCCCTCCCCGAAATCAACGGGAAGCTGCGGGAAGCCGGGAGCGCTAAACGCTACCGCAACCTCCTGGGCTACACTTTCGGCACCGGCTTCGGAATCGGAATGGTAGTCAACGGGAAACTCAACCGCGGGGACAACTGCTGCGTCGAGACCTTCTGCCTCCCCCACAAGGGACGGCCTGACATCATCGTCGAGGAGGGGGTGGCGATACGCGCCGTGCGCAGGATTTACGGCGAACATTCAGGTAACCCGGAGCATGGCCTGCAGCCGAAAGACATCTGCGAAATCGCCAACGGCACCAGGCCCGGAAACCGCGAAAGCGCCATCCGGGCCTTCGCGGAGTTCGGCGAGACCGCCGGACACGCTATCGCGACGGCCGCGCAGCTCGTCGACGGCATAATAGTGCTCGGAGGCGGAATTACCGCCGCGCACCACCATATAATGCCCTCGTTGATGAAAGTGCTGCGGTCTTCGCTGTCGACCCTCGGAGGGGACAGCGTCAGGAGGGTGCAGATGGAGGTGTTCGACCTCGACAACGAGGCGGAGTTCGCCGCTTTCGCCCGCGGCAACCGCCGCTCGATTCCTGTTCCCGGCACCGACCGCGCCGTCGAATACGACGATATGAAGCGAATCGGGGTCGCGATTTCCAAATTAGGCGCCTCCAAGGCTATTTCGGCCGGGGCGTACGCCTTCGCGCTCTCCGAACTCGACGCGGCCGCCGAGTCCGACTCTTCCGAAACCACAATCTGAACAAATGATAGAAAAAGCACCGATATCGTTCCGTCCGAACCTCAAGAGCGTAATCTGGGGCGGTTCGCGGCTCTGCCGTTACAAAGGGCTTCCCGACAGCGGGGAGAAAATCGGGGAAAGCTGGGAGGTGTCAGCCGTTCCCGGACGCGAGTCCGTAGTGGCCGAAGGCCCCTACGCCGGGATGACGCTGGGGCAGCTCGCGGAGTCTTTCGGCGAGGAACTGCTCGGCCGCAACGTGATAGAGCGCCACGGCCGCGTATTTCCCATTCTTGTGAAACTGATTGACGCGGCCGACAACCTCTCAGTCCAGGTCCACCCCGACGACACCCTCGCAATGCGCCGAAACGGCACTCCGGGGAAGACCGAAATGTGGTACATCATCGATTCCGAACCCGGAGCACACATATACAGCGGATTCAAGCGCCCCATCACCCCCTCGGAATATGAGCGCAGAGTCGCCGACAATACATTTCCGGAAATCCTCGCGAATTATCACGCGCGCAAGGGGGATGTATTCTTCCTTCCCGCCGGGCGCGTCCACTCCATCGGAGCCGGAGTACTTCTTGCGGAAATACAGCAGTCGAGCGACATAACATACCGAATCTACGATTACGACCGCCGCGATGCCGCCGGAAATCCGCGCGAGCTTCACACAGCCCTGGCTGAAGAGGCCATAAACTTCTCCGACACGTCGCCGGAGACCGACCCTACCCACCCTGCCGACGCGCGCGGTCTGGAGGAAATCGCCTCTTGCGGCCATTTCACCGTCAGCAGGCTGGTAATCGACGCGCCGACCCCGTTACGCTTCGACCCGGGCTCGTTCACTATCCTGATGTGCGTTGACGGCAACGCGGCTCTCACCTATCCAGGGGGAGCAACAGACCTCCACCGCTGCCACTCGCTCCTGCTCCCCGCCATCCTCGACACCATTGAGCTGAACGGCAAAGCCACTATCCTTACAGCCCGTTATCCCTCCTCCTACTGACATCAAATTGCCGCCGCCAGAAGAGCTATCTGAACAGGCACCGCTCCGACCCCATACCCGTTGCCTTCTGTTTGCATAATCCATTCCTTTTCCATAAATTCGCACTGTGGAACCAATCATAACCGAAAAATGAAGAAGTGTCTCTTATCCCTCTGCGCCGCGGCAGCCTTTATGGCGGGTATGGCGCAGTCCTACCAGCCCTCTCCGGAAATCAAAGCGTCGCAGCAACAGTTCGCGGCCGACAGGTTCGGCATCTTCATCCACTGGGGTATTTACAGCCTCTTCGCCCAGGGGGAATGGTACCTGAACTCCGGCATCAAGCAGGACGAATACGCCAAGGCCGCCCGCGCCTTCTATCCCGCCGACTTCGACGCCGCGGAATGGGTTAGCGCGATCAAGGATTCCGGTGCGAGGTATATCACCTTCACCTCTCGCCATCACGACGGGTTCTCGATGTGGGACACCGAACAATCTGACTACAACATCGTCGACGCGACCCCCTTCAAACGCGATGTTCTGAAAGAACTTTCCGACGAATGTCAGCGGCAGGGTATCCACCTACACCTGTATTATTCACATATTGACTGGGGCCGCGACGACTACCCCCTCGGGCGCACCGGCAGACACACCGGGAAGGACTCTCTCCGAGCTGACTATCCTCATTACTACGACTTTATGAACCGCCAGTTGACAGAACTGCTCACGAACTACGGCCCGGTAAGGGCTATATGGTTCGACGGGTGGTGGGACCAAAACAACAGGGAAACCCGCGACTTCGACTGGCAGCTTCCGGGACAATACGATCTTATCCACTCGCTCCAGCCCTCCTGCATGGTCGCCAACAACCATCACCAGGAACCCATCGAGGGGGAGGACATCCAGATTTTCGAGCGTGACCTCCCCGGCCAGAACACAGCGGGCCTTTCAGGGCAGGGAATCGGCTCCCTGCCGCTGGAAACCTGCAACACGATGAACGGGATGTGGGGCTATAAAATCATCGACCAGGACTATAAATCATCAAAGGAGCTGATTCATTACCTTGTAAAGGCCGCCGGAATGGGAGCCAACCTCCTCCTTAACATCGGCCCGCAACCCAACGGCCAACTGCCTGCGACCTCCCTTGATCGCCTGAAAGAAATAGGCGCATGGATGAGAGCCAACGGAGAAACTATATACGGCACCTCCGCCGGGGATTTCCCCGCCAGGGAATGGGGCACAACCACGCGGCTCGGGAACCGCCTTTTCGTCCACGTCCTCTCCGACGGCGCCACCGAAATAGACCTCCCGCTCGCGCGCAAGGCAAGGAAAGCCTTCGCCTACGCCGACAAGACCCCTGTTAAATTCACGGCAAACAAAGAGGGGGGTATCAGAATGACCCTCCCCAGCCGCCCCGCAAACACCATCGACTACATCGTCGAACTGGAAACCGACTGAGCCCGCTCTACATATTTCGGAGTCCGCCCTCCACGCAACACTTTAACCATCAGAAAAGTAGCGCCGTACAGACGCTACTTTTTCCATATATCGTATTGGTAGCGTCGGACAGCGTTCGTATCTTCGCGATAAAGAAAGGCGCGAAGCCGCGTCTGCCGAATCTAATAACCATAAGATATATGAAGACTGACCTGATTGCGAGAACTCCCCTGCGGGGAAATATTTTGCGAATGGCGCTCGGCGCCCTGTCGCTGTCGGCGGCAATCGCGTTGCGGGCCGCAGAACCGGTAGCGCCCTCCGAGGCGGTCGTGACCGACGGGAACGCCCGTTTCACCGTGCTGACTCCCGAAATGGTCAGAATCGAATACAGCGACAAGGGCATTTTCGAGGACCGTCCGACTTTCGCCATCCAGAACCGCGACCTCGGATCCGTACCGCGTTTCGAGACATCTGACGACGGGGAGTTTCTCACCCTCACAACCGACCGCCTGACCCTCAGATACCGCAAAGGGACCGACCCGCGGACCATCCCCGCGTCCCCCCGGAACCTTACCGTCGAGATGACCAACGGCGGGAAACCGGTAACCTGGTACCCCGGGAAGCCCGACCCCCTGAATCTCAAAGGTACCTGCCGCACCCTCGACGGAAGCAACGGCGACAACAAGCGGGCCGAAATGGAGGACGGAGTGATTTCCCGCTCCGGCTGGGCTATAATCGACGACTCCTGGAGCGCCCGGAGGGCCGACGGGAGCCGCTCCTTCCCGCTGGAGGATAATGCCGCCGCAGGCTTCAAATGGTGGGGCGAGCGGGCCGACACTGCCGCGATGGACACCTATTTTCTGGGCTACGGCTCCGACTACAAGAAGGCTGTCGGCGATTTCACGAAAGTGGCCGGCAGGATTCCCCTCCCTCCCGACTATGTGTTCGGCTACTGGTACAGCAAATACGCCTCATACTCCGCCGACGACTACCGGCAGATTATGAACGACCTGGCCGACAACGGAATCCCGGCCGACGTAATGATTCTCGACATGGACTGGCACTGGAACGGCGACAGCTCGTGCGGCTCGGCCGGAATCGGGGGGTGGACAGGATGGTCCTGGAACACGAACCTCATACCCGAACCGGAAAAGCTCCTCGGGGAAATCCACGACAGGAATTTCAAAATCGCCCTCAACCTGCATCCCGCCGACGGAGTCAACTCCGTAGAGTCGCCAGGCTACTATGACGCCATGAAACGCGACCTGGGGGGCAAGTACGATACCGACGGCACAATAGGATGGAACCTCGACTACCCCGACTTCGCGACATCGTTTTTCAACCGCGTAATCCGCGACCACGAGCGAGAGGGGGTTGATTTCTGGTGGCTCGACTGGCAGCAGCACCTCCTGAGCGACTCGACACCGGGGCTTGGAGAGACATTTTGGTGCAACCACGTGTTCTTCAACGATATGGCAAAGAACCGGCCTGACCGCCGTCCAGTAATCTTCCACCGCTGGGGAGGTCTCGGGAGCCACCGCTACCAGATTGGCTTCTCTGGCGACGCCCTGATTAATTTCCCGACTCTCGCCTTCCAGCCGTATTTCACAGCCACAGCGTCAAACGTCGGCTACGCCTTCTGGGGGCACGACCTCGGGGGGCACGCCTTCACCGACGAGCAGACCGTCAACGATCCGGAACTTGTACTGCGCTGGATCCAGTTCGGAGTTTTCACCCCCATATTCCGCACCCACGCCACAAAGGACGACCGCATAGAACGCCGAATATGGAAGTTCGCCAACTTCCCTACGATGCTCGAGGCCGTCAGGCTCCGCTACGCGCTCTTCCCCTACATCTACACTATGGCACGCGAGACATATGACACCGGAATCGGAATCTGCCGCCCGCTCTATTATGAGTATCCCGACGCAGAAGAGGCCTACGCCTACGAGGGAGAATATTTCTTCGGCGACGACATCCTGGTAGCCCCCGTGACCGAGGCGGCTCCTGACGGAAAAAGAGCCGTGAAGAAAATCTGGTTCCCGGAAGGGGGTTGGTGGAGCGTCTCAACCGGCGAACTGATCCAGGGACCGTGTGTCAGAGAGATGGAGTTCACCGCCGAACAGATTCCCTATTTCTTCCGGCAGGGAGCGATGGTTCCCTACAATCCCCCGACCGTGAAGAACGTGACCGAACGCCCGGCGGAAATGATTCTGAACATAGTCGCGGGGGCCGAAGGCTCCGGCTCGCTCTACGAGGACGCCGGGGACAACAGCGACTACGCGACAGCGTTCGCCAGGACACCCTTCTCCCATACCGCCGCCGGAACGACCGGGCGTTACGTAATATCCCCCCGGGAGGGTTCCTACCCCGGAGCACCGCGGGAACGCCAATGGACACTCCGCATCTTCAACGCCTCCGAGCCCCGCTCTGTAAGGCTCGACGGCAAGGAAACACCCCGCAGCTCATGGAGCTACGCCCCGGAAGACAAATGCCTGACAATAACCCTTCCGAAGACCCCGGTTTCCTCCGCCATCACCGTCGAGGCCGACTATTGACCCTCGCGTGAAATCCAGGACATACTCTTCGTAACCCGCCACACTCATCCCCTAACACGCGGACAATCGGCTTGACCGGATTTTTCCAGCCGCGTCAGATACCCCTTCGCAGCCAGGCCCCCGGCGTAGCCCGTCAGCGAGCGGTCGCTGCCGATTACCCGGTGGCATGGCGCGAAGATGGAAACCGCGTTGGCCCCGTTAGCGTTAGCGACCGCCCGGACCGCGTTCGGCCTACCGATTCGCCGCGCCAGCTCCGCATAGGAGACTGTCTCGCCGTAAGGAATCCCCCTCAGCGCCTCCCATACCGTTTCCTGGAAGTCCGTGCCGACGAACAGCAGCGGCACGTCGAACTCCCGGCGCCTCCCCGCGAAATACTCGTCAAGCTCCCCTGCCGCCATTTCCGTCACCGGCGACACCCCCTCGGCAAACTCCGCGCCCAGTCTGCGCCTGAACCTGTTCCTGACCCGTTCCCGGTTCGCGCCGGTCTCCCAGTCGCAAAGACACAGCCTGTCCCCGTACGCCCCGAGCAACAGCACCCCGCACGGTGCCTCATACCTCCGCGTCACGATAACCGCATTCTCTCCCATAACTTCTCAAAAATACTAAGCGGTAAATTAATCAGATATTTCCTCCTGCGAATTTAACAAAAATATCTATCAACGCACCACTATCCTCACAAACAAGCTACCGATTATAGGGTCATCAGAATGTAAACAGGCAACATGGAAGGCAATAACCGAAAGTGTTCCCTCGTTCTAGCCCCATAGGAAACCGTATAACGATGAAATACTTAACTCTTCTCTTTCTATCTTTGGGCCTGTTGCTCTGCTCGTGCGGCAATAATGACGAGCCCCCTTTGGAAGTCTCATTACCGATTTCTAAAACCTACCTGCCGGCCTCAGTCGAATTTAACACAAACGACATAAGCGAAGAGCAGAAACTGGAACTTATCCATCTTGCGAATAACGACCACGTTATAACCACCGTTGCCGAACTGCCGCAAGACCCCATAGGGTTCAGCGACGCCTATCGTAAAATCAACTTCAACGAGAACACCCTGCTAATCAAGTATGTGTTGCATGACTACACCATAGACACATATTCAAACACATATTATCGCGACACAAAAGAAAACAGCTATAACTGGTATGTCAATATCGGCACCGCCTCTGACACGAACGTTGATACCGACAACACCTCGTTAACCCGCTTCGCGATTCTCGTACGGAAACTCCCCGCCGACGCCCAAGTCAGATTCTGGGTAGGCCTTACCCAACTCGGCTGGTTTCCCGACCCCGCCGAGTAACACACCCACCGGCTCGCAATAGCGCACCCGCTCGAAAATATACCATTACAGCGTGATTAGACCACTGTGTTGAATAAAATAAAGCATATTTTATTCATTAAACCATAAGTTAATGACAAAAAAAGCGTGCTGAACACGCTTTTTAACGAAGGCTCTGATGATACGGTATTTTTCCGCTTTCTGATTGAGGTGTGTCAGGTCTTCGGCTGTTTCCGGCTGGATGTCGCTGAAAACGATAACCGGGCACGAAATTACCTTCCTGTCGATATAAGATATTCTGTCTTTTTTATTTCGTATGTGGAATATGCTTCAGAATATCGGTCTTTACTTTGTTGGTGAAGCAGTTGTGCCTCAAGCAAATCACTCATCGTTGAAATGCCGGCTTTATAATAGTTCTCGTTCAGTCGCAGATTCTCGGCCGCTTGTTCGATAGCCTTTTGAGCCAAGATTGCCTGCTGGTAAGCGTTCCAAAGGTCATTTTGGGATTTCCGCATCCTGATGACCAACTGTTCCCGCCCGTCACAGAGCTGAGTTTCGGCATTTTCACAGGCAAGTCTTTGCTTTTTCATCGTGTGCGGAGCTTTCCATGAAATAGGGATAGAAACGGTAACAAGTCCCATTAGGGAGTTTTGTGATGGGCCCATGAAATTTTGGAACATATATCCGCCACTTATGGACACAGTAGGCAAAAATTCTCCGAGCGTTATTTTCTTCTGCAAGCGTGCGGCCTCAACG
>CAJUFH010000001.1 GCA_910585755.1 uncultured Muribaculaceae bacterium | reverse complement strand
GTGTTATAATTATGACACAGCTCCTTAAGGGATGCTATATCAAGTGCGTCTACGGAGCGCCCGGAGGGCGCGGGACCGTGCGTAACACCGTGTCGAGCGCCGGAGGTGCGAGGCGCGGTGTGGGTGTCGGGCTCGTCCGCGGAGCGCCCGGAGGGTGCGGGTCTGTGGTAACGACATCCCGAATCGCAACCTCATCAACGCAACCATTTTTACCACAGACCCGCACCCTACGGGCACTCCCATATTATATTACCATACGACGGATTGTCACCGCGCCTTCAGCGCTAAACCGGGCGCTCCGAGTATAGTAGGAAAATCTATTAAAATCAGTCGCATCTGTGCATAGCGCATTGCGCTATGACAAAATCCGTGTGTCCTTATCCTTCAAAATTGAGACAAGAGGCCGCGGTACTAGAGGAATATAAAAGATGTTGACATACGGATTTCAAGGTCGCAAGCTCCCCACTGATGCGACGGATTGATACGGGTACATATCAATAAGAACGCACAAAGCTGCGCATCGGGGTGACGCGCCGCTTTGTGCGGTATATTGGATGTTAAATGGCCGACAGTTAGTTGGAAGCGGGGTCAGAGGCCTGGGCTTTGGCGGCTTTGGCCTGAGCCTTGAAGGGGCGGTCGCCGCGCTTGCCGTTCATCTTGCGGTCGGCCTGGCGCATGCCGTGGGCTTTCGCCATACGGCCCTGACCAATCATGGCTTTGCCGCCGGGACGGTGCTGGCCTCCGCCGTTGACGTAGAAATTTTCAAGGAACACAACGTACTGGTCGGGGCCGATGATTGCCTTTACCTGCTCGAGGTATTCTTTCTTGTCGGCGCGGCGCTGAGCCATGCGGGCGGAGTCGTTACGCTGCCTGTCGGCCTTCTGAGTGGCCGCCTGTGCCTTGCGGGCTTCGCGGCGCGACTCGTTGAGTTGCTGGAGCTGGGCCTTCTGGGCGTCGGTGATATTGAGTCCGTCGAAGGGGCATGCCTCCTTGGGACAACCCTTACCGGGTTTGCCACACTGCTGCGCTACACATACAGCCTTGGCGTTATTGTTATCGTTAGTCTGGGCCACTCCGTTGAAAGCGGTGAAAGCGGCAGCGATAATCGCCAGGCTCAGAAATTTCTTCTTCATAATTGTATATCGTTTTTTTGGGGTTTTCAGATTCGTTTCGTTCTCAATTACGATTCTATGACCTATATAACAATCGTACGTTTATTATCAGCCAGGCATTTAACCTCAATTTAACTCATCTGGATTCCACAATTTAAATATCATTAAAAACAGCGCAGCCTGATTAAACTTTTGTGATTCCGAATTTATTTCATCCCGTATGAAATTATTTGCCCCTCATCCTCGTCTAATAAGAAAATCAGTTAGTCAGCAAATAGGAATGATCGCATTAGTCCACCCCGCGGGGTTGCAACAGGTTGTCGGGGAATGGCTCCTCCGGTTCGCCGAAGCGTTATCCCGCATGCGCCCGGCCGAGAGACAGCAATCCGAAGCCCTCTTCCGTCAGGCCATAGAGCCGCATATCCCGATAATCAACCGGATATGCCGCTCGTTCGCGTCAACGGCATATGAGTTTGAGGACCTTCGGCAAGACGCCCTTCTCAATATATGGCGGGGAATCGCCAACTTCAAGAACGATTCCGACATAAAGACCTGGATATACCGCGTAACCCTCAACACCTGCGTCTCTACCTACCGCCGAAGGCGCAAACGAGAGCATGCCGACATTTCCCACGCCTCCTCGGTACCCTCCGAAGAGGGGTCCGCGCCGTTTGAGTTCCGGCAATGGCTCGACACCATCATCGCGGATCTGAACCCTGAAAACCATTCGATATTCGTGCTTTGGCTCGAGGATGTCCCTTACGACCAAATCGCCCGGATAATGGGAATGAACAGGAACACCGTCGCCTCCCGGATAAACCGCATAAAAACCAGGATACGCCTTCTGGCGCAAAACCCCAAAATAAACTAACTATGAGCGAAGAAGAACTTAGAAAGCAATGGCGGCAGAGCCGCGACAGCCAGTCCCGCGACACGCTGACCGGCTCCGAGGCCGAGACAATAACGCGGAGCAAGCGGAAAACCGCCCTGACCCGGCTCGCCGAACGCTACGCGCGGTTTTCAAACCTCGCGTTCATATTTGCCCTGGTTTCCCCCGTATGGATCGCCAACCCGGAAGTCGGGGGAAGGCACAAGAGCATCATCATAATCTGCATGATGATTTACTTCATCATATGCGGGGCAATCGACCGCCATATCTGCCATAAGGTAAGAGCAATCAACGTCTTTGAAATGCCCACATCCGAAGTCATAGCGAGGGCGATGAAGTGCCGCCTCCTGCATCTGAAAAGTATGGCATTCATAATTCCCCTCGCCATAACCCTAATCGTACTGTTCTCATGGAGCAATTCCTGGAATCCCTATATGAACATAGGTATCATCTCGGGTGCCCTCATCGGAGCAGCCATCGGCACCATCCAGTTCCGCCGCTTCATGCGCGACTACCGCGACATGAAGGAATAACAGATGGCGGGTTACGGGCAAAATCAGTATATTCGCGGGTGGAAAGGATTAAAGCATGAAAGAGATTGAGATTATGAGCGGGATGTTCGGGACCGCGCTCGAACTGCCGTACGCCGACTCGGGGGTGCGCGCCGGATTCCCCAGCCCGGCCCAGGACTATATAGACCGCAGCCTCGACTTCAACAAGGAACTGATTTCCCACCCCGCGGCGACGTTCTACGCCAACGTTGTAGGCATGTCGATGATCGAGGCGGGTATCGACGAAGGGGATATAATAGTAATCGACCGCGCTCTCGAACCGCGGCACCGCGACATCGTCGTTGCATATATCGACGGAGAGTTCACGATGAAATACCTCGACCTCTCGGAACGGGAGCACGGGGTCATCTGGCTGCGCCCCGGCAATCCCGACTTCCCGTCGTTCAAAATCACGCCGGAGGATGACTTCACAATATGGGGAGTGGTATCGAAAGTGATCAAAAACTTCCGATAAGAGGGCGTATCATAACGGCTCATCTAGGTCGTCGCTTGAAGGTTCGGCCTCGGTCACAATCTTCAGATTGCTCCCATCGGCCTCACCTTCAAGCTCCTACCATCTGAACCATTCTGATAGCACCCTCTTCCCTCGCGGTAGCATCCCTATGTATAGAGAGCTTATACATACCTACTTGTAAAAAAAGTTTGGCTAAAATTTGGAAGCGGCGGAAAATTTGTCTTATCTTTGTGTTATAAAACATAATTATGCGGCTTGCCGGGATTCCGGCCGCGATTCGCACCGCTAATCCAATCACTGCCAACCCTAACCCTCATATGATAAAGAGCGCTCTTGAAAAGGTAATCAGCGAGGACCTCTCCGAAATCTGGACCATCCTCAACAACGAGGAGAAACGCCGGATTATCGACGCCTTCGTGATTCACAATTACAAGAAGAATCAGATGATCTACGCCGAGGGGGAGGAGCCGGAGTTTATCTGGTGTCTCCTGTCGGGAAAGGTGAAGAAGTTCAAGGACGGCATCGGCGGGCGCCAGCAGATTCTGCGCCTGATACGCCCCGTGCAGTATTTCGGCTACCGCGCCTATTTCGCCAAGGAGGTCTATAATTCCTCGGCCGCGGCCATAGAGCCGTCGGTTGTCGGGACGCTCCCGATGAAGCTCGTCGAGGAGATGATCAACGACAATGTCAAGCTGGCCTGGTTCTTCATCCAGCAGCTCTCCCACGACCTGGGGGGCTCGGACCGCAAGATTGTCAACCTGACGCAGAAACATATCCGAGGGCGACTGGCAGAGGCGCTGATAGTATTGCGCGACCACTACGGATTCGAGGAGGACGGGATGACGCTCCGTATATATATGGCGCGCGAAGACCTGGCCAACCTGTCGAACATGACGACTTCCAACGCTATCCGCACCCTTTCGGGCTTCGTCTCCGAGAAGCTGATTACCGTCGACGGGCGCCAAATCAAGCTCCTCAACGAACCGATGCTCCGCAAAATCTCGAAATTCGGATAACAAAAGGTGCGCCATGACGCCCAATTGAAACATCGCATAGCGGGACGGTCGTGTGGGCTATGGCTGTTTCTCAGCGGCGGGAGGGATCGGTGAGGGAGGTTCGGACGGCGGCGGCGCGCTCCGCGTCGGTGTCATACTCCTCCTTCAGCTTGTCGGGGAAGAAGAAAATCTTGAAAATCAGGAACATAATCACCAGCTTGACGAGGATTATCGCCCACAGCTTGCGCCCCACGGTCATCTCGCGAAAACCTCCCGCATAAAGATCCCAGACCCTGGCGAAAAAGCCGCGGGGACGGGATTCGTTTTTTTCTGTTTCTTCCATACTCAGGTTGGATTTTGCGGGATTTTTTTCGTAATTTTGCCCTGCGTTTTCCGGGACACGCCCGCAAATGTACGCTTTTTGACTTAATTAAACAAGACAAACCGCAATGGCAAACTGGATAGAATGTAAAGCCCGTTTCGACAAAACGATGGAAAACGGCGCTATCAAGAAAGTAACAGAACCGTATCTCGTCGATGCCCTCTCGATTACAGAGGCAGTGGCGCGCATAACCCAGGAACTCACCCCGTTCGTCTCCGGCGAGCTGACCGTGAGCTCCGCTAAATCGACCAAGATTTCCGAAATTTTCTGGGACGACACCGCCGACAAGTGGTACCTCGTCAAAGTCGCCTTCATAACAATCGACGAAAAGACCGCCGCCGAAAAGAAGTCAGTGTCGCAGATTCTCGTCTCCGGGAGCGACTTCAAGGGCGCGTACGACAACTTCATGGAAGGCATGAAGGGAACAATGGCCGATTTCGACATCGTGTCAATCACCGAGACCGCCTACATGGACGTCTACAAGGTAAATCTCTCCGGCAGCAGCGATAACGCCGAGCCGAAGGCCGAATAAGCGCTGACGCTATGGTCGAACCGAACGCCATCGCCAGGCGCATTGACGAAATCAAAGCCACCCTCCCCGCAGGGGTCGAGCTTGTGGCCGTGTCGAAATTCCACCCCCTCTCGGCGATTATGGACGCGTACAGCGGGGGGCAGCGCGTTTTCGGCGAAAGCCGCGTACAGGAGCTTCAAGCCAAAGTCGAAGAGCTGGCCGCATATGAGGCCCCGGAGCTGCGGTGGCACTTCATAGGCCACCTGCAGACCAACAAGGTACGCCAGCTCCTCCGGCTCCGCCCCGCCCTTATCGAGAGCGTCGATTCGGAGCGGCTGCTGAGCGCCATCGACCGGGAGGCGGAGGCACAGGGTATCGTCCAGCCGGTACTCCTGCAGGTCCATGTCGCCCGCGAGGAGACCAAAACCGGGCTTTCCCCCGAAGAGTTCGCCGCCTATTTCCGGGAAAGGCGCTTCGAAGGGCTGAAAGCCACCCATATCCGCGGCATAATGGGCATGGCCTCCAACACCGACGACGCGGAACGCGTGCGGGCTGACTTCAAAGCCATTCGCGGGTTGTTCGACCTCGCGCTCGCCACATGCCCCGACCTCCGCGACTTTACCGAAGTCTCGATGGGGATGAGCGGCGACTATCCCATAGCCGTCGAGGAGGGCGCGACCATGGTGCGCGTGGGTTCCGCAATCTTCGGCGCAAGAGCCTACTGACCGAATCCCGGCTCTCCCGCCGCGACGGCAATCCGTCACTAACTCTTCCAAAAATAAAAAAGTTGGCGCTTTTCCACGGCTATTCCGCGAAAAAGCGCTAACTTTATGCCCGAATATCATGAAACGGCATCCCTCATGCCTATAAGTAACTGGTCGAAATTATTTTAATATTTATCCGAGGAAAATTTTTAGAAGATTTTTCTCGATGAAGAAGGAGTGTAGCGAGCTACACGACTGATGAAGAGAGGAAAAGATTCAAAAATTTTGCCGGAGAAATATTGAAATAATCAGACCCGTTAATACAAAATAATTTTGAACAGTTACTTGCCATTTAAAACTAATAACAAAACCTAATAATAAACCAACATTTCCCTAAGATTATCATGAGTAATCAGCACAAACAGTGGGGCGCCATAATAATTATGATGGCCCTGTTCGCGATGATCGCGTTCGTCACAAACCTGTGCTCGCCGATGGCGGTTATTGTGAAGAACCAGTTCGGAGCGACCAACTTTGAATCCCAAATCGGCAACTACGGCAACTTTATCGCGTATCTCGTCATGGGTATCCCCTCGGGTATGCTTATCAAGCGCTTCGGCTACAAGGCCACAGCCCTCATGGCCCTCGTGGTCGGCATCATCGGCATCTTCGTCCAGTGGATGAGCGGCTGGGAAAGCATGCAGAACTGCGCCTTCGCGGTATACCTCGCCGGCGCGTTTATCGCCGGATTCTGCATGTGCATGCTTAACACTGTTGTGAACCCGATGCTCAACACCCTCGGCGGAGGCGGCAACGAAGGGAACAAGCTGCTGCAGCTCGGCGGCGTGTTCAACAGCGCCGCGGCAGTTGCCGTCTATATCCTGATGGGCGCCTTGATCGGCGACGCCGCCAAGGCAAAGGTAGCCGACGCCACTCCGGCCCTCTTCATCGCCGGCGCCGTGTTCATCGTCGCCTTCATCGTTATTCTCTTCAGCAAAATCGAAGAACCTAACGACGTCGGCAAGAAAGCCGCCAAGAAAAAAGCCGTCAAGGACAAGCACAGCGCCTTCTCCTTCACCCACTTCAAGCTCGGCATCCTCGCAATCTTCCTTTACATGGGCGTTGAAGTAGGCACTCCGACCTATGTCCTCCAGTACCTCACAGGCGACCCCGCGGGCGCTACCCCGGGCCTCGGCATGGAGGCCAACATCGTCGGCCAGATTGTGGCAATCTACTGGCTGCTCATGCTCGTAGGCCGTTTCATCGGCGGCTCTATCGGAGGCAAGGTATCATCCCGTGCCATGATCGCTACCGTGTCTACCATCACCCTGGCCCTCGTGCTCTTCGGCATGCTCGCGCCCTCTACCTGGACCATCAACATGCCGGGTATAGACTGGGCCAACGTCTCGATGATCTGGGCCGAAGTCCCCGTCGGAATCCTCGGCTTCATCCTCGTGGGTCTCTGCACCTCCGTCATGTGGGGCGGCATCTTCAACATGGCTGTTGAAGGCCTCGGCAAATATACCTCCATCGCTTCAGGCGCGTTTATGACCATGGTATTCGGCTGCGCCGTAATGGTTGCCCTCCAGGGCTGGGTTGCCGACATCGCCGGTTCCTACCTGACCAGCTACTTCGTAGTGCTCGGCTGCGCCGCCTACATCCTCTTCTACGCCCTCATCGGCTCGAAGAATGTCAACACCGACATCAAGACCACCGAGGAGGCAGAGGAAGTGCTCGACGCGATCTGATTCCACCCATCGAAAGAACATCTCGCGCGGACAGCGGCAATGGCGCTGTCCGCGCTTCTTTTTTATCTAATATAAGCGATAATTCAATCATTACCCTAAATTCATCTAATTTTGACCCTATATTCCGCCGAATTTAGTTAATTTTGCCGATGAAGCCAGCGACGGTATGTACCGCCGACGGCTTCGCGCCCACTAATCGCTATCTTCTTACTAACACTAAAACTATATGGAAATCCCCGTTATGAACCGCGCAGCCAACACAATCCGCGTGCTGGCCGCGATGATGGTTGAGAAAGCAAAGTCGGGCCACCCCGGCGGAGCAATGGGCGGAGCCGACTTCGCCAACGTGCTGTACTCGAAATTCCTGGTAACCGACCCTGACGACCCGACCTGGTTCGCACGCGACCGCTTCTTCCTCGACCCGGGCCATATGTCGCCGATGCTTTACTCGGTGCTCGCCCTGACCGGAAAATATACCGTCGACGAGCTCAAGCAGCTCCGCCAGTGGGGCAGCGCCTGCCCGGGACACCCCGAACTCGACCCGACCCGCGGCGTGGAAAACACCTCCGGCCCCCTCGGCCAGGGGCATACGATGGCCGTCGGCTGCGCGATCGCGGAGCGCTTCCTGCAGGCCCGTTTCGGCGACGTGGTTTCCCACAAGACTTACGCCTTCATCTCCGACGGCGGCATCCAGGAGGAAATCTCCCAGGGCGCGGGCCGTATCGCCGGCTACCTCGGCCTGAGCAACCTGATCATGTTCTACGACAGCAACCGCGTACAGCTCTCGACCTACGTCGACGCCGTAGACCGCGAGGATGTCGCCATGAAATACCGCGCGTGGCACTGGAACGTGATTGAAATCGACGGCACCGACCCGGTCGCTATCGCCCAGGCCCTCGAAGCCGCCCAGAAAGAGGAGAAGCGCCCGACAATCATTATCGGCAACACCGTCATGGGCCGCGGCGCCGTAAAGGCTGACGGCTCGAACTACGAAGGCCAGTGCTCGACCCACGGACAGCCCCTCTCCGCCGCCGGAGCCGACCTCGACAAGACCCTCGCCAACCTTGGCGCGGACCCCGCAGACCCTTGGAAGATTCCCGCCGAAGTCGAGAAGCTGTACGCCGACCGCAACGAGGAGCTCCGCAAAATCTGCGCCGCCCGCAAGGCCGCCGAAGCGGAATGGGCGAAAGCCAACCCCGAGCTCGCGAAAGAGCTTGACGACTACCTCAACGGCAAACTCCCCGAAATCAACTACCGCGCGATCGCCCAGAAACCGTGCAGCGCTACCCGCGCCGCTTCCGGCGCCGTGCTCGCCGAGCTGGCGAAGAAGGTAGGCAACATGATCGTATCGTCGGCCGACCTGGCCAACTCCGACAAGACCGACGCTTTCCTGAAGAACACCCATCCCTTCACCAACGGCGACTTCACCGGGGCCTTCCTCCACGCCGGCGTGTCCGAGCTGACGATGGCCGCCATAATGAACGGCATCGTGCTCCACGGAGGCGTGATCGGCGCTTGCGGCACCTTCTTCGTGTTCTCCGACTACATGAAACCCGCCGTGCGCATGGCGGCCCTAATGGAGCTTCCCGTCAAATACATCTGGACCCACGACGCGTTCCGCGTCGGCGAGGACGGCCCGACCCACGAACCCGTCGAGCAGGAAGCCCAGATTCGCCTCATGGAGCAGCTCAAGAATTTCTCCGGCAAGCCTTCGGTTCTCGTCCTGCGCCCCGCCGACGCGATCGAGACCTCCGTATGCTGGCAGATGGCGATGGAGAACAAGGAAACCCCGACGGCCCTTATACTCTCGCGCCAGAACATCCCCGACCTTCCCGCCGCGACCGGCGACCGCTTCGAGGAAGCCAAGGGCGCACGCATGGGCGGATATGTGGTGATGGATACCCCCCACCCCCAAGTCGTGCTCGTAGCCAACGGCTCCGAAGTCTCGCTCCTCTGCGAGGTAGCCACCCTTCTCGAGGCAGGAGGCGTTCCCAGCCGCGTAGTGTCAGTACCCTCCATCGGCCTGTTTGAAGAACAGACAAAGGAGTACCGCGACAGCGTGATTCCGGAGGGCACCCCCGTGTTCGGCCTCACCGCCGGGCTCCCCTCGACCCTCCAGGGCGTTGTTGGTCCCCGCGGGAAAGTCTTCGGACTCGGCCATTTCGGCGCTTCCGCCCCCTACAAGGTGCTCGACGAGAAGTTCGGTTTCACCTCCCAGAACATCCTTGAACAGGTGCTTAAATTCCTGGGGCGTATCTGACTATCGACAGACTTCTGACAAAAAGTTACGCGATTCGGTCTTAAATCAGGCCGAATCGCACTTTTTTTCAAACAAATTTGAGGAGTTGTGCGTTAAAAAGGTGTCGAAAGTGTGAAATATTTCAAAAAATATGCTTAACTTAGCGCAAAATTTCAGGCGGATTCCGATGCGCGAGCGGCGCGGAATAGAAAACCGCATACGCGGAAAGCGCGTAAGGAGCTGGTATTCTTTGGAGTATCCGCACTCCTCAACATTCAAACGCAAACATTAATCATCACTACTTTTTTTACAGATTTTCTATGAAGAAGAGTTTATTTTTAGCATTCGGTTGCGCAATGGTTGCCATGAGCGCTTCCGCCCAGAATGCTCAGGAGGTTACCTATGTGGAAGATCCCGCACAGGGCTACACCTTCAACCGTTTCAAAGACAACTGGTTCATCCAGCTTGAAGGTGGCGCAGGCGTAGGTTTCACCACCCACGACAAGGAACGCAAATTCGGCGACCGCTTCGCTCCCGCTGCTTCTCTCGAAGTCGGCAAGTGGTTCTCCCCGCTGCTGGGCGGCCGTATCGGTGGTGACTTCATGTCTGTCAAGGGTCTGACCAAGTCCGGCCAGTTCAACTTCCCCTACGGCGTTCTTCCCGAAGCCAATATGGTTAAGGACGAATACTACAAGACCAAGGTCAACTATTTCGGCGCTACGTTCGACGTTATGCTGAACCTCTCCCACTGGTGGTGCGGCTACAACCCCAAACGCGTCTATAACGCTTATATCTATGCAGGTGCCGGTCTCTACTGGGACTTCATCAAGAACGAGAAGAACAACTGGGAGCGTGGCGACGACCGCGTGATCGCTATGCGCGCCGGCCTCACTCAGGAGTTCAACATCAGCAAGCGCTTCGCTCTCGGCCTCGACCTCCGCGCTACCGCGTTTGACAACCACATCGACGGCGACAACGGAACCGCGATCTACGCTTCCGCCCTTCTGACCGCCACCATCAAGCTCGGCAAGACCGACTGGACCGCTCCTATCGTTCCCGTTTGCCCCCCCGCCGAGAACTGCGACGAATACCGCGCACGTCTCCAGGCTGCCGATGCCCGCATCGCCGACCTCGAAGCCCAGCTCAAGGCCTGCCTGAACCGCCCCGTGGAAAAGGTTGTGGAGAAAGTTCCCGCAGCACCCCTGGCTACCATTTACTACCCCATCGGTTCCTACCGTCTGACTTCTGTTGACCGCAAAGTCCTCAAGTCCGTTGCAAACGTGATGAAGGGCGACACCAACAAGAAGTACACCGTTACCGGCTGGGCTGACAACTACACCGGCACCGACGCTGTCAACAAGCGCCTCCGCGAGAACCGCGCCAACACCGTTGCCAAGCAGCTCGTCCGCTACGGCGTAAGCGAGGACCAGTTCAAGGCTACCACCAACAACGGCAACCGCGTTGACCTCGGTGACAAGTGCCTCACCCTCGACCGCTGCGTAACCATCGTTGAGGACTAATCTCCCCGACACCACCGAAGACGCCCCGCGCCTTCGATAACCCCACAAGAGCCGTGCCCCCGGGTGCGGCTCTTCTTTTTATACACCGTTGTCTTCATTGACCATTTTTCGTGATTGGAATCGGATAGACAGTACAATTCTGGAAAACCGCTTGGAATGGCACTAAATGAAGTAAAATTTTCGTATCTTCGCAATCAAATTCATATTCCTATGGCAACACCAGGATTATTCGCTCAAGACCACAATAACAGCAGCCGCGACTATTCAAAGGCGTATTATTGGGGAAAGAACCAGTTCAACAGTTCTTTTCCCGCTTCCCTTGTGGCCTATATGAGTTATAAGGGCATCAAACCCGTGTATATAAAAACCGATTCGGTTAACGGCATTGTCCATGATTACATAAGTGGTACGGAGCTTTTCGGCATCAACCCTTTATCGGAAAACGCTTTTTACAACTTCGAAGCCGGTTATAACGCCTATGATATGTTTTATACTGGCGAGCGTGAAAAAATAGACCTTGTAATGGTCGATGCCGCAAACCAGACCGCGCTCGTCGGCCTTGAAATAAAACTCACAGCGCTGCCGGACAATACCACGGTCAAATTTTCGGAAGACAGGTACAGTTGTGAGATTGTCGTCAGACCTCCGACTATTAACTTTCTCGCTTGCAGCATATGCGACAAATTCCGCGGCATTAACGGAAGAAACGAACTGAAAGAGCTGTTGGGCGACATCCATATCAACCATTGGGAAGAAATAACAGAGGTTCTGCCTAATTTCGCCAAAATTCGGGCTGCCATATCGAGAGTTTCCTCCAGTCTCCACACCAGGCAAACGCCGCTTATTGTGCAACCAATTTGGAAAACGGAGGGACGCAAACCGATTCTCGTACCCGACTGTCTGGACGTGTTTGTATGGAGCAATCTCGCTGTCATTCAAATGTGTTACAAGAACGAAGATGTTAACTCTCCCAAATCTATAAGCCGGTCGATGAGATCGATAATATGGCTGTACCTGATGCTGTTTGAATATAGCGTTTACGGCCAGTTCGATTACAAGCGCATCGTAAGGCTTCACTCCTACAACATAGCGAACGACAAGGCTTTCGCACTTAACGGTACCGCCTCATATCCTTACCTGAAATGCGAAGAGCTTACTCATCCGAGAATCAATAAGTCGGAAATTAAAAACATAATCCTTGGGGGCGGCCAAAACCTTCTAAGCCCGGAACGCCGTTTTGACGCGGCGATTGTTTACAGTCCTGAATTATTTGAGTAATAATGAGAGTAGTAGATTTATTTTGCGGGTGTGGCGGACTGAGCCTCGGTTTTGAGAACGCGGGGTTTGAGGTAGTCGCCGGTTATGATAACTGGCCGGCAGCCATAAAGGTTTATCACCGAAATTTCTCTCATCCAATCAGCCAGTTAGACCTGTCCGATACGGCAAAGGCAAGCGAACAGATAAGAGAATATCGCCCAGACATGATTATCGGGGGGCCTCCTTGTCAGGATTTCAGCAGTGCGGGGTTACGCAACGAGGATAACGGGCGAGGCAACCTGACGCTATCTTACGCAGAAATAATAGCAAATATAAAGCCAAAGTGGTTTGTAATGGAGAATGTTGCAACCATCACTAAAACCAGAAAATTAGCCTCAGCAAAGGAAATTTTCAAACTTGCCGGATACGGTCTTACTCAGACTGTACTTGACGCATCATATTGCGGAGTACCGCAGAAGCGAAAACGCTTCTTTCTTATCGGGAAACTCGGCGAGAAAGACGATTTTATGGCAGAGAACATCTCCAACAGGCTTTCTGAGAAGTTTATGAGCGTCAAAGATTACTTCGGAGACACAATAGACTTTGAATATTATTACCGCCACCCTCGTAGCTATGCGCGCCGCGGGATTTTCAGCGTTCACGAACCCAGTCCGACCATCAGGGGCGTAAACCGTCCGATTCCCAATGGTTATCAGCTCCATCCCAACGACCCAGTAAGCTCTCTTGAAGGCATACGCCCTCTAACCACACGCGAGAGGAGCATGATCCAGACATTCCCGCCAACATATGAGTTTGTAGGTTCAAAAAGCGAAATTGAGCAAATGATTGGAAATGCTGTACCTGTAAACCTCGGAACTTTTGTCGCAAACACAATTCGCGATTTCGATCCGGCAATTCCGTTTGTACCACGGAACGCAGCCAAACAGGCAACATTATTTTAATTTCCAAACCCTCTGGTATGGATGTAAGAATTGAAGAGACATGGAAGGAGGCGCTGGCGGCGGAGTGGGAGAAACCTTACTTCCGGCAGTTGACCGACTTCGTGAGGAGGGAATACGCGACCACGATGGTTTTCCCGCCAGCCGGGAAAATATTCGCGGCATTCGACGCTTGCCCGTTCGACAAGGTCAAGGTCGTACTGTTGGGGCAAGACCCGTATCACGGACCGGGACAGGCCAACGGCCTATGCTTCTCCGTGGCTCCCGGGGTTCCATTCCCGCCCTCGCTCCGCAATATATTCCAGGAGGTACATACCGACACCGGCTCCCCCATCCCCGCCGATGGCGACCTCAGCCGCTGGGCTACGCAGGGAGTGTTTCTCCTGAACGCGACGCTGACGGTACGCTGCCACGCCGCCGGATCCCACCAGCGCCAGGGATGGGAAACATTCACCGACGCGGTTATCGAAACCCTTTCGGCGCGGCGCGACAACCTCGTGTTCCTGCTCTGGGGGAGCTACGCCATATCCAAATCCAGGCTGATAGACCATAGCCACCACCTGGTGCTCACGTCGCCCCACCCCTCCCCGCTGTCGGCCCACCGCGGCTTCTTCGGCAACGCCCATTTTTCGAAAGCCAACGCCTACCTCGCCGCCTGCGGCAAGGAACCCATATCCTGGTAAACGATGCTCGCTCGAATAACGACAACCACGATAGCGCTCTGCGCCCTCGTCGCTTCGGCAACGGAATACACGCCCGGCGACACCCGCACCGCCATATTCTCGCCGGACTACCGCACACTGACAATAGAAAGCGACCGGGACCGACTGGCTCCAACCGTGCTCGTCAAAGGCATGGATGACTGCCTCGTGATCGGATTCGACGGGATGGGGGACGAGCGTGAATACCTCAGATACTCCATTTTCCACTGCGACGCCGACTGGAGGCTTTCCGACCTGGTAGATTCAGAGGTTTTCGACGGATTCAATTACGCGGATGTGGAGGACTACGCCTTCTCGCGCGGCACCATAACCCACTACGTCCATTACACAATCACGCTCCCAAACGACGCGTTCAGCTTCCGGCTCTCCGGCAACTACCTGCTGCGGGTCTACCCCGAGACGGAACCTGAGAACGTGCTCCTCCAGGCCCGTTTCATGGTCTCCGAAGGGGCGGTAAGCGTCGGAGGAAGCGTCAGCTCGCGCACCGACATAGACTACAACAAATCCCACCAGCAGCTCGCCGTGAACGTCGACCTGCGCAAATACCCTGTACGCGACCCATACAACGACCTTACGCTGAAAATCGTCCAGAACGGCCGCCGCGACAACATCACGACGCTGAAACACCCCGCGCGGATGTCCGGCTCGACGATAACCTACGAGCATACCCCGGCTATGATATTCCGCGCCGGCAACGAGTACCGCCGAATGGAGACGGTCTCGACCAGCTATCCCGGCATGGGTGTCGAGCAAATCACGTTCGAGGAGCCGTATTACCATATGTGGCTCGCCACGGACCATCCGCGCGTCGGCGAGCCATACAGCTTCGACCGCACGCAGCACGGCCGCTTCTTCGTCAGGGAATACAACTCCACGAGCTCGGACACGGAAGCCGACTACGTCCCCGTCCATTTCTCGCTCGACCTGCTTCGGATTCCCGACGCTGAGGTATATCTCGACGGCGACTTCACCCACCGCAAATTCGACAACGGCTCGCGGATGGACTACAACCCGTCGACCGGGCGTTACGAGAAAGTGCTGATGCTCAAACAGGGAGCCTACAACTATCAGTATATCGCCGACCCGCCGGTATTCAACATAGAGGGAGACTTCTATCAGACCATCAACGAATATCTCGTGCTCGTCTACTACCTCGCTCCGGGAGAACGATACGACCGGCTTCTCGGTTCCGGCGTTCTGTATTCCGGCTACTAACAGAGTGTTCTAAAACGAAAAATCAGATGTTCCAGATAAAAGACACACTGGTGAGCCTCGACCTCGCCGAACAATTTTTCTGCTGCGACCTCGACGCGTGCCTCGGCGCATGCTGCATCGAAGGGGACGCGGGAGCGCCCGTTACCGAAGCCGAAGCCGAGGCCATCGAGCGCCTGGTGCCCGTCATCGAAGGTGACATGCTCCCCAGGGCCGTGGAAGAGGTAAGAGAGAACGGCGTTGCGTACAGGGACCCAGAAGGAGACCTCGTGACCACAATCCTCGACGGCCGCAACTGCGCCTTCTCCTGCTACGGAAAGGGGGGAGTATGTCTCTGCGCCCTTGAAAAAGCCTACCGCGAGGGACGAACGGACGGCCGCTTCCGCAAACCCGCCTCATGCGCCTTATATCCCCTGCGCCTAAAGGAGTTCCCGACCTTTACCGCTGTAAACTACCACAGCTGGAAAATATGCGAGCCGGCCCGAAAGCTCGGACGGCAAAAAGGCATCCGCCTGTACCAGTTCCTCGAAGGACCGCTGACAAAGCGCTTCGGAGCCGAATGGTACGCCGAACTGAAAGCCAACTGCGAGCTATATCTGAAGGAGTACCCCGACGGCCTGAGATAGGGCCGCAGGATGGCGAACCAACCGCCCGGCCTATTCGTTGATAATGTAAAGCAAACCTGAAAGGAGACCAAATTATGAAGGCATTACGACGTATAGGAAGCAAGATGAAAGAGACCGCGAAACATCTTAGCCGGAAAGGAATCAGACTGGCGAGCGACCGTCTGCGCTCGCTCCTCGGAACGGGAGCGATTCTCCTGACAGCGATATGCGCGTCCGCCGCGGCGGACGGTGACCAGGCTATCTCCCCCGCCCCTGCGGCGATGCCTGAAACCCCGATGGGCTTTACCGGCGTAGGCCCGGTAATCTCTGGCTCGGTAAGCTATGACGATATGCCGTCGAAAGCCCGCAAGTTCCTCGAACGCCACTGCGACGGACACGCCGTAGTGCGGCTCGACAAGGAATTTGCCTCAGGCTGCTACAACGTAAGGCTCGCCGACGGCATCGACCTCGGATTCAACGAGAAAGGGAATATCACCGAAATCGAAGCCCCGGAAGGCTACTGCCTGGCCCCGACGCTGCTGAAAGCCGTCGTTCCCGGGAAGCTCTACCAGCTTCTTGACCATAACGGCTTCTCCGAGAGCGTTTCAGCCGTGCATCACGACCGCATGGGCTACCGGCTCGACATCGCCGACCCGGTGTTTGACCAGGTATGCTATGACCCTTCAGGGGTGCTGACGATGATTGTCGACAAATAACGCCTCCTACCCCATTTCACACGCCGGGAGCGAGCGCTCCCTGGCGCTCGCTCCCGGCTAAAATATGTTTTACAGCATAAAAGGCATAAATCGGCCTGAAATTAATAACTTTTAAGAAAAGTAATTACAAAAAATGCGTAATTTTGCGTGTCAACTTAGCGAAGTTGACCGCGCATAATTGAAATTTCGACCATCCAAGCACTTGCCCCTCCGGCCTTGAAGCGGGTCTTGCCCGTCGAGAGGTTCTGAAACGAAAACGGCATACAGTTTGTGGCCATTTTGGCGACTTTTGGATATTTTTTGCATATATGCATTTTTTGCTGCGAAATTATCCTTATCTTTGTATCCGCTTTCCGCAAAGGCGGCAAGTGTGTCACGAGTTAACAGAAGAACAAGCCTAACCCATTAAAGCCGTGAAAGAAAATTCTTACCCCATCACCGAACAGGACAAGCGGTTCATGGAAATGGCAGCCAAAATCGCGGAAGAGAACATCGACCGCGGAGGAGGCCCCTTCGGAGCCGTAATCACTGACCGCGACGGAAACATAATCGCCACCGGCGCTAACACCGTCACGCTCAACAACGACCCCACCGCCCATGCGGAGGTTAACGCGATACGGAGCGCTTGCGCTTCCCTGGCGACATTCTCGCTTGCGGGATGCACCGTCTACAGCTCGTGCGAGCCTTGCCCCATGTGTCTGTCGGCCCTCTACTGGGCCGGAGTAAGCCGGATATTCTTCGGCAACACCAAGGAAGACGCCGACGCGATAAACTTCTCCGACGACTTTATCTATAAGGAGCTGGAGAAACCCCGCGGCCGCCGCTCTCTCCCCTGCATCCACCTGGAGAACGAGGCAACCATCCGCGCATTCGAGAAATGGGCGGCAAAAACAGATAAGATTGCATATTGATTGATTAGATATTGAATATTGGAGATTGAATTATCGATTGATTGTTAGGAAATTACATTAATTTTGATTGCGTGAATATTGAATTTATGTGATAATTGGTACATTGTTTGTCTAAGATAATGGTCAAACAGTTACGAGGGAGCTTGGATAAGTAAACCCTCTACGGGTCTCCCAAAGCCCGGAAAAGCATAGAATTGAATGATTGATTGATAAGTTTGTTTCATATACAAATGCCAATTAGAAGCGGGTCGCGATGTGAATCGCGACCCGCTTTCCTTTTTCCATCGGTTTTAGGTTTCTCTCCCCTTATCGTTTGGCGCCTTTGACGCCGCCCTTGGTGCCTCCGCCCATGGCGAAGATGTTCTGGGAGAAGGAGAAGGTCTTCTGCGAGCGGTGGGTGGCGCGCTTGACGGCGAGCTTGGCCAGACGCTCCATCAACTGGTCGAACCGAATCCCTGTCGCCTCCCATAGGTAGAACGAAAGCGAGCCGGGAATCGTGTTGATTTCGTTAACGTAGATTTTACGCGTCCTGCGGTCAATCATCACGTCCACGCGGCTGACCCCATGGCAGCTAAGCACGCGGAACGTCTCGCCGGCCAGTCGGCGTATCTCGGCGGTCTCGTCAGCGGGCAGGTCTGCCGGAATCTTCTTGGCCGAAGCCTGCATCCCTTTCGCGCCCTTGTCGCCCCCCATATACTTCGCCTCATACGAGAGAATCTCGGAGCTTTTAATCGGCTCCTCGAGAATGGAGGTCTCAAACTCGTCGCAGTCGCCGAGCACAGAGCAGTTGATTTCCTGCATCTCCTCCAGCATCTTCTCGACAATCACGCGCGACGCGTAGCGGGTCGCATCCTCAACTGAACGTTCGAGCTGGGCGCGGTCGTGGGCGCAACTGATGCCGATCGAGGAACCGAGATTCGCCGGCTTCACAATCACGGGATAACCGAGTTTTTCCTCAACGGCAGCCACGAGCTTCTCCTTTTCGGCGAACCACTGGCGGTCGGTGAACCATACGTAGTCGACAACCGGGATTCCGTTCTCGCGGAGAATCATCTTCATCGTGATCTTATCCATGCCGTTGGCCGACGAAAGAGTGTCGCATCCGGCGAAAGGTATGCCGATAGCCTCGAGAATACCCTCGAAAGTGCCGTCCTCGCCGTTCGCCCCGTGAAGCACGGGAATCACGACATCGAGCTTCGCCAGCTTGTCCTTCTTGGAGAACAGCCCGCGGGGATTGGCCAGGTAAAGGTTGTAGTCGCCGTAAATAGGGCGCATATAGACCTCCTCTGTCTGTTTGAGCAGCGAGGGAATGTCGCGGTAGTTCTTGAGATCGAGGAGAGCGTCGCCAGTGTACCAATGCCCCTCCTTGGAAATATAAATCGGTGTAACGTCGAATTTTGAGCGGTCAACCGCGGCGATAGCCTGGTTGGCGGAAATAACGGAAATCTCGTGCTCGGTGGATCGTCCGCCGAAAAACACGCCTATATTAGTCTTTGCCATTGCTATTTATAAGCTATTGAAATATCATTTGAAAGTATCGGGAAGGTCGTTCTCGTAGAGCACCGTGTCGCCCGGGCGGAGAATCGTCGAAAGGAGCTGCTGGGCCTTTGCGAAGCTGTCGACAGCGTGGATATCCTCCTCCTTTATCGGTCCGGCGGCAAGCCCGGCCAGTATGGCGTCGCGGTTGTAACCGCCGACAACGATAGCTATGTCGGCGCATTTCGCGGCGTGGCGCCCGAACTCCTCGTTGGCCCTCGCCTGAATGTCGCCCAGTTCGATCATGCCGGGAGTGACAACGATGCGGCGGCCGCCCGTCATACGCGACAGAACGTCGAGCGCCATCTTCGAGCCGGACGGGTTGGAGTTGAAAGCGTCGTCGATAATCGTGACGCCACCCGGAGTGCGCTTCATATTCAGGCGGTGTTCAACCTGCTCGATCTGCCCCACGGCATACCGTATTTTCTCGACAGGGACCCCGAGCCGCAGAGCCACCACGACAGCGGCCATAAGGTTCGAGATATTGCACTCGCCGACGAGCTTCGTCTGCAGCCTGAGAGGCTCCTCGAGTCCGGGACCGGCGACAGAGAACGAGGTGCCGTCAGGGGAATACTCTATGTCGGCCGCGGTATAGTCCGCCGCGCCGGTGTTGCTCACCGCGTAGCGCAGGCAGGCTGTGTTGCCAACCTTCCTTGAAGCGGCATACGGGAAATCGTCGTTCACAACCGCCAAGCCGTCGGCCGGGAGAGAGTCGACAAGCTCGAACTTCGTGCGCTGCACATTCTCGATTGTCTTGAACGATTCGAGGTGCTGCTCCCCGACAGCGGTGACTACGCCAATCGAAGGATGCACCAGGTCGCAAATCTCCTTTATGTCGCCAAGCTGCTTGGCGCCCATCTCGCAGACGAAGACCTCGTCATAGGGACGCAGATGCTCGCGCACGGTGCGGATAACCCCCATCGTAGTGTTGAAGCTGCCGGGCGTCATCGTAACAGCGAACTGCTCCTGAAGAATCCGGGTAAGGTAATGCTTAGTCGAAGTCTTACCGTAGCTGCCGGTGATACCGACAACCTTCAGCGAGGGCATCGACGCGAGAATCGAAGCAGCCTCGTCGTAATACTTCTTATTGATTGATTTCTCTACGGGACGCAGCAGGGCGTTGGCACCTAAGAGGAAAAGCGGGGAAACAATAAGGATGCCCACCATCGAGCAGGCAAGTACCTTCAATCCGAGAGTGACGCCGAACAGCGCGGCGACAACGGCCGCGAGCCCCCACATAACGCCGTAGATCCTCCTGGCGCGGGGAGTCCAGACAAGCGGCTTCTTGTATTTCTTCCGCAGAAGCGCGACGAACTGCCACACCACTATTATAACAGCGACCGCGGCCCCGGCGAAAAACGGCAGATGGTTAACGAGCATGAACATCAGCGCAACGCAGCAGAATATTCGGCCGAGCGACGTACTCTCGCCCGATTGCTCGAACCAGCGGACATAGCGGTCGCCGCGATAGGAGTTCTGCTGGAACATCATCAGGTCGCGGGCGAAAACCGCGGACATATCGACAGCGGCAAGCACCGCCACCGCCAGGGCGATAACCATAGTGACTGTATTCATATCGTCAATTTGAAGAGTTCAGGAATGAGGACAACACGGCTCTGAACTGCGCCGGATTGTCAAGGAAACTGTAATGGCCGCCTCCCGTGAACGAGACAAGCCCCGCGTCGGGAATCAGCTTCGCCATCTTGCGGGCGTCGGCCACCGGGGTAGCCGTGTCGTTCTCGCCCCATATCAGCAGCGTGGGAGCCTTAATGAGAGAGAGACGGTCCGTAAGGTCCTGGTTAACGACCTTGCTCATAATGGCCCTCATTTTCGGAGAAGCCTGCGAATAGTCGCTCGAGCCGCGCCGCGCCCTCATCGCCTCAATGTGTTTGGCCGCCCTCTCCTTTCCCAGGAGCAGGTAGGCGAGCCTCTTCGCGGCCTTGAAGGAATACACCTTATAATAATAAGCCAGGGAACGACGGGGTTTTATTCCGGCGGCATCGACCAGCACTACCTTTGAGACAGGAGTACGCGACGCCATAAGTATCGCCACGCGGCCACCGAAAGAGTGACCGACAAGCACCGGGAGTTCCAGCCCCTCCTGCCGGGCGAACGCCTCGACAAGCGCCGTATATTCCTCGACACCCCAGACCTCGTCCGGCTCGGGGGACGCGCCGAATCCGGGGAAATCGATATTGTAAACCCGGTTGGTCAGCGCGGCGGTCGCGGCGATAGACCTGACCGTCGTATGGTCGCAGCCCCAGCCGTGCATCAGGAGCAGAGGGGCACCGCTCCCGCTGACCTCCGCGTGGAGCTTTACGCCGTTGACGACAAAGTCCACCTCCCCGGGGCGTATGTTATCTTGATTCATAGTGCAAAATTACGACATCCGGCCCAATTGACAAAAGAATCTCCTTTATATAAAACAGAGGGCGCGATATTTGCCTGCCGAATGGGGGAAAAAGCTGTAACACCAGGCAACACTTTCGTAACATCACGCAACAGACTGTAACAATTAGCGGTATTCTTAAAACACCACTTCCAGTCCACAAAATCATTTTTAGTTACAAAAGCCTCACAACAAATAGAGCCAAAACCTATAAACAAAGGATAAAAATTAACACTTATTCACAAAAACGAGCCATAATAAAGCGGAAAAATAGCATTCTCTAATTGAACAATTACGCTACACTTCTGATTTTCCGATAGTTACATGTACAATCCATATTGTTACGCAATGAAACACTTGTTGTAACAATTTTGTGTCAAAAATTATCAACTTATTATCATCTGATTTTCAGATAATTACATTAACCAAAGAAAAATTTTGCGATTTTTTGAAAATTTTATTGCCGAAATATTTTGAATTACAAAAACAATGCGTATCTTTGCATCGTAGTCACAAAGTGGTTACAAAACTATCTCAAACGACTTACTTAACACTTTCGCATTATGAGTTCCAAAAATTTTCAGACTAAGCTCTTAGCCCTTCAAAGCAATCTCCTCAACTTCGCGTACCTGCTCACTTCCAACCGCGACGACGCTTACGACCTCCTTCAGGACACGACCCTCAAGGCCCTCGACAACGAAGACAAATACGTCGAGAACGTGAACTTCAAGGGATGGGTGTTCACAATCATGCGCAACATCTTCATCAACAACTACCGCAAGGTCGTTCGCTCAGCGACAATCATCGACCAGACCGAGGACCTCTACCACCTCAACCTTCCCCAGGAGTCAGGTCTCGACACCCCCGAAGGCTCGATAGCGGCCGGCGAAATCACCGCCGCCATCAACTCCTTCTCCGACGATTACCGCGTACCCTTCTCGATGCACGTCGCAGGTTACAAGTACAACGAAATCGCCGAGAAGATGAACCTCCCCCTCGGCACCGTGAAGAGCCGCATCTTCTTCGCCCGCCAGCGTCTCCAGAAAATGCTCAAAGACTACAAGTAACCGCCGCCCGTTGCCCCCAAAAGCAACCCCGGCCGCCGGAACGCGAAACCGGACTACTACACCACGATAATCCCCAAGCGGATTGACCACCTTACTTATTATGATTCGTAGACCAGTCATAACCAAAAAAAGCGTATCTTTATACACCAACAGCTCAAACACAGCTCATAATAAAGTTAAGTCATAAAACAAGAGCCTGGCGCAAGCCGGGCTCTTTTCATACCGCGCCAACTCTTGCGGATGCAAAAAGAAGAGAATACGAAAAGCGCTGTGCCTATAATTTGACACAGCGCCGATTATATTGGTTAGCCGAATGGATTAAATCCAGCGGGTGTAGGCGAAGTCCATGCGGTGGGGAAGCGCCGGGTTAACGGGATAGAGGCGGTAACCGTAGCGGAACACGCCGGCCTCGCGGAGCTTGGAGTCGAGCTTGAAGGTCACGACGTTGCCGTCTACCTTGGCAACCTTGAAGGCTTCGCGGCCGAAGTACTTCTCTTCGTTGCCCTCCTTCTTGTAGGCAACCAGCTCCAGGCCGAGGTCGTTTGCCAGACCGTTGGTGTCGATGACTGCCTCAACGTGGAAATCGGTACCAGTTACTGAATCAGTAACATCGGAAGCCTTGACATCAAGCACGCGGACACCGTCCCACGCGGCAGCGACCTTTTCCTTCCAGGCCACGATTTCCTTTGCCTCGGCGTAGTCGTTGGCGACGAGCTTGGCGGTGCGCTCGGCCTCCTTGTTGTAGAAGCGGTGGATGTAATCCTCAATCATGCGCTTCATCGTGAAGTGGGGAGCGATATGCGCGATCGAGCGCTTGATATACTGCACCCACTCGGGGGAGTAACCCTTGGAGTTCTTAGCGTAATAGAGGGGCACGATTTCGTTCTCGAGCATCGAGTAGATGGTTGCCGCGTCGAGAGCGTCCTGCTGGGCCTGGTTGGTGAAGGTGCGCTTGTCGGTAAGGGCCCATCCGGCCTTTTCGTCGAAGCGGTAGCCCTCGTACCACCATCCGTCAAGCACGGAGAAGTTGAGCACGCCGTTCATCAGAGCCTTCTCGCCGGAGGTACCGGAAGCCTCGAGAGGACGTGTCGGGGTGTTGAGCCAGATATCGACGCCGGTTACGAGGCGCTTGGCGACAATCATATTGTAATCCTCGAGGAAGATAATCTTGCCGAGGAACTGCGGCATGCGCGAGATTTCCATGATGCGCTTGATCAGGCCCTGGCCGGCACCGTCGGCGGGGTGCGCCTTGCCGGAGAACACGAACTGCACGGGGAACTTCTCGTTGTTGACGATTTTCGACAGACGGTCGAGGTCGGTGAAGAGCAGGTGGGCGCGCTTGTAGGTCGCGAAGCGGCGGGCGAAGCCGATAATCAGGGCGTTGGGGTTGATTTTGTCAACGATGCTCATCACGGCGGAGGGATCACCCTGGTTGGCGAGCCACTTTGCCTTGAAGTCGCGCTTGACGAAGTTGATGAACTTGTTCTTCATCGTCATGCGCATATTCCAGATTTCCTGGTCGGTACATTTCAGGATACCGTCCCAGGCCTTGGCGTCGTCCTGATGGCTGAACATATTCTCGCCGAGCTTTTCAGCGTAGAACTCCTTCCACTCGGAAGCAGCCCAGGTAGGCATGTGCACGCCGTTGGTTACATAGCCGACATGGCTCTCTTCCCAGGTATAACCCTTCCATATTCCGGCGAACATCTTCTTGGAAACCTCGCCGTGGAGCCAGCTAACGCCGTTGGCCTCCTGGCAGGTGTTCAGGGCGAAGACGCTCATCGAGAAGCGCTCGTTGGTGTTCGGATTCTCGCGGCCCATGTTCATAAGGTCATTCCAGGAGATACCGAGCTTCGCGGGGAACTCGCCCATATACTTGCCAAACAGACCCTCGTCGAAGTAGTCGTGACCGGCGGGGACGGGAGTGTGGACGGTGTAGAGGCTGGAAGCGCGCACCAGCTCGAGGGCTACGTTGAAGTCGAGGTGCTTTTCCTGCACGTAGTCGACCAGGCGCTGAAGGTTGAGCAGCGCGGCGTGGCCCTCGTTGCAGTGGTAGAGCTGGGTGCTGATGCCGAGCTTCTTGAGCATCAGGATGCCGCCGATACCGAGAAGATACTCCTGCTTGATACGGTTCTCCCAGTCGCCGCCGTAGAGCTGGTGGGTGATCGATCGGTCGAACTCGGAGTTCATCTCAAAGTCTGTATCCATGAGGTAGAGGTTCATGCGGCCCACGTTCACGCGCCATACATGGCTGTAAATCGTGCGTCCGGGGTAAGGCACCTCGAGAATCATGGGGTGGCCGTTCTCCATCACCTGCTCGATCGGGAGCTGGTTGAAGTTCTGAGCCTCATAGTTGGCAATCTGCTGGCCGTCAACGCTCAGCGACTGGGTGAAGTAACCGTAGCGGTAAAGGAAGCCGACGGCGGTCATCGGGACGCGGCTGTCGGAAGCCTCCTTGATATAGTCGCCGGCGAGCACGCCGAGGCCGCCGGAATAGATTTTCAGCGCGTTGCACAGGCCGTACTCCATCGAGAAGTAGGAGACGGAGGGGATGTCGGAGCGCATCGGCTGGGCCATATACTCCTTGAACATCCCGTAGACATGGTCGATACGGGCCAGAAGTTCCTTGTCGGCCAGGATTTCTTCAAGACGCTCTGCGGAAAGCTGCTGGAGCACCATGACGGGGTTTTCGCCCGTCGAGCGCCAGAGGTCGGGGTTAAGGTCGCGGAACAGGGCTTTGCCTTCGCTGTTCCATACCCACCACAGGTTCTTGGCGAGTTCTTCGAGGGGTTTGAGCTTCGAGGGCAGGTCTGATTTCACTGTAATGTCGTGCCAGTTGGGGACATTAGTGTTACTGACTTGAAGTTTCATGTGTGAGGTATTTGTAAGTAGGAAATTTAATCTTTATATATATATTGTGTATCGCAAATCTCATTCGCGCGCGTCCGCAGCGGCGAGGGCTTTCTTGAAAGCCTCGACATAGTAGACGATGAAGTAATCCCAGAGCGCCTTGTCGGCTGTCGAGCGGGCCGCTTTGGAAATCTTGTCGCGGGAGTCGGCATCGGCATCGGCGAGACGGCGGAGCGATGACGCAAGTTTCTCGACAACCGAATGGTAGTCGGAGTCGGAACGCGAGATGACAACCACGCCGCTCTGCTCGAAATCGCTCGCCGAGGTGGACAGCACCCACTGGCCGAAGCCGGAAAGGGAGGTCGTCACCGTCGGAACGCCGTAGGCCACGCTCTCCAGGGGGGTGTAACCCCAGGGCTCGTAGTACGAGGGGAACGCCGTCGCGTCCATCCCGGCAAGCATGTCGTAATACTGCATGTTGAAGATGCCGTCGTCACCGTTAAGGTAACAGGGCACGTAAATCACCTGTACGTTCGAGCCTCGGTCGGATGAAAGGCCGAGCTGGTGGATACGGCTGATAATCTGGTCTGAGTCCGGATTGTTGAGCGTATGGGTGATCGCTGGATCGGCAACGCCGGGATTAGTCCCCGCGGCGACAGCGTCCTTGACATCCTGGCGAGCTTCCTTCGACCAGGCCGGAACGAGCACGTAAAGCAGCATCTGCTTCGCGACTCCCTCCTGCTCGAGACGCTTGGCGGCGTCAAGGAACACGTCGATGCCCTTGTTTCGGTATTCGCAGCGGCCGGAAGTAGCGGCGATGAATGTGTCGGCCGGGAGCTTGCGGCCGATCATGGCGGAGCCGACGTTGAGCATCGCCTCGCGGGCGACTTCGCGGGCCTTGCGCATACGGCCCTTAGTCAGTATTGCGTCCGGCTGGAAGCCGTTCGGGGTGACAATGTCGGGGCGCTTGTCGAGCAACTGCTCGCATTCGGTCGCGGTAACGTCGGAAACGGTCGTGAAGCAGTCGGCGTAATGGGCGGCAGCCTTCTCGAGCGAGTGTTTCGACTGCATGTTAAGCTCCTGGGCCATCTGGTCGCCGTTATACCCCTTCATATAATCATACAGGGGCTTGCCGTTGCCGCAGATGCTGCGGCCTATCGAAGTAGCGTGGGTTGTGAAAATCGTACCTACCTTAGGGAGCTTCCAGTTGACATATAACAGCCCCATGCCTGTTGTCCATTCGTCGAAATGGGCCACAATGTTTTTATGGCGGGTACGCTTGTAGTTACAGATGCTCTCGATTACCATGCCGGCGGCCAGGGAGAAAGCGCAAGCCTCGTCGTAGTCGCCGTAAGCGTGCAACGAGTCAACGCCATAGCGCTCCCACATCTCACCATAATAATAGTCTTTGATTTTGTACATGGCGTCGAACTTCACAAGCACCACGATGGGCTTGCCGGGGATGTTCCACCGTCCGATTCGCACGGAAATCCCTTCGGGGAGTTCGGCCTTGTCGCGCCAGGGGCGCAGCAGCGAGGGCACTTCTGAAAAATAGGGTGAAGGATTCTCTTCGGTCCATACATCGGGTCCGATGAATATGGTCTTGTCCTTATAGAGATTTTGCAGGGTAAGGGCCTTTGTTGACAAAACGGTGTAAATACCGCCGATTTTGTTACAAACTTCCCAGCTCGTCTCGAAAATCATATCAAGATTTAGAGCGTCAATCTTCATAAATTTTTGAAGTTTTCCGTTTTAGGGTGCAAAGTTAGCGATTATTTTTGTATCTGCGCATTTTTTTTGAACTAAAATACGTATCAGACAATAAATCATATTACCATAAAACCGAAAAACAGGACACAAAAATTCATTTATTGGGCCTATTCTGCAAAAAAAATCATTTGTAACGGCAAACTTCGCGGTAAACGTCAACCGTCCGAGCCGCGATTTCGTCCCAATCGTAATTAGCGAGATTATACGTCCGTGTGGCGCGATGCGCTACATTTTTTTTCTCTAAAAGTGTAGCCAATGAGGCTACATCCCCTGCCGGGAAGAAGTCGTCTTCCTCCAATTCGGGTATTCTGTTGGCCGGAATGTCGCTCACGACGACATCCAGGTCATAACTCATAGCCTCAAGAAGAGCAATCGGAAGACCCTCGTGGTATGACGGAAGAACGAAGAGCGACGCATAGCTCATAAGCTGGTTCAACCGCTCCCCGCGTATGAAGCCGGTAAGCACCACTCCCGCATCGCGGGCCTGGCGCTTAAGCGCTTCCGAATACTCATCGGGATGGTCGGAGTCCCCCGCGATTACCAGCGCGCACCGCTCCCGGAGGCCGGAAGCCGCATACGCCTCAATCAGGTCATGGAACCCCTTCTCCTTTACGAACCTTCCAAGAGCTACGATATATGGCCGCTCCTCTATCCCCCATTCTCGCAGATACTCGCGTCCGGCAGATCTGACAGGCTTTTCAACTCCGTTGAAAATCAGCTCGGTATCGGAGCGTCCGTAATTGTCGCGTAGAATCCCGGCTATAACGTTGGAAATCACGATTACCTTGTTAGAGAACCGGGTGCCTAAGCGTTCTCCGAGCCTTAAAGCCGTGCGGGCGAGCTTCCCCCATTTCTGGCGGTCATAGTCGGGTCCGTGGTTCGTGGTCACGACTTTCATACCGAGCAAACGGGCAAACGGCACCATCAGCGAGGGGCCGATGGCGTGGATATGGAGCACGTCCGGATTAAGTCTCCTGGCCTTGATTACGGCCAGAAAGGTATGGACGATAGCCTCTACACTTTTCTTTCTCGGAGCATAAACATCAACCAGCCTTACCCCCTTGAACTCGGAAAGCCTGTTTTGAGGAGTAATGTAGGGGGTGCGTCGAATCACAGTCACATCGTGCCCCATCGCCGCTATCCGGGGGTAAAGCTGCTCGCAATGGGTCTCCACTCCCCCCTGGATGGCGGGGATTCCCCTCGTTCCTGTGACTACGATTTTCATGGCGCGTGATTAGTTAGGTGAAAGCTCGAAAGTATGGCGTTACTGGTCAGAATTTTTCCCGAAGGTCTCCCTGCGAGGGATCCTGCCCTACGTCGTACCAGGTCTTGTCGAGACACGGCTTCAGGCCGCGCATTGAGCGCAACTTATTGGTAAGCGCCCACTTGGCGGGGTGCTTTATGTACTTGTGCATCACCGGCGAGGCGGTTCCGACCATCCAGCAGTTTTTCGGGCAACGCCGAACCTTCTCGCGCACTTTCGCCGCCTGCTCGGAGTTCCATATGGTCATAAAGTCAGCCTCGTGGATATTCCCCATAGACTCCTTCCAGTATTTCTCCTCCAGGCCGTTGCAGGGGAACACCTCGCCCCACGGGTCGATAAAGAAATTGGCCGAACCCGCCTCGCAGGGGAGCATGCGCCGCCCACCTTCGATATAGTTGATCAGCCCCATATTGAAGAAGGCCCGGAACCACGATTTCGGATGTTTTTCCTGCAATTGCCACTCGATAAGCTGCTCGAAGTCGCGGCATACCTCCTCGCAGTTCGTGATAACGTTATCGTCCTTGTGGAAGTAGTAGGAATTATGGAACGCCGCGGTCGCGAACTCCATTCCGAGAGATTTGGAAAGCTGGTAAAGCGCCAGCATATCCTTTGAATTGTTGTTAGAAACAGTGCATCCGAAGCCGATGTCCTTGACTCCCATGTCTTTAAGCATCAGCAGCGTGCGGAGGCCCTTGTCAAATCCCCCCTCGCGGCCGCGAAGCTCGTCGTTCTTGCCGCTCAACCCCTCGATCGAGATGCGTATCCCTATATTCGGGAAACGCTTCGCGAGAGCGATCACGCGGTCCTCAAACCAGCCGGAAGTAGATATGACGATACGGTCGGTATGCCGGAAGCACTCCTCGACAATCTCGGGAAGGTCTTCTCGCACGAAGGGCTCTCCGCCGGTAAGGTTGATGAATTTCAGGCGCGGGAGCGATTTCAGGTCAGCGGCCTTGATTTCCTCCTTCTTGTCGGTAGGGTTCTGCCATATGTTGCACATCTTGCACCGCATCGGGCAGCGGTAGGTCAGGATGATAGAAGCGTCGGTTGGCGTTATAGCGTTCATTTGAATTCCAAAGATAGAAGTTGCCCGGGCCGTCAGCGACGACGGGAGGGGCCGGTGTGTGTATTATATATGTCAAGCAACTCGCGGTAATGGCGGTCTGCCGAAAAGCGTTCAAGAGCGTCGCCGCGAATCGCCCCGTAGTCCCAGTCTGCCTTGTAAGCGGCATCGAGGGCCTTTAAGAGAGCGTCAACGTTGCCGCTTTCAAAGGTAAGTCCGGTTTTTTCCGGGACTATAAGTTCCGGGATTCCGCCGATTTCAGCTCCGACAACCGGAGTCCCGGCGCAGAGCGATTCGATAACTCCGAGGGGATTATTCTCGTAGCATATCGACGGCATCACGGAAAAACGGGCGCCGCGAAGCAGATTAACAACTTCGTCGGGGTTCCGGCGTCCGAGGAACTCGATGTTATTGTTGTCGGAATAACGGCCGGAGAGAGATTCGAGCAGCGGACCGTCTCCGGCAATTTTCAATACTGCCGGGAATTTCGAGGCAGCCTCGAGCAGCGATTCAACCCCCTTTTCTTCCGACAGCCGTCCGACATAGCAGTAATACACCCCACGTGAGGAGCGGTCGGGAGCCTCAAGCGTCTTGAACCGCTCCATCTTGTCGAAACCGACGAAGTTGCAGTTGACGCGCAGCTTTGCGGGGTCAAAACCGGCCTTTTCCATCTTGCCGCGCATGAACTCGCTGGGGCAGATGAACAGATCCACATTCCTTTCAAGTTGGCGCCTGTTCCAGCGCATTGCCTCCAGCCACGCTACAACGCTCCCCGCGAGCGAGCCCTTCATGCAACGATGGCGCACCACGGCGGTCTTTGAGTCAAAACATTCCTCGCAAGGTTTCCCGTCGCGCAGACAGCCGTAGGAGGGGCATACCGGCTTGAAGTCATGGAGGGTCCATACGACCCGCGCCCCGGCCTGGCGGGCCATAACGGCGAGCCGCGGCGACAAGTAGCTGTGGATATTCTGCAGATGAACTACGTCGGGCTTGAAATCGGCAAGTATCCCGGCAAACGAGGAGCGTATGCCCCCCCACCCCATTGTCCTGGCCGCGGCACGCAGCTTCTCCTTCGCGGAACCGCTGAAATCAACCGGGGAGGCGAAATAGCCGCTCCACCTGGAGGGGAGATTCTCAGGGTACCGCATAGAGTAGACAGCCACGTCGTGCCCCCGGTCGGCGAGAAGCCGCTCCAGATTAAGGGTGCAGACGCAGTCGCCTCCGCGCGGATAATAGAACTTGTTTACTATCAGGACTCTCTGCTTCATCTGCCACTCCTGATTACTTAAAGAGGTAAGAGTACGACTCGAGCGCACGGTCGAATCGGGCATCCCCGCGAAGGGGAGCCACGTTAACCCTCGCCGAGTCGTTTACCTTCCAGTTGTAGAGGCTCGCGTAACCGCGACCCAGGGCACGGTCGACACACGCGAGCGCCTTCTCCTTGTCTCCGGCCTGGGCGTACAGGCAGGCGGCAAGGTAGTTCAGCGAACCGTCTGAATCGTTGTTGTCGCGGAGAAGGTCGTCGGCCCAGCGAAGCGCACCCTCGGTATCACCCGTGAACAGCAGGGCGAAACCGCGGAGGGTCGAAGGGGAAGTAAAATGCTCGCCGGAAGCGTTGACTGCCTCGGCAGCCGACGATTCAAGGAGTCTCTTGTATATCGGCGCGGCGTTGCGGGGCTGTTTCAGTCCGTCGCTTACCACCCAGGCCTGGAGCATATAGCTCATCGCGTCCTCCGGGTTATCCATAATCAGCTCCCCGAAGATGCCGGAAGCCTCGTCGTAGCGCTCGAGGGAGTAAAGCACCCTACCCTTTTCAGCCAGGGCAGAACGGTCGGCCGGCGCATCGCTCAGGGCGAAGTCGACAGCCTTCAGCGCGGCGCGGTAGTCACCCATGGCGCGGCGGATTCCCGCGAGCGTCGTATTGTACTCGGGATTGGCGGGGTCCATCCCTATCGCCTGGTTCACAAATTCCAGGGCGCGGTCGTAGTCGCAAAGCTGGAAATAACATTCGCCGAGCGCTCCGTAGATTCCGGCGTAGTTATACATATTGTTGTCGACCAGCTTGCGGTAGTCGTCGATTGCCGAGAGATAGTGGGCGTGGGCCTGGGCTATAAATCCTCGCAGGTAGTAGAGCATCGGCTGGTCGGGGGCCTGGCTGATCGCGCCGCTGAGTCCGGTAATCACGGCCGGATAGTCAGAATTTCCGATATTGGCCAGTTCCTGTATCGCGCGGGAATTGGAGTCAATAGAAATCGCCATAATCAGATCCTCGACCGCACCGGTGTTGTCGCCGAGCATACGCCTTACGGAGGCGCGGCGCACGAAAATGTCGCTGTCGGAGGGCATCATCTTGACCGCGTCGTCCATATACTGCTGGGCCAGACCAAGATTGTTCTCCTTGACCGCCACACGGGCGAGCCCCGTCAGGGCTTCGGCGCTTCGGGGGTTGATAGCGCGCATACGGTTGTAGTCACCCTTCGCATCGGCATAGCGTCCGAGCTCATATTCGGAATTTGCTTTCTGGTAAAGCGCCAGGAACGACGACGGGTCGAGCCTCAGCGCCTCGGTGAAATCGGCAAGCGCCTCCTGGTGTTTGTCGAGCATCTGGTAAATCTCCGCACGGAGAAACGTGGCCTCGTAGAGGAATTCGGTGTCCGTAGCTGGAGCGTACTTTATCGCGTTGTCGACATCCGAGAGGGCGCGGAGGTACTGGTTGAACTTGTAATATTCATTGGCGCGGCGGAAGTAGACCTCGTAGGACTGCGGATTAGCCGCCAGCTCCTGGTTGTAGACCTCCATCATGGCGCGGGTCATCGGATTGTCAAGCCCCTGCTGGGCGGCCGCTGGAAATACCGCCGCGGCGGCAAGCAGGGCGGCGGCGAAATAGCTGCGTACGTTCATCATTAGCAATCGGCATTAAAGGAATTAACGGCCATTCTCAGCGTGGTGAGCCGTTCCAGAAGAGAGGGTAGAAGATCAAGGCGAAGCATGTTCGCGCCGTCGCTCTTGGCGACCGCCGGGTTCTGATGGGTCTCTATGAAGATGCCGTCGCACCCGACGGCGATTCCCGCGCGGGCGACGGTCTCGATCATGTCAGGGCGGCCGCCGGTGACCCCTTCCGTCTGATTCGGCTGCTGGAGCGAATGAGTCACGTCAAGGATGACGGGGCACCCGTTCTGCCTCATCTCGGGAATACCGCGGTAATCGACAATCAGGTCCTGGTAGCCGAACGTGGTGCCGCGCTCGGTTACCGCGACATTCGGATTCCCGGCATCGCGTACCTTCTGGACCGCGTACTTCATCGCGGCGGGGGAGAGGAACTGTCCTTTCTTTATATTTACCATCTTCCCGGTTTTCGCCGCGGCCACCAGCAGGTCGGTCTGGCGGCAGAGGAACGCCGGAATCTGGAGCATGTCGACAAACTCGGCGGCAAGCCTGGCCTCGTCGGCGGTATGTATGTCGGTGACGACAGGAACCCCGACAGTATCCCTTACCTTTTTCAGAATGGCGAGGGCCTCGAGGTCGCCGATGCCCGTGAAGGAGTCGAGGCGCGAGCGGTTGGCCTTGCGGTAGCTTCCCTTGAAAACATAGGGGATACCGAGCCTGTCGGTCACGGCCTTTACTTTGGCCGCGATGTCGAGTGCCATTTCCTCGCCCTCTATGACGCAGGGACCTGCCAGCAGGAAGAAGTTCCTGTCAGGCGAGTCGTAAAGATATTTTTGAAGGTCAAATTCCATTTATATAGGTCTGGTGTGATGTTATTCTTTGTTTGCTTAGGAGAGCCGGTCGCGCAGCTCGCCGACGGTGTGGAATGTCTGGCAAGCGGTAAGGGCGGCTGTCTCGGTGCGCAGCCTCGCGTCGCCGAGACTGACCGGGACAAACCCGGCTTCAAGAGCCATCGCGATTTCCTCGGGAGAGAAATCCCCTTCCGGCCCGATAAGCACGACGGCCTCCCTTGAGGGATCGTACTCGCGGCTGAGAAGGCGGCGCGGCTGGTCGGGGGCGCAATGTGCTATGAAGCGCTGCGGGATGCCCGAGGTGTCGGCAATGAATTTCTTGAAAGGAGTCATCGGCGTTATTTCAGGCACCGCGGCCTTCAGGCTCTGCTTCATCGCCGAGACGGCGATTTTCTCCAGCCTCTCGGTTTTCAGCTCCTTCCGCTCGGAGAAGCGGCAGAGCAGCGGGATAAAGCGGTCGAAACCGACCTCGGTCAGTTTCTCTACAAGCCACTCCATTCGGTCGAGATGCTTTGTCGGGGCCACTGCGATCGTGATTCCGGCCTCCCAGTATGGAGGGACCTCCTCCCGGTCGATAATCTCGACCTCGGTGCGCTTGTTGGTCGCCTCGGTAAGGCGGCAGCGGTAGCGCGTCCCCTTGCCGTCGACAACCGTGACCTCGTCGCCCGGGACGTGGCGAAGCACCTTCACGCAATGGGCGGCCTCCTGGTCGGGAAGCCGCGAATCACTCAGTATGTCGGGGGCAAAAAACTGAATCACGGAAATAAAACGTCTTTCGTTTGAATTAGTTTACAAAGCCGTCGGCGGGAGACTCAGTCCCCTCGGCGGTCTCTATTTCATTCTTTGACACCGGCTCCTTCTTGTCGCGGAAAACAATCCAAAAAAGAACCGCCACAACGAGGGCGTAACCGGCGAACACCATCCAAGAGTCGCGCCATCCCTCAAGCTGCTCGGCGAGGGGCGCTGTCGCGACAACGTTGCTGTTTACAATAGCCATAGCGGCGAGGGTGCCGATTGTGGCTCCGAGGCCGTTGGTCATAATCATAAACAGACCCTGGGCGGAGCTGCGGATTTCGGGGGAAGTTTCCTTATCGACATACAGGCCGCCGCTGACGTTGAAGAAGTCAAACGCAATACCGTAGACAATGCAGCTAAGAACGAACATCCAGAGCCGCCCGTCGGGGTCGCCCAGACCGAAGAGGCCGAAACGGAGCACCCAGGCGAACATCGACATCAGCATCACGCCCTTTATTCCGAAACGCTTCAGGCAGAAAGGAATCAGGAGTATGCAGCAGGTTTCGCTGATTTGCGACAGGGAAATCAGGGCGTTGGCGTTCTGTGCCGCCCAGGCGTTGGCAAACTCGGGAAGGTGCTCGAAGAAAGTGATATACGGATTGGCATATCCGTTAGTAATCTGGAGAGATACGCCGAGCATCATGCTGAAAATAAAGAAGACCGCCATTTTCTTCTTTTTGAAGAGCGTGAACGCGCGGAGTCCCATCTTGTCGACCCAGTTGCCGGTCTGCGGAGCGTTGCTTGTCGGACATTTCGGCATTGTCAGCGCATAAAATACCATGATGAAGCTCAGGGCCGCTGAAACGAAGAGCTGCATATAAGTGGTCTGGAACTTGGCGTCAGCCGGGCCGGCGAAGTTTACCAGAAGCATCGCGCAGATAAAGCCGATCGTGCCGAAGATACGGATCGGAGGGAAATCCTTGACCGTATCCATCCCGGCCTTTGTAAGGGCGTTGAACGCAACGGAATTGTTCAATCCGATTGTAGGCATGAAGAATGCCACGGACACAGAATATAGAGCGAACAGCGGCCCGAAAGACACTTCGGGGGTCAGCGCGCAATACAGCCCCGCGAGCGCCATGAAGGCTCCGGCGAGCAGATGGCAGATACTGAGCATGCGCTGCGCCTGAATCCAGCGGTCGGCCACGATGCCTACAATCGAGGGCATGAAGAGCGAGACGATTCCCTGCATGGCGTAGAACCATCCTATTTGGTCGCCGAGGCCGTTCTTGAAAAGGAAATTGCCCAGCGAGGTAAGATACGCCCCCCAAACGGCAAACTCGAGAAAGTTCAGCACCGCGAGACGCGGCTTCAATGTATTCATATCTGCGTTCTGTTGTTAGGTTCTTTCTGTGGCGGAAAAGCTACTCGCGCCTGCCAAGCCGGAGCGCGTATCTGTCTGTTCCAACCGCAAATTTACGTTTTTCTTGGCGTTGGTAAAAATAATAAGCCCCAAAAGTTAGCACTTCGGGGCTGTAAATGGTGACTGGTCAGGCCTGGCCGCTTTTTTTGGCGTTTATTATCGCCTGTACTTTCGCCGCCTCCTCGTACTCTTCCAGCTCGATATGGCGTGCGAGGGTGCGTTCAAGCTCCTCTATCGCGAGGTTTTCCAGCTTCGGGGCCATAACCTCGGCAATCTCGCTGTCGGAAGGGAGGTCGGCGGCATCCGCCTCCTTTACCTCCATCAGGAACCCGGTCTCGGCGAGGATTTCACGGGTAGTGTAAATCGGGGCCTTCGTGCGCATAGCGATCGCGATGGCGTCGGAAGTCCGGGCGTCAAGCACCACCTCGCGCCCCTGGCCGTCGACAAACGTCAGTTCCGACGAAAAAATCCCGTCCTCGAACTTATGGATGAACACGTCGCGGAGCACTACCCCGTAGGCTTGCGCCAAAGAGGCGAAAAGGTCGTGGGTCATAGGCCGCGGCGGCACGATTCCTTCCATCTTGATGGCAATCGACTGCGCCTCGGCAGCCCCGACCACCACAGGGATACGGTACGGACCGTCGGCCTGTGCCAGTATCAGTGCGTAAGCCCCGCTCTGAATCTGGCTGTATGATATTCCGAGTACGCGCAAACGCACGCGCCCGTCGTCGTTTTTGTTGTTCTCATCAAAACTCATACCCTTTTAACGTCCCTAACCCCCAATTTATTATAACTCCTCCCGCCAAAAACCGACAATTATTAACCACCCGTATGCGACAATACGATTTTCTTCCCTCCGGGGAACAGATCCTCGAATCCTACCTTCCAGGGAAGAAAATCGCGAATCCTACCCTACGGGATATAATTCCCATACGATTATCCTCATATTGCCCCAGGATAATCTTTGCCGGAAATGAATAGAGGATGCTGATATTCCGAACTATTTCCGAGAAGGGATAGTGACAGACCGGACCACGCCGCATCGAATATGTGTCAGAGGCCGAACAGCGTTTCAAAGATAATATCGTTAACCTCGACCTCCCCGACGCGGAGGAAGACCCACTGCTGGGCCTTGGTGCCGTTGTACTCCCATAGATGGATGTTGTTGCCGTCAGACGCGTTGCTACCGTTCAGGTCGATGACGAAATTCCGGTTAAGGGCGCTACGGAGGACAAACAGTTCCCGGTTTGAGCTTACTTTCTGAGGATACCATAGCTGCGCCTTTGTCCCGTTGTACTCCCAAAGGTGGATATTGTTGCCGTTGTAAACATTGCTCCCGTTGTCATCTATGACGAAATTGTTGTTGATGGCGCTCCTGATTACTATTCCCCCGTTGCGGTTCTCGACCTTCCACTGCTGCGCCTTCGTCTTGTTTAACTTCCAGATATGGATGTTGTTACCGTTATAGACGTTGCTGCCGTTGTCGTCTATGACATAGTTGCCGTTGACTTCCGAAAAGATATAGTAAAGTCCGTCTGGAATCACCTGCGCAAAAGCTGTGAATCCGACGAACAGCATTACGACGCTGGAGAGAAGCATCCTAAGTTTGTTTTTCATAAGACTATAAGAGTAGTTTGGTTATCGTATGGGGCGGCCGGTTATGATGCCGGAGCCGAGGCAGAGGGTGCGGGTCGGGTCGTAGATTACGGCGAACTGGCCGGGGGCGATTCCCTGAATCTTGTCGGCCGACTCGATTACGTATTCCCCCTCGTCGAGGCGAGTCAGGCGCGCGCTGGTGAAGTCGGGGGTATGGCGATTCTTGAAGGAGATTTCTACGCCGTCGCAGTCCGCACCCCAGGGGTCCTCGGTGATGAACTTAGTCTCCTGGATATGCAGAAGGCGCCCATACTGCTTCTCCGTGTCGTAGCCGCGGGAAACATATATGGCATTGTCGCGCACGTTCTTCTTAACCACGAACCACGGGCCGCCGCTGAGGCCCAGCCCCTTACGCTGTCCGATCGTATGGAACCAGTAGCCGCGGTGCTCGCCGAGCTTCTTGCCGGTCTCGATTTCGATAATCGGGCCGGGACGCTCGCCTAGATGACGGCGGATAAAGTCGTTGTAGTTGATTTTCCCGAGGAAACAGATACCCTGCGAATCCTTGCGGTAAGCGTTCGGCATACGAGTCTCAATCGCGATTTCGCGCACGCGGCTCTTGGGGATGTCCCCCAGGGGGAAAGTCAGATGGAGGAGCTGCTCATAAGATATGCGGGCCAGGAAGTCGGTCTGGTCCTTTACCGGGTCGACAGCCGTCGCGAGATACTTCTTACCGTCCCTTTCGACAGTCGACGCGTAATGGCCGGTCGCGGTAAGGTCGAACTCACGGCCCCAGCGCTGCTCGAAGAATCCGAACTTGATCATCTTGTTGCACATAATGTCGGGGTTCGGCGTCAGCCCCTGGCGGACAGTGCGCAGAGCGTACTCCATCACGTTGTCCCAATACTCCTGGTGGAGCGTCACGACGTCGAAAGGCAGGTTGTACCGCTTAGCGATAAAGCGGCACATCTCTATATCCTCTTCGGCGGAACAGTCCCCCTCGTCGTCATCCATTCCAATACGGATATAGAACAGATGCAGGTCGTGGCCCTGCTCCATCAGCCGGTAGGCGGCGACAGCGCTGTCGACTCCGCCCGAAATAAGCATCGCGATTTTCATTTGCCGCGGGCCTTGAGCTTTTCGTTAACGACGCGGAAACCCTCCTTCAGGCCGTCGGTGTCGAGCGACTTGGAGAGAATCTTACGCTTGTTGTCGAGGTAGTAGATTACCGGCGACACGCGCATATCGTAAATCTCGTCGACATTCGGCGACGCGCCAACAATCCATTTAGTGCTGTAAGATTTCGCCCGTTCCTTCCATTCGTCGGTAGGTTCTCCCGGCAGTATGCTGACGACGCGAATCTGCCCCGCGTCAATCAGGTCGTTCAGGTTCATGTCGGCCGTCAGGCGCACCCGCGCAAGCTCGCAGTCGCCGCACTCCGGGTCGTTGAAGAACAGCACGACATATGCCCCCCGCGACACCTCGGCGAGGGTCTTGGTCTCCCCTTCCGGCGTGGTAAAAGTGAAATCGGGAGCCTCCATGCCTATCTGCGAGCCGGCAAGCGATGCCGCCTGATATGCAAAGCGGGCCTTGTCGGCTGCCGGAATCTTCTTGTGCTCAGCCACGGCCTTGGCGAACGGCAGATAACACTCGTCGCAGACAACCAGGGCGGTGTCGCCGTAGAGCGCGCCCTCCGCCATCTCGCCGAGGGCGAGCAGGTTGCGGGGATTCTTCTGCACCTGCTTGATCAGGTTGTCAATCGAGGCGTGTACCACGGCCGCGTCGGCGTAAGGCATAAACTGGACGTAGTCGTTGAACGCCTCGCTCATTTTCGGCAGCGACGAAAACGCCGATTTCATATTGCAGCGTTCCCAGAAATGTTCCATCAGGAAATTGGTACGGTCCGTCAGGGTTTCCAGGCTTTCGGGCGGAACTGGGTACTGGAAATAATGGCCGTCGTTATTCTGCGAGACGGCTGGGAAAGCAAGCGACACCGCGGCAACGGCAATCGCCGCGCCACGGCGCGTATAGGAGGAGATTCTGTTTTTGAGCATAATCATATCGTGTTAGGAAAGAGGCTGACCGGCTCTCCCGTAAATCTTAGAAGAGATATGCGACGCGGACAGACCACACGCGCGACTGGCCCGAGACATCGACGAGCTTCTCCATACGGGTGCTGTAGGTCATGCCCCACAGGTAGGATGCCTGGACCTGGAACCGCTTCTTGATTTCAAAGCCGAGGCCGCACTGGAGGCCGATGGAGCCGAACGGGTTGTCTATGACCTTGATATCGCTGTGACCGGCGAGCAGGGAAATCACCGGGCCGCCGAAAACATAGGGTGCCCAGTACTCCTCAAGGCCGTTCATACGCGTCCACTTGAAGCGCAGATTGATAGGAATGTCAATCTTATGGAGATACAGGCGCACGGTTCCGTAGCCCTTCTGGCCGTTGTAGGAGTCGCCCCATACGGGCTGCTCCCCGAGGTGGAGCTTCGCTCCCTCCATCGAGTAGATAGCCCCGAGGTCGATTCCGAAGCCGATACCGGGAAACATCATCTCCCCGATGACTCCGACCTGCGGGCCGACGCACTGGTCCTTGGTGAAAAGCGTCTGCTTGTATTTCAGGTTCGTGATCGCGACACCGGCTGTCGGGCCCCAGCGGAACTCGCCGCGGGCGGTCAGCGCGCCCCCGAAGGCGGCAAGCAGCAATATTATGGCAATTAGTTTCTTCATTGTCAGGAGGAGGGGACTATGCTTGTTTGTTAATCAGGGCGACCGCCTCGGCGAGCGTGAGGAGCTGCTGCTCCCCGGTAGCCATGTTCTTCAGGTTGAGCTTACCCTCGGCAGCCTCCGTTTCACCGACAAGCGCCACGAAGGGTATCGCAAGCGCGTCGGCGTAGCCCATCTGCTTCTTCATCTTCGCCGCGTCGGGATAAATCTCCGCCGCGATACCGGCGGCGCGCAGCTCTTTGAGCATCCCCATCGCCGCGGCGGCTTCCTTACCGCCGAAGTTGGCGAACATGACGCGGGTCGCGGTGCGGGCTTCGGCCGGATACAGGTCGAGAGTGTTGAGCACGTCGTAGATACGGTCGGCGCCGAAAGAGATTCCGACACCCGAAAGGCCAGGCATGCCGAACACCCCGGTAAGGTTGTCGTAGCGGCCTCCGCCGGTTATTGAGCCGATAGCCACGTCGGCGGCCTTAACCTCGATTATGGTCCCGGTATAATAGTTGAGACCGCGGGCGAGCGACACGTCCAGGTCAAGTTCCGCGTCAAGGCCGAGCGCCATGACACCGTCGACGACAGTCTGCAGCTCCTCGACGCCGCGCATACCCTCTTCCGACGTCGCGAGAAGCTCGCGCAGCCGCGCCAGGCGCTCCCCGACCGTGCCGGAAATCTGGAGAATCGGGCCGAGAGCCGCGATCTGTTCGGGAGAAAGCCCCCGCTCGGCAAGTTCGGCGTTGACGTTGTCGAGACCGATTTTGTCGATTTTATCGATAGCGACCGTGATGTCGACAATCTTGTCGGGAGCGCCGATCAGCTCGGCGATTCCGGCGAGGACCTTGCGGTTGTTGAGTTTGAGAATGATGCGTATCTTCAGGCGGCGGAACACCTCGTCAATCATCTGCAGCAGCTCGATTTCGTTTACCAGCGAGTCTGAGCCTACGACGTCGGCGTCGCACTGGTAGAACTCGCGGTAGCGCCCCTTCTGCGGGCGGTCGGCGCGCCATACCGGCTGGATCTGGAAGCGCTTGAAAGGCATCTGCAGCTCGTTGCGGTGCTGGACAACGTACCGGGCGAACGGCACCGTCAGGTCGTAGCGCAGCCCTTTCTCGCAGAGCTGCGCGGCCAGGCGGTTGCAGTCGCCGGCCTCGATCAGCTCCCGGTCGGCTCCGCGGAGGAAGTCGCCGGAATTGAGGATTTTGAACAGGAGCTTGTCACCCTCCTCGCCGTACTTGCCCATGAGGGTGGAGAGGTTTTCCATCGCCGGGGTCTCGATCGGGTTATAGCCGTAAAGCCGGAACACCGAGCGGATGGTGTCGAATATGTAGTTTCTCCGGGCCATTTCGGCCGGGGAGAAGTCGCGGGTGCCTTTGGGTATGGAGGGCTTCATTGCGCACATGGTGGCTGTCTGTTTTTATCTGGTTAACCCTCGGAGCGGTTGGCGCGTTTGCGCTCCAGCTCGTCGAGAATGATTTTGCGGATACGGATATGGTTGGGAGTGATTTCGGCGTATTCGTCCTCCTTGATGTATTCGAGGGTCTCCTCCAGGGAGAAAACCACCGGGGGAACGATTTTCGCCTTGTCGTCGGCGCCGGAGGCGCGCATGTTCGTGAGCTTCTTCGACTTCGTGACGTTGATTACGATGTCCTTGTCTTTGGCGCTCTCGCCTACCACCTGGCCGGCATAGACCTCGTCCTGGGGGAAGATGAAGAAGCGGCCGCGGTCCTGCAGCTTGTCTATGGCGTAGGCGTAGGCCGTCCCACCCTCCATCGCGATCAGCGAACCGTTGGTGCGGCGCTCGATGTCACCCTTCCAAGGCTGGTATTCGAGGAAGCGGTGGGCCATGATGGCCTCTCCCGCCGAACCGGTCAGCACATTGTTGCGCAGGCCGATAATGCCGCGGGAAGGGATGACGAACTCCATATGCACGCGGTCGGCCTGGGTGGTCATCGAAACGAGGTCACCCTTGCGGCGGGTAACCATGTCGATCATCTTCGACGCGTATTCCTCCGTGACGTTGATTGTCAGCATCTCGACAGGCTCGCATTTCACGCCGTCGATAGTCTTGACGATAACCTGGGGCTGCCCGACCTGTAGCTCGTAACCCTCGCGGCGCATCGTCTCGATCAGCACCGACAGGTGGAGCACGCCGCGGCCGAACACAGTCCATTTGTCCTCGTCGCTCCCCTTCTCGACGCGGAGCGCCAGGTTGCGGTCAAGCTCGCGCATGAGGCGGTCGTGGATATGGCGCGAAGTGACGTATTTACCGTCGCGGCCGAAGAAGGGGGAATCGTTGATGGTGAAGGTCATCGACATTGTAGGCTCGTCGATGGCGATGCGGGGAAGCGGTTCGGGATTTTCGAGAGAGGTGACTGTGTCGCCGATTTCGAAATTCTCGATACCCACCAGGGCGCAGATGTCGCCCGAGGATACCTCGCTGACGCGCTTGCGACCCATACCCTCGAAGGTGTGCAGTTCCTTGATTTTCTGGCGCACGACCGAGCCGTCCTTCTTGCACAGCCCGATTTCCATACCTTCCCGGAGCGTGCCGCGGTGGACGCGCCCCACGGCGATACGGCCTACATAGCTCGAAAAATCGAGCGACGTGATCAGCATCTGCGGGTCCCCCTCGAGGGTCGTCGGGGCGGGAATATGGTTTATGATAGTGTCGAGCAGGGGGATGATGTCCTCGGTCGGCTTCTTCCAGTCGGTACTCATCCAGCCGTTCTTGGCCGAACCGTAGATTGTCGGGAAGTCAAGCTGCTCCTCGGTAGCGTCGAGGTTGAACATCAGGTCGAAGACCATCTCCTGCACCTCGTCGGGGCGGCAGTTGGGCTTGTCGACCTTGTTGATCACGACAACCGGCTTCAGCCCCATCTGTATCGCCTTCTGGAGCACGAAACGCGTCTGGGGCATCGGGCCTTCGAACGCGTCGACGAGCAGCAGGCAGCCGTCGGCCATGTTGAGCACTCGCTCCACCTCGCCGCCGAAATCGGCGTGCCCCGGAGTGTCGATAATGTTGATTTTGGTGTCTTTATAGTTGATGGAGACATTTTTGGAGAGGATCGTTATACCTCTCTCTCTTTCCAGGTCGTTGTTGTCGAGAATCAATTCGCCGGTATTCTGATTCTCACGAAAGAGATTTCCGGCCAGTAGCATCTTGTCGACCAGCGTGGTCTTACCGTGGTCCACGTGGGCGATGATAGCGATGTTGCGGATGTTTTGCATCTTGCGTTTATTTCTAATTCTTCTTTTTCAAGATGCAAAGTTACTACAAAATCCCGAAATAACGCACAACCGCCTCAAAAAGAATGAAGCGACCCCGCGCCGAAATGGCCGAAATGGCGCGGGGTCGCAACTGCCCGTGGTCCGCGTTACCTGCGGCGAGAACCCTTGACGAAGAAGCGGCGACCGCTGGCGAAAGGCTTAGCCTCGCTGAAATCTGCCGCACGGGAGTCGACATCTTCGTAATTGTAGTTGTACGTCGTATACCCTATTCGCTCTGTCGAAATCGAGCCTACGCTGTTGAGCGTGTACGAGACATTGGATGTGTTGGAATATCCGTCATCATCGGTTTCCGACACACAGCGGGGGAGCATCTTGGGGCCCTTTCCGAACAGCCCGGCAGCAGCCAGGACATCCCACTCCGTATCATCGTTGACTATCTCAGTAATCGCCACGGGATTCTGAAGGTAAACGTTGGCGGTCGTCGAATAGTCTATGTCGAAGGTCTCGGAATAGGAGTCCTTGTCGCCACCATCGTTCTCGGTACCTTTGCAAACAGCCTTCACGAGATTGCCGTTAGTCCAGGTGAGTTTGGTGGTATATGACTCAGAAAATCTCTCCGATTCGCCGGTACCGAGGTCCTTTTCCGTCTCGCTCATGCTGCTGGAAACGGTTGTCAGACAACCGCTCCCGTTGTAGGAGAACTTCACCGTGCCGCTACCTTTGACCTGGTATTTGTCGCCGTCTTCGGTGTATGTCTCGTTCCAGGAATTTGCCAGCTCGGTAATATACCCTCTGTCGTTGAACTTGACCTTGTACTTCTCCGGGGTATCATCCGACCCGTTCTGCGCGATGGTTATTGTTCCCTTGGAGTAGTTTATGTCCAGGTCGCCGTAACCGTTGCTGACGTTGGAGACGCGCCCTTTGGAATCATAGTCGAGAGTATACGTCCCGTATGTTCCGGAGATGTAGGACAGTCGCTCTCCTTCGATTTCGAGGACACCACCCGTTCCGTCGCCACCTTTGTCGTCGTCATCGTCGCTGCACGAAGTCAGCGAAGGCATCATAACCGCACAGAGCGCGAGCGCCCCGAAAAGTCTGAAATTTCTCATTGATAGAATTGTGTAAAAATTAATATGACAACGCGAATATACTACTTATTTTGACAAATAGCATATTCGCGCGTATTAAATTCCTGTCAATCCCGATTACTTGTAGAGGAACCGGCGGATGGAGTGTTTCGGGGTCTTCTCGAACTCTTCGGGGCGGATTTCGATTTCTGAGATGCGGGCGTAGGCCGGGAGCTGCCGGTTGATTGCCGGGAGGGAGGAAATAACCGCGGCCTCAGCCTCCCGGGGAGTCATTCCGGCCTTCTTCGCCGCGTCATAGTCGGGATGGACGAGCGCCACGATTCGCCCGTCGCGGTCGACAACAATGGACTCCGCGACCATCGGCTGGGCGTTGACAACGGTCTCCACCTCCTCCGGGTAGACATTCTGACCCGAAGAGGTAAGAATCATATTCTTGTCGCGGCCGCGGATATAGATGTAGCCGTCATGGTCGATCGTGCAAATGTCGCCGGTTTTCAGCCAGCCTTCGGGACACATCGCGTCGACCGTGGCCTCGGGATTCTTGTAATATCCCATCATGACGTTGTCACCCTTCACGAATAGCACGCCTGGGATGTTGAAGCGGTCGTCGGAGAGTATGCGGGCCTCCATGCGGTCGGTAAGCCGGCCGCAGGAGCGGGGACGCGCCGTCTCCCACCACTCGTAGGTAATCAGCGGGGCACACTCGGTCATGCCGTACCCTACGGTGAATGGGAAATGTATCTTGCGCAGGAAGTCCTCCACGTCGGGCGAAAGAGCGGCGCCTCCGAGAATAAGCTGTTTCAGATTGCCCCCGAAAGCCTCCAGTAACTGCCGGCGTATCTTCTTGTAGATAAACCCGCGGACAAAAGGAATGGAGGTCAGCAACCGCATAAGGGGCTTGCGAAGAACGGCGAACACCTTCGTGCGCACTATTTTCTCTATGACGAGCGGCACGGTAATCACGAGTTGCGGCCTGGTCGCGGCGAAAGCCTTCAGCACGACATTCGGCGACGGGACTCGTCCCAGGAAGGTGATATGGCACCCGCGGCAGAACGGGAAAAGGAACTCGAAGACAAGCCCGTACATATGGGCCAGCGGCAGCATGCTGAGCATCGAGTCGCCGGGGTGCAGGAAATCTATCTTCTCAAGCCCGAAACGGACGTTGCTCCACAGGTTCTTATAGCTGAGCATAACCCCCTTAGGGTTACCCGTCGAGCCGGAAGTATAATTGATGAGCGCCATCTCTCCCGGTTCAGGGATATGGCAGTTGACCGTCTCGCGGTCGAGGCCGCCGGGATAAAGCTCCTCGAACCGGCTCGCAAACGTCCGTGCTACCTCAGTCAGCTTCTCGCTACGGGAAAAGACCACCTCGAAATCCGGCATCAGAATCTCGGCCTCCAGCATCGGCATGTTGACCTGGTTCAGCTTATCGGCGACAGACTTCTCAGTGAACAATACGCGCGCCTCCGAATGGGTCACCAGCTTCTCGACACTGTCGGGATGGAACTCGTGGAGCAGCGGCACAACGACAGCCCCGTAGGAAAGCCCAGCGAGGAACGTCACGGCCCACGCCGCGGAATTTTTGGCGCAGATAGCGACGCGGTCGCCCGGCCTTATATCCAGGGAACGGAAGAGGATACGCACCTCCGCGATATGGCGGGCCACATCCTTATATTTATAGGTGATTCCTTCGAAATCGGAGAGAGCGGGATTGTCCCAATTTGAACGTATGCTGTCAAGAATGGCTGGGATAAGATGTTGTCGGTCCATTCGATTATGAATATTTAATGTGATTTTTTCCTTGTTATAACAATTTTTTGGCTTACTTTGTCGGATAATTATACCGGCAAAAGTCGCTTTAAAGCCGCTATTGCCGCGAATTTAAAAATTTTTAAGCGTTTTAACAATATGAAATCGAGATTTTTAACGATTGGGGCGGCAGCATTGCTCGCGGCTTGCTCCGGGGCAAACGCCGCGCAAGGCGACGCGCCGGGCTACCGCGTCGCCGTCCGGCTCCCGGAGGAAGACGACGAGATGATGGCCTTCCTCGTCAACTATGATACGAATTCCAAGATTGATTCCGCCATGGTCGAGAACAGCAAGGCAGTCTTTACCGGGAAGGTCGACGAGCCTGTCGCCGCCCGAGTGATTGTCGACGGACAGCGCCGCGGAACCTTCATCCTGGAGAACGCCGAAATTGATTTCGGTGGCCAGAAAGCCCCCTCCTCCCCCCTCAACGACGTAATCACCCGCTTCCAGGCCGAGGCACAGAAAATAATGGCGGAAGCCCAGGCGCTCCCCATGGATTCCGCATCCATGCCTAAAATGGAGGCGCTCGAAGCCCGCTACAACGCCCTGTCTGACTCGGTAATGAGGGCCAATATGGATAACCCGGTCGGCTACATGATGTTCTGCGGCGACGCTTGGTCGCTCTCGCTCGCCGAGCTGAAAGCCGAGCTTGAAAAGCACCCCTCGCTGAAAAAATACCAGCGCGTACAGAAACTCCTCGCGAGCGCCGAGGCAAAAGAGCGTACCACTCCCGGCCACAAGTTCGTCGACTTCACCGTTACCAACTATTCCGTGACCCAGAGCCTTTCCGACTACGTAGGCAAGGGGAAGTACGTCTTAGTTGATTTCTGGGCTTCGTGGTGCGGACCCTGCATCCGCGAGACAAAGGTCATAAAGGAAATCCTCAAAGAGTTCGGCCCCAAGGGACTTGAGGTGCTCGGAGTAGCCGTCTGGGACGAGCCGCAGAACACTCTCCGCGCCGTAGAGCAGCACCAGCTCCCGTGGCCGCAGATTCTCAACGCGCAGTCGATACCAACGGACCTTTACGGCATCCCCGCGATTCCATGCATAATCCTGTTCGGCCCCGACGGAACCATCATCAGCCGCGACAAGCAGGGTGACGAGCTCATCGAGTCGGTGCGCCAGGCCCTAAACGGCGAAGCACCCAAGGAGTGACAGCCGCCGAGAGGAGCACACCCGCCGCGTCGGCTGCGAAGTCGAGCCAGTCAGCGCTTCTCCCCTGCCCCGTCCATTCCTGAAGCAGTTCGATCAGTCCTCCGAACGCTATGCATATTCCCGCCAGCAGCAACGCCCTCCGGGCCGCGCCGCGGCGGGGATTTTTTTTGCCCCGCTTCCGATAATGCAGCCGGGAGTCAAACGCCAGGGCGAAATACAGGCCGCCGAACATGCAGGCGTGCCCCAGCTTGTCGAAGCCGGGTATCAGAGGCAGGGAGTTTCGGGGCAGCGGCTCCCGCGCCAGCGTCAGCCACAGGATCGCGGCGACCACAAGCGCCGAAAACAGCCACGCCGGGAGGCGGTCGTATATCTTATGCGTCGTAACGTCCATAAACGATTGTATTATTCCGCGAAGTTAATCTTTTCCTGTGCCCGCGCAAAAAACAGCGCTCAACAGCTATGTTGCAAAACATACGAAAATATTCCGTATAAAATGAATAATTAAGCCGATTTACGCGTTATATTTGCGTTGTATAACTTTTAACACTTACCACAATGATTATCGGAGTTCCCAAAGAGATTAAAAATAACGAGAACCGAGTGGCAGTAACCCCCGCGGGGGCGAAGGAACTGGTGGCCCACGGCCACACCGTCTACGTACAGCACACCGCCGGAGAAGGCTCCGGGTTCGCCGACTCCGAATACGAAGCCGCAGGGGCGAAAATCCTCCCGACAATCGAAGAGGTCTACGCCATCGCCGAAATGATAATCAAGGTAAAGGAACCCATCAAGCAGGAATATCCCCTGATACGCCGCGACCAGGTAGTCTTCACCTACTTCCACTTCGCGTGCGACCGCGAGCTGACCGAGGCCATGCTCCGCTCCGGCGCCGTCTGCATCGCCTACGAGACAGTGCGGCTCGCCGACGGCTCCCTCCCCCTGCTCGTGCCGATGAGCGAGGTCGCCGGCCGCATGTCCGTCCAGGAGGGAGCGCGTTTCCTGGAGAAACCCCAGGGTGGCCGCGGAGTGCTTCTCGGGGGTGTTCCCGGGGTAAAGCCCGCGAAAGTGCTGATTCTCGGCGCTGGTGTGGTTGGGCGTAACGCCGCCCTTATGGCCGCCGGGCTCGGAGCCGACGTGACAATAACCGACATCTCCCTCCCGACCCTCCGCCACGTTGCCGAAACGATGCCCCGGAACGTCAAGACCCTCTTCTCCTCGCGCCACAACATCGAGCAGGAACTCCCGACGACCGACCTCGTGATCGGCTCTGTTCTGATTCCCGGAGCGAAGGCCCCGAAGCTCGTGACCCGCGAGATGCTGAAACTCATGCGCCCCGGAACCCTCCTCGTCGACGTCGCGATCGACCAGGGCGGATGCTTCGAGACCTCCACCCCTACCACCCATTCAAACCCGACATACACCCTCGATGGAATCGTCCACTACGCCGTGGCCAACATCCCCGGCGCCGTACCTTTCACTTCGACCCTCGCGCTGACCAACGCCACCCTCCCCTACGCCCTCAGGCTCGCCGACAAGGGATGGTGCGAGGCCTGCCTGGAAGACAAAGCCCTGGAGCAGGGCCTCAACATCGTCGAAGGGCGCGTTGTCTATCCAGCCGTAGCCGAAGCCTTCGGCCTCCCCTGCCACAAATTCAACGCCTGACAAAAAGCCGCCTTTAGGGCGTCTTATTCGCAAATATGCCGTGAAAATTCGTTTTTTCACGGCATATTTTGGATATTTATGCGCAATACACTACCTTTGTAGACTATCACACTTGTAGATTATCACACCCAGAATCGCAATCTTTGGATATTGAAATCGGATGAATACCTCGTGCTTTCTCAGACCATTGCTCGCTGCCGCGATTTCGGCCGGATGCGCCGCCGCTAACGCCATGCCGGCCAAACGGACAGTCACCCACGCCCCTGACGGCAAAGGAGGGACTGTGGCCGTCAGAATGATCGGCGACGAGAATTTCCATTATTTCGTAAACGCCGACAACGGGACGCTGCTCACCCGCGACGGAGACGCCTTCGTACCAGCCGACATTGCTCCCGACGGGGAAATCCGCGCCTCCGGGACTCCTGTGAAAGCCTCGCTGAGGAAAGGAGCGCTGGCCGCAAGGCGCGCCAAAGCCCCGAACAAGGTCGCCGGAATGGTCGAAGGGACCACCTTCCCCGCCCGCGGTGAACAACGGGCGGTCGTCATCCTCGCCCAGTACCAGGATATCAAGTTCAACCTCTCCGACCCGCTGGACTATTTTACCCGCATGCTCAACCAGGAGGGGTTCTCCGACTACCGGGCCACGGGGAGCGCCCGCGACTGGTTCATCCACTCCTCAAACGGCATTTTCCGCCCCACGTTCGATGTCTACGGCCCTGTGACATTGCAGAAAAACCGCGAGTTCTACGGCGGCAACGACGCTTTCGACCAGGATAACGCTCCGCAGAAAATGGCAATCGAAGGATGCCGACAGCTCAACCCAGAAGTGGATTTCAGCAGGTATGACTGCGACGGCGACGGGATAATCGACAACGTGTTCGTCGTTTACGCCGGACGAGGCGAAGCATCCGGCGGCCCGGCCGACAGCGTTTGGCCTCACGCCTGGAAAATCACCTCGGCAGAACCCGGCACTTCCTACACCTTCGACGGCGTGAAGCTCGACCGCTACGCCTGTGTCAACGAGTGGGAACTGTCCGATCAGGGCTATGGTTACCGCCCGGTAGGTATCGGCTCGTTCATCCACGAGTTCTCCCACGTCATGGGTCTCCCCGACCTTTATTCCACGAAGTACGCCGAGGGCACCTTCACAGCCGGCGCCTGGTCGGCAATGGACTACGGCCCTTACAACAACGACTGCTGCACCCCGCCTCAGTACTCCGCATGGGAACGTTCCGCCCTCGGATATTTCGAGCCGGAACAGCTACAAGGGAAGGGCAACATCGCCCTCAAACCGCTGGAACAGGGGGATGCCTACGTCATCCCTACCGAGAAGGAAAACGAATTCTTCATTATAGAAAACCGCCAGCAGTCCGGGTGGGACAGCTATATCCCGGGCCACGGCATGCTCGTGTGGCATATCGACTACGACTCCGAAATCTGGCGTACCAACGCACTCAACAACGACCCCGCGCATAACCGCGTCGACATTATCGAGGCCGACGGCACCCGCGACGAGAAGTCGCGGGGCGGCGACTGCTTCCCCGGTGAGGCCGGGGTCACAGCGCTGGGCGCGTCAACCTCTCCGGCGCTTATAAGCTGGGCGGGAGCCGATACCGGAATCTCCCTGACCGACATAACCGAGCGTCGCGACGGCACCATCGCCTTCCGCCTCAACGGTGGTGCGTCCGACATAGAATCGCCCTCCTCGCTGAGAGCTACCGACATTCTCGCCGGTGGCTTCACCGCCCGCTGGCAGGTGGTTAAGGGAGCGAAAGGTTATTCCGTCTACCTATACGGGCCCTCCGCGGAAGGCGGGCAGGAGCTCTTGGAGCGCTACGATGCCGTAACCGACAATTTCCTTAAAATAAACGGACTGACCCCCTCGACCGACTACTCGTTCACCGTCTCCGCCGACGACGGCTTCTTCGGAAGCGCCGAATCGGAACCAGCGACACTGCGCACACTCGACCCGACTTTCGACTACTTCGCACCCGTGGCTATTGATGCCGCAGAGGTAGGCGAGGATTCATTCACCGCGGCCTGGGAGCCGATGACCGACGCGACAGATTACCTGATTGATGTCTACGAGAAAGTCAACGAGCCTGGCATCCCCGTGACAGCGACGTTTGACACCGGGGCGGAAGACCTCCCCGCCGGATGGTCGACCACCGCCTCCGGTTCCTACGGTATGGCGAGCTACGCGGGGGCGGCCCCGATGTCGCTCCGCCTCTCGGCCGACGGCGACCGGCTGGAAAGCGCCTATTATCCCGACGGCATACGCGCCCTGTCGTTCTGGCACCGCGGCAACTCGACTTCCGAGGCAGAAACCGTCAGCGTGCTCGCCTTCGACGGGGATGAATGGAAAGAAACAGCCGCCGAGCCGGTCTTTTCGGCAAAAGGTGGCGCGGTCAAAGATTTCACTTTCGGCACCGACACGCGCCGCATAGCGATCCGCTTCAACCGCCCCGCCAAAGGCTCGCTCGCCCTCGACGACGTTACCGTGGAGCCGTTCGGTCCCCTGCGCGACACCTTTGCCGAAGGCTACGAGCAGCGCTCAACCGGCAACGTGACGCGCCTCCAGGTCACCGGGCTGAAACCCGCGACCACATATTATTATTCGCTCGTGGCCGACAACGGCTCCCTGCGCTCGCTCCGCTCCAACGTAGTGGAGGTGACAACCGGCAAAAGCTCCGCCGTCAGCCTCGTTAAGCCCGACAGCGCCGACTTCTCCGTCAACGGGTCCACGGTAACGCTCGGACCTGGCGCGACTGTCACGGACATCGCCGGGCGCTCCGTGGCCTCAGGTCCGGTGGGAACCGTCCTCCCGGCGGGTGTCTACATCATCAGTGCCCCCGGCAAAACTTCCGTCAAAATCCTGATACACTGATAAAACAAATACAATATTCATAAACTAATCCATCCGAATTATGCTGAAACAGCGACTCATTGGTGCCGGTTTTTCCGGCGCGATTATCGCGGCGGCTCTCCTGATTCCGGGCAAAGCGCTCGGACAGGGGAACTATTACACCTGCGATTTCAAGACTACCGACCTCTCGTCGCTCGGCTATACCGTGCTCGACGCGAACAACGACCAGGCAACCTGGACCCCGCAGACTTCGACAGTCACTTTCAGGCAGCTTGACGGCCAGGCTATCGACTGGGTATCGAAAACGCCGACCCTCATAGCTGATGCGGAAAACGACGACTGGCTGATCACCCCCTCAATCCGCTTCGAAGCCGGCAAGACCTACAAGGTCACCTTAACCATGGCCAAATACAATTTCGCCGCTATTCCCCCCTCCTTCGAGGTAAAACTCGGAGCTGACAAAACCCCGGCGGCCATGACTACCTCCCTTATGGAGATGACAGGCCTGCCCCAGCTCGGAGGAAACTCCCTTTGGACGTTCAACACCGAGGTATCTGTTGCTGCCACCGGCGATTACTACATCGGTTTACACGCCAGCGGAAAGCCGGGACAACGCTTCGGAATCACCAACCTCGCGATTCTCAACGGCGTCGCCATGGTATCCCCCGCGGCCATCACCGACCTCACCGTGACCCCCGACCCGACAGGCGACAAGAAGGCCGTTATCACCTTCACCGCCCCCGACAAGGCCAAGGACGGCTCGGCGCTTACCTCCCTCTCGAAAATCGAGATTTCCCGCGGCGAAGATGTTATTAAGACCATCAACAACCCCGCCGTAGGCTCCCCCCAGACTTATACCGACAATGTGGCGGTAAACGGCCTCTACACTTATAGCGTCGCAGCCTTCACCGAGGACGGCAGCGGCGACCCGGTTTCGGCGACCGTCTTTGTGGGAATCAATGTACCGGCTCCCGCCAACAGCGTGACGGCTGCCAACAGCGCCAACGACAGGGCTGTCGTTTCCTGGACCGCCCCGACCACCGACAAGGACGGATTCCCCATCGCGGCTTCTCTCATCAAATATGACGTGAAGCGCCAGGCGCTTTATTCCAGCACCTGGGAGACCGTGGCAACCAACCTCGAGGGCCTGACTTTCGAGGATACTCTTCCCGCCCCCACAGCACCCGCCGAAGGGGAAGAGGCCGCACCCACCCAGCAGTTCTACACCTACGCCGTGACCGCGAAGACAGTCCAGGGCGAGGCAACGGCTACGAACGCCACCCCGGTGCCGATGGGCAAGCCTTACGACGCTCCCTTCATCGAATCCTTCCCCAAGGGACGCGCTTCGACTATCACGACGTCAACCGTTTATGATGGCAACAACTACTGGCAACAGACCACCGACTTCGAGGACGTGTCGTCGGCTGACGGCGACAACGGCATGATCTTCCTCTCGGGACGCATCGGCGGCGCCGCCACTCTGCACACCGGCCTGATCGACCTCTCGAAAATACCCTCGCCGACCCTCAGCTACTATACTTACAGCATCGCCGGGTCCGACCCCGCTGACCACGAGGTCGAGGTTGTCGTTACCGCGACCGACGGCACAACCCGCTCGTTCGGCAAATACGCTCCCGCGATGGGCTGGAACAAGCACCTATGCCGCCTCGACGAGTTCGTTGGCAAAACCGTCCGAGTGCAGCTCACCGGCTGGCGCAATAACAATACCGACCTTTTCCTCGACGGTATCGCGATTTCCAACATCTACCCCCGCGACCTCAAGGCAGCCGCTCTGACAGCCCCCGCAAAGGCCCGCTCCTCCGAACCTTTTGAAATCAAGGTTGACGTGCTCAACTTCGGCTCGGAAACCTCCGGCGACTATACCGTGAACCTCTACTGCGGCGACAATATCGCTGACACTTACAGCTCGTCAGCCCTCGCCGTAGGCCAGTACGACCACGTTGTCTTCACCCAGACCCTCGGAATCCTCGACCCCGAGGAGACCGAATACCGCGCCGAAATCATTTGCGACACTGACGACGACATGACCAACAACGCGACCGAAACCGCCAAGGTCACTCTCCGCGTCAACTCCTATCCCGTTGTCGCTGACCTCACCGGCTCCGCCGCCGGCAACACCGTGACCCTCTCCTGGGGCGAGCCTGACACATCCAAGGCCCAGCCGTACGAGATTCTCGAGGACTTCGAAAGCTACGATTCCTGGGCAACCTCCGGCATCGGCGGCTGGACGCTCGTGGATGTCGACAAGGCCCAGATTGCCGGATTCTCAGAAGGGACAATGCCCGGCATCCCCGACTATTCGCAACAGTCCTGGTGGATTTTCGACAATACCCACGAGGACTTCAACAACGGCTCCTTCGCTACCCTCTCCGGCAACAAGTTCCTCGCCTCGATGATTTCAGGCATCAAGGGACAGGGTACCGTGCAGAACGACGACTGGGCGATTTCTCCCGAACTCTTCGGCGGCCCGCAGACCGTCACGGTCAACGCCCGCTCCTACTCCATGTTAGAATCGGAGCTCGAGACTTTTGAAATCCTCTACTCTACCGGCTCGCTCAAACCCGAGGACTTCGTCTCCGTTGCCCTCTTCGCCAACATTCCCAACCAGTACCAGCCCTACGAGGCCGAGCTGCCCGACGGAGCTAAACACTTCGCCATCCGCAACTGCTCCAACGCGAAGTATGTCCTGATGGTCGACGACGTTACCTTCATCCCCGCCGGAGACCCCGCGGCCTTCACAATCAACGGCTACAACGTCTACCGCGACGGCGTGAAACTCAACGATGCCCCGGTTGAGGAGAACGAGTTTGTCGACGAGAACGCCGGAACCGGCAGCCACGACTACAACGTCAGCGTGCTCTATTCCGCCGGAGAATCGAAATTCTCCAACACCTACAACCCCACTCAGTCCGGCATCGCCCTCGCCCAGGCCAACGGCACCTGGCGCGTAATCACCGGCACAGGCTCCCTGACGGTCAATAACGCACCCGCCGCCATCACCGTCGCCACCCCCGACGGCCGCATCGTTGCCAAAGCCGCTGCCGCCCCGACCGTGACCCTGCCCCTCCCCGCCGGCATCTACGTCGTAGCCTCCGGCAACTCCGTGGCCAAGGTCGCCGTCAAGTAACCGCCCTTCCAGACTACACACTCCCCCGACTCTCTCCCTTAAACCCTTTCAGGCGCTGCGTCAAGGTAGTTGACACAGCGCCTTTTTCTATTTTTCTTAACAAGTCCTCGGCCACACCCAATCCCACTTGTTAGCGGCGAAGCCGCGGCGTAATTATAGCACCGTATCGAGCGGCAAAGCCGCAAAGGTTCGGTGTTTGCTGGTCGTGGATGAGAACGGCCTCGGAGAGGTCGCATAATAAGAAATGATTGACACACAGATTCTTATGGTCGCTTCGCTCCCCACAGATGCGACGGATTCCCACAGATTTTTTCCTCATCCCCTGTCGCCTTCCCCGATACAAAAATCCGTGTTAATCCGTCAGTTCCGTGGATGGCGCGCCCCCCACCAAAAAAATCCGTGTGTCAGACGCATCCAATCCCTATATTTCGGAGCGGCGAAGCCGCGGCGTAATTGTAGCACCGTATCGAGCGGCAAAGCCGCGAAGGTGCGGTGTTTGTTGGTCGTGGATGAAAACGGCCTCGGAGAGGTCGCATAACAAGAAATGATTGACACACAGATTTTTATAGTCGCTTCGCTCCCCACGGATGCGACGGATTGACACGGATTTCAAATATGGCGGTTACGAGTCCGTGGAAGGGATGTCCGATTACATAAAGATTGATGTTCAGATTTTTTTTGCTAACTTTGCGCCATTATGGCACAGAGAGAAGATTATATGATCAAGGAGCTAAGAATCCGAAATTTCAAATCGCTCAGCGACGTTGTTCTGGATGGATGTCGGCGCATTAACGTGCTGATAGGCAGACCAAATGTCGGCAAGAGCAATATCCTTGAGGCGCTCGCCCTTTTCGACACGCCTTATCTGGCCTTATCCAACAACAAATCTTTAAAATCACTTGTCAGAGTCGAAAACATTCCCGACCTTTTCCACAACGGAATAACCGCGGGACGAAACATTTCAGTTTCAGCAGGGACTAACAGTCTCAAACTATATGCCGCGGCGAACAACGGACTGGCAATTGACACGACTATCGGAGAAACCCGGTCAAAATACAATTTCTCACAGTCGCTTACACTGACCTCGAAGAAGGAGCCGAACAGCTTCCCCGACATCCTCGCGTATTTCTTCCCGCGGCAGTTTGACCCGGAACGGGCCGGACTAAGTTATCTTCTTCCTCCTTCCGGCTCCAATCTGATGGAAGTCGTGGCCTCTCTCCCTGATTTGAAAGGCCCACTTTCCGAACTATTCCACGGTTACGGCCTGAAGATGGTATTCGACACCGCATCCAATCAAATCAAGGCGATGCGGGAGAACGGGGCCGACATATTCCTCGTCCCCTTCAAGTCACTCGCAGATTCCTTGCAACGGCTTATATTCTATAAAGCCGCCATCAGGAGCAACAGAAACAAGGTCATTTGCTTTGAAGAACCTGAGTCACATACTTTCCCGCCATATATCGCAAGCATCGTAAACGACATACTGGCTTCTGAGGAGAATCAGTTCTTCATCACGACCCATAGCCCGTACATAATCAACTCACTGCTCGAAGATGCCGGAGACGAACTTGCGGTATATGTGGCGGATATGAAAGATAATGCGACAATTGTCCGTCGGCTCTCTGACAGCGAAATGCAGAACGCCTATGACTGTGGAATGGATATGTTTTTCAATCTTGAAGCCATAACCGATAACTGATGACGCGCGCCGATTTTATCATTCCCGAATGTTTCATCGATACCAATCTGGTTGAAACGTTGGTATTCGGGCAGGGGATGTGTAACCATCAGAAAGGATGTAACCAGGTCACTCGTATAATGCAGACAAAGTTTGCAGACCGTTTCGCTGTAGGAATCATTGACGCGGACAAACGTATGCCAGGTTATACGACAGAATTCAACGTAGTCGCTACAAGCAGCCACCTTAGCTTACTGAGACATAAGATAAAGCCGCATTTCATTGTCAAAATCAGCCCCGCATGCGACGGGTTCATTCTTGACTGCGCCGCCCGTTCTGGGGTTAACCCGGAAAAATTCAATCTTCCCACCCAGCTCAAGCCATTTACAACACAGACAAAAAATGTATTGTCGAGCCGCGATGCCCGCTTCAAGTCGCTATTCAATTCACTTGCGGAAGACCCGGAAATGGACCTTATGAAAAGTCTCCTAAGCTATCTTGCCGAAAGGTCCTACTCCGCCTCTGACGTTGATATAACCAACCTCTTTAACAAACTGATATGATTCTTCAATGCGCGGTAATATTCGCGTTCCTGGCGTTCGGGGAGCTGGTAGTGTGGCTCACCGGGGTCCCGGTGCCGTCGAGCATCATCGGGATGGTGGCGCTCGCCGCAGCGCTGAAACTGCGGTGGGTGCGCCTGATGTGGGTCGACAAGGTAGCCGACTTCCTGGTCCGCAACCTCGGATTCTTCTTCGTGCCGGCCGGCGTCGGCGTCATGCGCTGCTTCGACATAATCTCAGAGGAATGGGGCGCGATTGTCACGGCGACGGTCGTCAGCACCTTTATAATAATAGCCGTCACGGGGTGGACCCACCAGCTCTGCCGCCGCCTAATGTCAAAACGCAACAAAGGCAATGGAGTCGTTCCTACAAAATAAGTATTTCCTGATCGCGCTGACGTTCGCCGTGTTTCTCGGAGCGAAGCAGCTACAGAAGCGCACCGAGGTGGCCGTCTTCCACCCCATTCTCGTAACAATCCTCGTACTGATCTGCTTCCTTTACGCCGGCGGCATCTCCCCCGACACATACGCCGAGGGTGGCGAGTATATCGACTTTTGGCTGAAACCGGCCGTCGTAGCGCTCGGCGTGCCTCTATACCGCCAGTTGGAGAACATACGCAAGCAGATGGTTCCCCTGCTGCTGGCCGAGCTTGCCGGATGCGTCGCGGGCGTCGTTTCCGTTGTACTGCTGGCACGGTTTCTCGGCGCGAGCGACGCGGTGGTGCTATCCCTGGCCCCCAAGGCGGTCACCACCCCCATTGCGATGGAGATTTCGGCCACCGTAGGAGGAATACCCTCGCTGACCGCCGCCGTCGTGGTCTGCACCGGGATTTTCGGAGGGATGGCGGGGTTCCAGATGCTCCGCCTCAGCCGAGTCCACAGCCCGATTGCCGGGGGACTCTCGGTAGGGACCTCGGCCCACGCCGTCGGCACCGCCGCCGCGATCGAACGCTATGGCATGCGCTACGGCGCCTTCTCCTCCCTCGGCCTGACCCTCAACGGACTGCTCACCTCCCTGCTGACCCCCGTCATCCTCCCCTTGATATTATAACCCCGCCGGGCGTGGCAGAGGCCGAAAAGCGCCCATTTGGCATTTTTTAAGAAATTTTCCGCCAAAAGACGCGGCGTTGGCAAATAAATTTGTATATTTGCGCTGTAATAACCCAACTATAAAAATCAAGATGAAGAACGCTGAGATTGACTGGTCGTCGCTGGGATTCGGATATGTACCCACCGACTACAACGTGCGTTGCTACTACCGCGACGGCAAATGGGGCGAAATCGAGGTCTCCTCGTCGGAAACCCTGAACATCCATATCGCCGCCACAGCCCTCCATTACGGGCAGGAAATTTTCGAAGGCCTTAAGGCTTTCCGCGGCAAGGACGGCAAGGTACGCGTCTTCCGCCCGATGGAAAACTGCCGCCGCATCCAGGATTCCGCCCGAGGCATCATGATGGAGCCCATCACCGATGAGAAATTCATGGAGATGGTACGCCTGGCAGTCACTCTCAACGAGCGCTTCATCCCCCCCTACGGCTCTGGAGCGTCGCTCTACATACGCCCGCTGGAAATCGGCATGACCCCGAAGGTAGGCGTCAGCCCCGCCTCGGAGTATTGCTTCATCATCCTCGTAACTCCCGTCGGCCCGTACTTCAAGAGCGGCTTCAAGCCCACCAACATCTGCCTCATGCGCGAGTTCGACCGCGTAGCGCCCCGCGGCACAGGCCGCTGGAAAGTAGGCGGTAACTACGCAGCCTCCCTCCAGGCCGGCGAGAAAGCCCACTCCCTCGGCTACTCCGCCGTCCTCTATCTCGACCCGAAAGAGAAACTCTACCTCGACGAGTGCGGCCCGGCGAACTTCTACGCCATCAAGGACGGCAAGTACATAACCCCCGCGTCAGACTCCATCCTCCCCTCAATCACCAACGACTCCCTGATGCAGCTCGCCCGCGACATGGGACTGGAGGTTGAGCGCCGCCACATCAAGGTCGACGAAATCGCCGACTTCGAGGAAGCAGCCGCCTGCGGCACCGCCGCCGTCGCCTCCCCCGTGGGCGAAATCCACGACCTCGACACCGGCGTCAAATACGTCATCGCCAAGGACGGCAAGCCAGGCCCGATAACCCAGCGCCTCTACGACACCCTCAACGGCATCCGTCTCGGCGAAATCGAGGACACCCACGGATGGAACGTAATCCTCGACCTCTAAACTTCCGAATAAAGAAATGCGGTTCGACTACCAGACCGTCATCGACAAATATTATCCCGCCGGCACCCGCCTGCGGGATATTTATATGCGCCATTGCCGCTCCGTGGCCGACAAGGCCCTCGAAATCGCCCGCCGCCGCTCCCTCCCCCTCGACGAGGAGGAAATCGAGGCAGCCGCGATGCTCCACGACATCGGAATCAGCCTGACCGACGCGGCGGGCATCGAGTGCCGGGGCTCCCTCCCCTACCTCGCCCACGGGTACGCCGGGGCCGACCTCCTGCGCCGCGAGGGAGCGCCGGAAACCTACGCCCGCGTCGCCGAGCGCCACACCGGTTCGGGCCTCTCCCCTGAAGAAGCCGCCCTCCTGCCCATTCCCCCCGGGCGCTCCTACATGCCGGAAACGCTCCTCGAACGGCTCGTCTGCTACGCCGACAAATTCTATTCCAAGTCGGGCGACATGGCCGAGAAACCCATTGAACGCGTCAGGGCAAGCATCGCCAAGTTCGGGCCCGCGGCGGCCTCGAGGTTCGAGACCCTCCGCGAGGAATTTTCCTGACCCGCCCGGAAAAACGGCCCGGCGGGTTCACGCCGTAATCGCAGCCAGCGACAACGCATAAATACATTACGCAGAATTAGCGTAATTCAGGAAATTTAACTAATTTCGCGTTTATAACTCCAAACCGGCCCCGCCCCGCCGTCGCAGGGCGCTCCCGGACACCAAATTGAACAGCAACACCAGATGGAAAGGAAAGTAAGAGTGCGCTTCGCCCCGTCCCCTACGGGCCCCCTCCACATCGGAGGAGTGCGCACGGCTCTATATAACTACCTCTTCGCCCGCCAGAACGGCGGCGACATGATTCTCCGCATCGAGGATACCGACTCCAACCGCTTCGTGCCCGGAGCCGAGGACTATATCAACGAGTCGCTCAAATGGCTCGGAATCGGAATCGACGAAGGGGTACGCGAGGGTGGAGCCTACGGCCCTTACAAGCAGAGCGAGCGCCGCGACATATACCGCGAGCACGTCAAGATGCTCCTCGACGCCGGTAAGGCCTACATCGCCTTCGACACCCCCGAAGAGCTGGAGCAGGCACGCGCCTCGAAGCCAAATTTCCAGTACGACGCCTCGACCCGCCTGTCGATGCGCAACTCCCTCAGCCTCCCCGCCGAGGAGGTCAAGCGCCTGATTGACGGCGGAGCGCAGTACGTAGTCCGCTTCCTGATAGAACCGGGGCGCGACGTCGAGGTCAACGACCTGATTCGCGGCAAAGTGACAATCAACTCCTCGATTCTCGACGACAAGGTGCTTTACAAGAGCGCTGACGACCTCCCGACATACCACCTCGCGAACATCGTCGACGACCACCTGATGGAGGTCAGCCACGTTATCCGCGGCGAGGAATGGCTCCCCTCGGCCCCCCTCCATGTCCTCCTCTACGAGGCCTTCGGATGGGCCGACACGATGCCCGCCTTCGTCCACCTGCCGCTGCTGCTCAAGCCCGACGGCAAAGGAAAGCTCTCGAAGCGCGACGGCGACCGCCTCGGTTTCCCCGTCTTCCCCCTCGAATGGCACGACCCCAAGAGCAGCGACATCTCCTCGGGATACCGCGAGACCGGCTACCTTCCCCAAGCCGTTGTCAACTTCCTGGCCCTCCTGGGATGGAATCCCGGCGACGACACCGAAATCATGTCGATGGATGACCTTGTCAGCCGCTTCTCCCTCGACCATTGCTCGAAAGCCGGAGCAAAGTTCGCCTTCGAGAAATGCAAGTGGTTCAACCACGAATACATCATGGCAAAGACCGGCGCGGAGCTGACCGAGTATTTCAAGCCCATAATGATGGCCCGCGGCGTAAACCCCGCCGACTTCTCTGACGAGTATATCGCCGCCGCCCTCGAAATGGTCAAGGGGCGCGTAAACCTCCTTCCCGAACTCTGGGACCAGGCGCGCTTCTTCTTCGTCCGCCCCGACGAATACGCCGAGAAGGATATCCGCAAGCGCTGGAAAGCCGAGACTCCGGCCCTTATGGAAAAACTTACGGAAATAATCCGCGACCTCCCCTCCATGGCATCCAAAGAGGCCGAAGAGGTGGTGCTCGGCTGGATTACCGACAACGGCCTGCACATGGGCAACGTCATGAACGCCTTCCGCCTCGCCGTCGTCGGCGAATGCAAGGGTCCCCACATGTTCGACATTGCCGAACTTATGGGCCGCGACGAGATTATCGGGCGCATCCGCCTGGCTATCGAGAAAATACCCCAGCCAGCCGAATAACCCGCGACCGTGAACGTACTCTATAACACCGGAATACGGCTCTACGCCCTGGCAGCCCAGGCGGTATCGCTGCGCAGCCCCAAAGTACGCAAGATGCTACGCGGCCAGCATCGTACCAACGACATCCTCCGGCGCCGCCTGGGGCTGAAACCGGGCTGCGTCTGGTTCCACGCCTCGTCGCTCGGAGAGTTCGAGCAGGGTCGCCCGATGATCGAGCGCCTGCGCCGAGAACATCCCGAGAAGCCGATCCTGCTGTCGTTCTTCTCCCCCTCGGGCTTCGAAGTGCGAAAGAACTACCCCTATGTCGACGCGGTCGTCTACCTCCCGTTCGACACGCCCCACCGCGTGAAGCATTTCCTCGACCTCGCCCGACCCTCCATGGCGATTTTCATAAAGTACGAGTTCTGGGGAAACTACCTTAACGAATTGCGGCGCAGAGGAATACCGACATATATCATCTCGGCCATCTTCCGCCCCGGCCAGCGCTTCTTCCGCTCCGTAGGCGGAATGTTCCGCAACATGCTCCGATGCTTCAACCACCTGTACGTCCAGGACGAGCGCTCGCGCCGCCTGCTGAAAGTTATCGGCATCGAGAACGTGACAGTCGCCGGCGACACGCGCTTCGACCGTGTCACCGACGTGATGCGCTCCACGGTAGACATCGCCGGATTCCCCGGATTCGGTTCCGGGCACAAACTGCGCTTCATAGCCGGCTCCTCCTGGGAAGCCGACGAGGAGGTCTACGTCCCCTGGCTCAACGCCCATACCGACGTGGCCTTCATAATCGCCCCCCACGAGTTCAACGAGACGCGCCTCGAAGCGCTCCGCAACCGCTTCCCCGCCGGGAGCGTGCTGCTCCTGTCGGAATGGCTCAAGCTCCACAAGACCCACCCCGACGGCAAGTTTCCTCCGTATATCAAGAATGTCCGCGGCATAATCGTCGATTCGTTCGGCAAGCTCTCGACCCTTTACCGCTTTGCCGATGTCGCTTATATCGGCGGCGGCTTCGGAGCCGGAATCCACAACCTCAACGAGGCGGCCGTCTACAACATGCCGGTCATCTTCGGTCCCGAGCACTCGAAGTTCAAGGAAGCATCAGACCTGATTGACTGCGGCGGAGGATTCTCAATCAGCAGCGCCGCGGAGTTTAACGGAACGATGGCCGCGCTTACAGGAAACGCGCTTACACTTCGTCACGCCGGAGAAGCCGCCGGCAAATATATTAAAGAGAATATTGGCGCTACTGATAAAATTTACTCCGAGCTGTTCGGCGATAAAATAAATGTTTAATCACCTCTCGAAGCAGATTGTTTGCGCATAAAAACATTTATACAAATTTTTCTGCGATTTTATTAGGTGTTTACGAATATTATTTTTAATTTCGCAAAAACCGATAATCAATCTCCCCGGAAGCTCTCCGCCGGGGTCTGTCCAACCCCCGTGCAAACGGCAATACGATCGCAGACCAATGAAGAACAGGAACACCCGCTTAGCTGAGATTATTGACATTATCTCCCACCAGGTCATAAGCTCCCAGGAAGAGTTGTCGAAACAGCTCGCCATTCGGGGGCATATCGTGACCCAGGCTACCCTGTCGCGCGACTTGAAAAACATAAAGGCGACAAAAATCGCCACAGACAAAGGCCAGTACCGGTACATTGTCGGGGAGAGCAGCACGCTCCACAGAGGAAGTCGCCGCGGACGCCAGTATGTCAGCGGAACCCAGCATCTGCAGCACAGCTCCGTAGTCAGCGCGAGCATTACCGGAAATCTCGTAGTCGTAAAGACCCGCAACGGCTATGCCAGCGGCCTCGCATATGACATCGACACCCTCGACTCACCCCTTATCGCCGGGACAATCTCCGGGGCCGACACAGTGTTCGCCGCCCTCGCGGAAGACGCACCGCGAGCCGATGTCATCGAACTCTTCCGCGCCCTCCTACCCCCTCACACCCATCCCAACCTCAAATAGCCGTCTGAGAGATTTCTGAAATTTTTGGGCAATCTCTCAGAGGACCAGCCGCACAAGGAGCGCCGCGAACGTTGCTTCAAGGTCTGCGGTATGCCCCGGATGCGGCCGAGAGGTCGCAAGGCATGCGCTGCGTACCGCGGTCAGCCAGCGAAACCGCTCGTGCGCCTCAAGCGAGCCGATTGGCGACCCGTCTCCCGCCGCAACGGCGAGAAACGATGCCGCCTGCGCCCGAAGCACCTCGCAATCGGCCTCCGGGAAAAGGGCCGCGATACGGGAAACGTCGAAATGGAAGGCGCATTTCAGCCAGCGACGACGCTTGCACATCATTACCAGCCCGATGTTGACGAACTCCCCGCGTTCAACATCCGGCACAAACCTTACCACCGCGTACTCGTAGAGGTGGCGGTTATCCGACGAGCTGTTTTCTGGCATTGAAGGCATGGTCGACAAATATCTTGGAATTTTCAAGTCGTGATTTCAAAAAAGCGGCGTAGACCTCCCGCTGCTCCCCAGGCGCGACTGTGGCCGAGGATTGCGAGAGCCATTCTTCGGGAATCGCCGCGACAACGCTGTCGATGAACTCCGGTGTAATCCGCCCGCGCATCAGGGCGTCAGCTTCCTCCAGCAGCGCGGCATGCGGAAGCAGCGCGTGGTCCTTGATATATGCGAACGGCGACACAGCCGCCTTCTCCCAGCCGGTCCAGTTATGGTGGAAGTAAAGCGATGAGCCGTGGTCGATAAGCCATAGCTCCCGGTTCCAGAGCAGCATGTTCGTATTCCGGCTGGTGCGGTCAACGTTCGTCAGAAACGCGTCGAGCCATACGATTTTCGACGCTTCCAGCGGGTCGGGCCGGTTTACCGCGACATCCCAGGCGTAAGCCCCGTTAAGGAAATGCAGCCCGAGGTTCAGGCCGCGGCTGGCCTGGAGCAGGTCCTGAATCTCCTCGTCCCCCTCGGTGCGCCCGAAATCCTCGTCCAGGTCCAGGAAAACCAGTTCCGGCACCCGCAGACCTCCCCGGCGGGCGGTCTCGCCCCCGACAAGCTCGGAAATCAGCGCCTTGGAGCCGTGGCCGCCACCGCGGAATTTGAGCACATAGCGGAAGCCGTCGGCAGCCTCGACGAGGGCCGGCAGCGAGCCCCCTTCGCGCAGGGGTGTTATATACCGCGTGACCTCCTCGCGGCGCAGGTCTATCTCTTTGTTATCCATAATATGGGGTAACGCGTAACACGCCTCCAAAGTTCGGCAGAATCCGGGTCATATTCAAATATTTTCGGGGAAAATCGCTATCTTCGCGCAACCTGTATGATTCACCGATACGCCATGAAACTTCGCGCACTCCTCATTGCGGCGGCCGCGGCCGCGTCAATAATATTCGTCCAGGCCGCTCCTAAACGCCCCTGGAACCACGGGAAACTCACGGTTTCTGAAAACTCCCGCTTCATCTGCCATACCGACAGCACCCCCTTCTTCTGGCTCGGCGACACAGGATGGCTCCTTCCCGAGCGCCTCGACCGCGACGAAGCCGCCTTCTATCTCAAACGGGCGGCAGCCGCCGGATACAACGTTGTGCAGGTGCAGGTAATCAACGGGATTCCCGCCTTCAACGCCTACGGACAGATGTCGATGCCCGACGGTTTCGACTTTTCCAAAATCAACCGCCCCGGAATCTACGGCTACTGGGACCACCTCGACCACATCATAGACCTCGCGGCAGCCAACAACATATATATCGGCATGGTCGCCATATGGGGCGGCATGGTCAAATCCGGCAAAATGAACGAGGAACAGGCCAAAAGTTACGGAAGATTCCTCGCGGAACGCTACAAGGACCGCCCGAATATCATCTGGATTATGGGAGGCGACATTCCCGGCGACATCCACCCGGAAGTATGGGACGCGCTCGCATCGACAATCAAGTCAATCGACAGCAACCACCTTATGACCTTCCATCCCCGCGGGCGCCATACCTCCGCCCAATGGTTCGCCGACCGCGACTGGCTCGACTTCCATATGTTCCAGAGCGGCCACCGGCGCTACAACCAGCGCATGGGAAACGCCTACTACCCCATAAAGGAGGGCACGGAAGAGGACTCCTGGATGTACGTCGACTCGACCCGTAAATACCTCCCACTCCGCCCCGTTCTCGACGGGGAGCCGAGCTACGAGGATATTCCGCAAGGACTGCACGACGGCAACGAGCCGCGTTGGTCTGCCAGGGACGTGCGCCGGTACGCCTACTGGTCGGTATTCGCCGGGAGCTGCGGCCATACTTACGGCCACAACGCGATAATGCAGTTCGTAAAACCGGGCTACAACGGCGCGTATTTCGCCGACGGCATCGAAAAGCCCTGGTACAAGGCCCTCGACGACGAGGGGTACAACCAGATGCGCTACCTCAAGGAACTGATGCTCTCCCTTCCGTACTTCGACCGCGTGGCCGACCAGGAGGTAATCCGCGGAAACGGCGAGCGCTACGACCGCCTGATCGCGACCCGCGGCCCCGGCTACCTGCTGGTCTACAACCATACCGGGCGCCTGATGGAAATCAACCTCTCGAAAGTCTCCGGCAAACGCAAGGACGCGTTCTGGATGGATGCCGCGACCGGCAGGATGAGCTATCTCGGAGAATACGGCGACTTAATCTCTTACCGCCCCGACGGCCCCGCCGACGGCGTCCTTATCGTGACAGACCCTTCCCGCAGTTTCTTCTCGAAAGAAAACCCCACCCTCCGTGGCACCGCCGTTGCCCCCAAACCCAAGAAAGACCTTACAGAATGAGCCTCATACTCCGCCCGCTGCCACTCCTCCTTTCAGACAGAAATTACTAATTTTGCAGTATTAAAAACCGCATTGTAAATACTATCAGATTTTTTTAAGTCTTCATGAGCAGATATTGGACCATATTCGCCGCCGCGATAATTTATGTGATAGGTGCGGGCATAGGCGAGCGCTGGATAAAGAGGAGGTACCCCGACAACAAAGCCCTCAGAATCATACCTTATGTGGTTATGATTTTTGTCTGCGTTCTCCTCCGCATGGGCCTCGACCAGGTTTTCACGCCCGAAAACTAACTCGGTACCGCACATACTCTCCCCCCATTCTTTTAGCAAAATAATGTAGGTAGAAAATGAGGATATGTAGGAAGAAAACGCTAACTTTGTAGTATGAAAACTAGGTTAGAAGAATAAGAAAATACTATGGACTCAAGCGCTTGGATCGGAATAGCGACGGGATTTATCTCCGCGGTAGTGTTTTTCGGGATTGACAGGGCTCTCTCCAAAAAAATAAAGTCGGAATCGACCCGGTTCCTGACCGCGTTCGCCATCACTATTGCGCTTGCCATAACAGCGTCTCTGACCATCAAACTCATTCGCGGATAAACAACGGCTCCCGCAGGCCTCGAAGGGGCATTTTGGCCTTGCGGAAGTTGTCTGTTTCAGGTTTTTTGCGTACCTTTGTTGTGAAATTAGTACGACAATAAAAAGCTTACAGGAAAGCTTGCAACTCTTACAGCATAGATATGTCAAACGACTTATTTGACTTAGACGACAACAATCAGAAACAAGAGGAATACAGCGCCAGCAACATCCAGGTGCTTGAAGGACTTGAGGCCGTGCGCAAGCGCCCGGCGATGTATATCGGCGACATCAGCGCCAAAGGGCTCCACCACCTGGTCTACGAGGTGGTCGACAACTCGATTGACGAGGCCCTTGCCGGCTTCTGCACCCATATCGAGGTAACCATCAACGAGGACAACTCCATAACCGTCGTCGACAACGGCCGCGGCATCCCGGTCGACATGCACGAGAAGGAACACAAGAGCGCCCTGGAAGTGGTGCTGACAGTGCTCCACGCAGGCGGCAAGTTCGACAAAGGCTCCTACAAGGTTTCCGGCGGCCTCCACGGCGTCGGCGTAAGCTGTGTCAACGCCCTTTCGACCTACCTCCGCGCCGAGGTGCGCCGAGGCGGGAAGATCTATATGCAGGAATACTCCTGCGGCAAGCCCACCTCCGAGCTGACAGTCATCGGCGAGAGCGACGACCACGGCACCTCCATCACATTCCTGCCCGACGCGTCGATTTTCACAGCCACAATCTACGACTACGACATCCTGGCCAACCGCCTCCGCGACCTGGCCTTCCTTAACGCCGGAATCTCCCTGACCCTCACCGACCTGCGCCAGCGCGACGAGGAGGGGAACGCCCGCCGCGAGGTATTCTACTCCGCCAACGGCCTGGAAGAGTTCGTGCAGTATATCGACTCCAACAAAGAGCCCCTGATTCAGCACGTTATCCACCTGACAACCGAGCGCCAGGGGATACCCGTGGAGGTCGCGCTTACCTACAACACCTCCTTCAACGAGAACGTCTACTCCTTCGTCAACAACATCAACACAATCGAGGGGGGCACCCACCTCAGCGGTTTCCGCCGCGGGCTGACAACCACCCTGAAAAAATACGCCGACGACAACAAACTCCTCGAAAAGAGTAAGGTTGAAATCGCCGGCGACGACTTCCGTGAAGGCCTTACCGCCGTCATCTCCGTAAAGGTGATGGAGCCGCAGTTCGAGGGACAGACCAAGACGAAGCTCGGCAACTCCGAGGTCGCCGGAGCCGTCAGCGCCGCCGTCAGCGACGCCCTCCGCAACTACCTCGAGGAGCATCCCAAGGAAGCGAAGACCATCGTTGAGAAAGTAGTGCTCGCCGCGCAGGCACGCCAGGCGGCCTACAACGCCCGAGTGAAGATACAGCGCAAATCTCCCCTCAGCGGCGGAGGACTCCCCGGCAAGCTCGCCGACTGCTCCAGCCGCACGGCCGAGGAGTGCGAGATTTTCCTCGTCGAGGGTGACTCCGCGGGGGGTACCGCCAAGAGCGGCCGCGACCGCCGCTTCCAGGCGATTCTCCCCCTGCGAGGCAAGGTGCTGAACGTCGAGAAGGCTATGGACCACAAGGTGTTCGAGTCAGAGCAGATTACCAACATCTTCCGCGCTCTCCGCGTCACCATCGGCACAGAAAACGACCCCAAGGAAGCCAACCTCGCGAAACTCGCCTACCACAAGGTTATCATCATGACCGATGCCGATGTCGACGGCTCGCACATCGCGACCCTCCTTATGACCCTCTTCTTCCGCCGCATGCGCCCCATCATCGAACAGGGATTCCTTTATCTCGCGACCCCGCCCCTCTACAAGTGCGTCCGCGGAAAGGTCGAGGAATATTGCTGGACCGAGCAGCAGCGCCAGGCATTCATCGACAAGTACGGACCCCAGACCCGCGTGCAGCGCTATAAAGGTCTCGGCGAAATGAGTGCCGAAGAGCTGCGCGACACGACGATGTCGCCCGAGGGACGTATGCTGAAGCAGGTACAGATTTCCGACGCCGCGGCCGCCGACCGCATCTTCTCCATGCTCATGGGCGAGGATGTAGCGCCCCGCCGCGAATTTATCGAAGCCAACGCCAACTACGCCAACATCGACGCGTAAAGCCCCCCTACCTTACCGTGACGCTTAACATTTCCCCGTGTTAAGCGTTACCTATATAAAGAATTAAGTTAAAGAGACAGCATATGGCCAAAGCTAAACAAGCCGTACAGAAACTCCGCGACAGCGTAGCCGAGTATGTCGCGGCGCAGAATAACAACTCGTTCAACTACAAACAGGTATCCTTTGCCGTGGGAGCCAAGACCCCGGCGGCGCAGAAGCAAGTGGCCATGATGCTGGCTGAAATGGCGTTCGACGGCTTCCTGATCGAGAACGCCCCCGGTTCCTACCGCTCGCCGCAGCGCACCAACGTCGCCACCGGCACTTTCGTGCGCCGCTCCAACGGCAAGAACAGCGTCATCACCGACGACGACAACGAGACAATCTTCGTGGCCGAACGCAACGCGCGCCACGCTCTCAACGGCGACCGTGTCCGCGTGACAATCGCCGCCGCCCGCAAGGGAGCCGAGCCGGAAGCCGAAGTAATAGAAATCCTCGAACGCAAGGAGCAGAACCTGATCGGCACCCTCCACGTCGACAAGGCCGTCACATACCTCAAGACCGACTCGAAGTTCATGGGCTTCGACATCTTCATCCCCAAGAACAAGCTCAAAGGGGGAACGGACGGAGACAAGGCCGTGGTCCGTATCACCGACTGGCCCGAAGACGCCAAGAACCCTCGGGGCGAGGTAGTCGACATCCTCGGCAAAACCGGAGAGAACAACGCCGAAATCCACGCCATCCTCGCTGAATACGGCCTCCCCTACCGCTATCCGCAGGCCGTCGAGAAAGCGGCGGACAAAATCGATGCCGGAATCACCCCGGAGGAAATCGCCCGCCGCGAGGACTTCCGCAAGGTAACGACCTTCACCATCGACCCCAAGGACGCGAAGGACTTCGACGACGCCCTCTCGATCCGCCGGCTTAAAAACGGCAACTGGGAGGTCGGAGTGCATATCGCCGACGTCACCCACTACGTCACCCCCAACTCGATTATCGACCGCGAGGCGCAGAAGCGCGCCACGTCGGTCTACCTCGTGGACCGCGTGGTTCCGATGCTTCCCGAGCACCTCTGCAACGGAATCTGCTCGCTCCGCCCCAACGAGGAGAAGCTGGCGTTCTCCGTCATCTTCGAGCTTGACGACCAGGCCAATGTGAAAGCCTCGCGTATCGCCCGAACGGTCATCGAGAGCGACCGCCGCTTCGCCTACGAGGAGGCCCAGGAGGTCATCGAGACCGGCGAGGGGGATATGAAAGAGGAAATTCTCACCCTCGACAAGCTCGCCAAGCAGCTCCGCGCCCGCCGTTTTGAAAACGGCTCTGTCGATTTCGACCGCGAGGAGGTACGCTTTGACATCGACGAGACAGGCCACCCCGTCGGCGTTTATTTCAAGGTTTCCAAGGACGCCAACAAGCTGATCGAGGAGTTCATGCTACTCGCCAACCAGACCGTCGCCACCGCAATCGGCAAGGCGGAAGGGAAGAAACGCCCCAAGGCGTTTGTCTACCGCGTCCACGACCAGCCCGATCCCCAGCGCCTCGAAGACCTTTCGAAAATCGCCGCCGCGTTCGGCTACCGCCTGAAGACCAACGGCACCCCGCGCGAAATCAACCGCTCGATCAACAAGATGTTGCAGGACATAAAGGGCAAAGGGGAGGAAAACTACCTCTCGGTGCTCGCCATACGCTCCATGGCGAAGGCCCTCTATACCACCGACAACATCGGCCACTACGGTCTCGGATTCGACTATTACACCCATTTCACTTCCCCGATACGCCGCTATCCCGACATGATGGTCCACCGCCTGCTTGACCGCTACCTCAACGGGGGTCGCAGCGTGAGCCTCGACAAACTCGAAGAGGAGTGCAAGCACTCTTCCGAGATGGAACAGCTCGCAGCCAACGCCGAGCGCGCCTCGATCAAATACAAGCAGGTCGAATATATGGCTGACCATATCGCGGAGGAATACGACGGCATCATCTCCGGCGTGACCGAATGGGGCATCTATGTCGAACTCGACGAGAACAAGTGCGAGGGACTGGTACCGATGCGCGACATGGCCGACGACTACTACGACTTCGACGACAAGAACTTCCTAATTCGCGGACGCCGCCACGGCTACGTCTACCGCCTGGGCGACAAGGTGCGCATCCGCGTCGCCAACGCCAACCTCGACCGCAAGCAGCTCGACTTCCTGCTTGTCGACCAGCGCTCCAACCGCCCCGGCGAGGATGACCTCGGATTCACAAATCCCGACGCCCGCGGCCGCGGCCAGAAACCGGCGAAGAGAGGGAAAGCTCCCCAGCAGCCCGCCCTCCCCGAACCGGCTCCGAAGGAGGAACGCCGCATGACCCGCGGCGAGAAAGCCACCGCCGCTGCCCGCAAGGCCCGCAAGGCGAAAGCCGACAAGGGCGGGAAAGTAACCAAGTCAGGCGCGAAGAAGACCTCAAAGCGCTCCGTCAGAAGACGCTGACACCCAGACAATAGCAAATTCATCACAAATTAGGATATAACTATAAATAACCATATATGTCACTTCAATGCGGCATCGTGGGGCTGCCTAACGTAGGCAAATCCACCCTGTTCAATTGTCTCTCCAACGCGAAAGCGCAGTCGGCCAACTTCCCCTTCTGCACCATAGAACCCAACGTCGGCGTAATCACCGTCCCCGACGAGCGCCTCAACAAGCTCGTCGAGATGTGCCAGCCCAAGAGCGTGGTCCCCGCGACTGTCGAAATCGTCGACATCGCCGGACTCGTCAAGGGGGCCAGCAAGGGTGAGGGCCTGGGTAACAAGTTCCTCGCCAACATCCGCGAGACGGACGCCATACTCCATGTGCTCCGCTGCTTCGACGACGACAACATCACCCACGTCGACGGCACCGTAGACCCCGTCCGCGACAAGGAGATTATCGACTACGAGCTGCAGCTCAAGGACCTCGAAACTATCGAGAGCCGCATCGCCAAGACGCAGAAACAGGCTCAGACCGGGGGCGACAAGGTCGCCAAGATGCAATACGAGGTGCTTCTCCGCTTCAAGGAGGCTCTCGACCAGGGAAAAGCGGCGCGCACCGTTACCCTCGAGACCCCTGACGAGCAGAAATTCGCCCGCGAGCTCTTCCTGCTGACCAACAAGCCGGTACTCTACGTCTGCAACGTCGACGACACTTCCGCCGTCAACGGCAACAAATACGTCGACGCCGTCCGCGAGGCAGTCAAGGAGGAGGACGCCCAGATTCTCATCGTAGCCGCGCAGACTGAAAGCGAAATCGCCGAACTCGACACCTACGAGGAGCGCCAGGAGTTTCTTAACGAAATCGGGCTTGAGGAATCGGGCGTGTCGCGCCTGATCCGGGCCGCCTACGCCCTGCTCAACCTGCAGACCTTCTTCACCGCGGGAGCCGACGAGGTACGCGCCTGGACCTTCATCCGCGGCTCGAAAGCGCCCCAGTGCGCCGGAATCATCCATACCGACTTCGAGAAAGGGTTCATCCGCGCCGAAGTGATAAAGTACGAGGATTATGTCAATCTCGGCGGGGAGACCGCCGTAAAGGAGGCCGGCAAACTCTCCGTCGAGGGGAAGGAATATGTCGCCCAAGACGGCGACATCATGCATTTCCGCTTCAACGTGTGAGACACGCCCGCACCCAAATCCTCTGACACTATGAAACTGACAATACTCGGCAGCGGCACCTCCACGGGGGTGCCGCAACTGCGTTGCGGCTGCGAGGTCTGCCGCTCTACCGACCCGCGCGACAACCGCCTCCGCTGTTCCGCCCTTCTGGAAACGGAGGGTAAAAACATACTTATCGACTGCGGGCCCGACTTCCGCGAGCAGATACTCCGCTACCACCGCGATGGGGAGCTTGACGCGTTGCTGCTTACCCACCAGCATTACGACCATGTCGGTGGTGTCGATGACCTGCGCCCTTACTGCTATGACAAGGACGGCCCCCGTGACTTCCCCGTCTACTGCACGCGGGAGGTTGCCGACGCTCTCCGGCGCAGCATCCCTTACAGCTTCGCCAAAAAGCGCTATCCCGGAGTTCCGACCTACGACATCCATATCATAACCCCGTTCGAGCCGTTCCGCGCCGCGGGGGTCGAGGTGATGCCTGTTCCGGCGATGCACTCCGTGGCCTACAACCTCCAGGTAATGGGCTTCCGCTTCGGGCCACTCGCCTACATGACGGACGTAAAAACAATCGCCCCTGAGGCCGTAGAGGCGCTCAGAGGCGTGAAAGTATTGGTGATAAACGCTTTGCGTATAGAGGAGCATCTATCCCATATGTCTCTGTCGCAAGCGTTGGAGGTTATCAGGCGGGTTAATCCCAAACGGGCCTACCTGACCCACATCTCGCATCACCTCGGTCTCCACAGGGAGGTCGAGCCGACCCTGCCCGAGGGGGTCCATCTGGCTTACGACGGTTTGCAAATCACTATCTAAAAATAGTCTTTAGCCCGGATGGAAGGGCGTTGTCAGAGCAGCCCTCAGGCCATGTGGACGTCGAGTTGCGGGAAGGGGAAGTGCGCCCCGTAGTTCGGCAGCTCGTTGTAGAACTTCTCGTTATAGTAGTAGAAGACAGCCCAGTAGTCGCCCGTCTTGGTCCAGGCGCGTACCTGCAGGTCAACCGACGACGCGCCAAGCTCGCTGAGATATACAGCCGGGGCATAATTCGGTTTCGGGAGCATGGCGCGCAGCTCGGCCTCATGGTTAACCTCCCACTGCGACAACTTCTCCTTCGCCTTGCGATGGCGGAACAGGACCTTGTCCCAGAATGTGCGCACATGTTCCGGGTGCTGCTCTCGCTCCGCTCCCGCTGTTTCCGTGGCGGCAGAATTGGCGGCGGCAGCGTTTTCAGCCTCAGTGCCGACAACCTGCATCTGAGCGCTGTTCGCGGCATCCTCCCCGGTCTCGATCCGGCTGTCGGCACGGAACATATTCAGAATCGCCTCGCGCACGGCGTTCACGTCGTCGCCGTAGGAAATGGATACCGTCCAGGTTACGCGGCGGTACGCCTCGCGCGACCAGTTGTTGACGCTCCCGGTCGACAGCGACCCGTTGGGGATGGAAATCGACTTGTTGTCGTAAGTGGTTATTATCGTGGAGAAAATCTGAATCTCGCGCACGGTTCCGGCATATCCCTGCACCTCGATATAGTCCCCGATTTTGTATGGCTTGAGGAGCAGAATCAGGACACCGCCAGCGAAATTCTGTAACGTGCCACTCAGCGCCATACCGATAGCGACACCGGCGGAGGCGAAAATCGCAAGGAAGGAAGTTGTCTCGATGCCTATAATCCCGATTACCGTCACAATCAATATGAAGTACAGAACTATATTGATCAGCGACAGTACGAAGGTGCTCAGCGAGCTGTCGACCTTGCGGCGGATGAAAATAGCGGAAACGATTTTGAATATCTTGCGGATCAGGAACCTCCCGACATAAAACACCAAAACCGCGATCGCTACATTGATAGCGAAATTGACCAAGTTCTCGGCCAGGCGGCTGACCATATCGTCGAACGAGAGGTTTTTAAGCATCGCCAGGTCCTCCTTGACGTTAGGAAGGTCTTCCGGCTTGGGAGTTGCCGGAGTCAGCCCCGGCAGCACGTCTTGTATTGACAGCATATCGTATTATGAAAAGTTTTAGCGGTTTAGGTTATTCCTGATAGAGCCTCGAAACCACGTCGCGGTACCATTTTAGCTGGCTGTAACCGTTTTTAGCGGCATCCTCGGGGGTGTAAAGGATATGGGTTGTCAGCCCGCAATGGCGGCGCACATAGAAGCGGTTCACCATATAGATGCGCTCCGTGGCGCCCCGGAAGCAAACGGCAGCGTCGAGCGAGGTTTTCCAGTTATTGTAAAGCGATGGCTGCTCGACCAGAAGCTTCTCCATATAATGATCGAAATCGAAGAAACGGTTGCCGGAGTTTTCGAACTGCTGCACTTCCCCTCTCTGGGGTTGCGAAGGATGGAGGTCGTACATTTCCGCCGTAGCCGCCGCGAGGGGTTCGAGGGCGTCAGACCTGACGACAGAGAGCGTGCATCCGCTGGAGTTCTGCTGCTTGTAGTAGTCAAACGATACCTTTACCGCCGAAACCAGGTCAAGTTCCGGCTGGAAAAGATATTTGAGCGCCTCGTGGTAGCGCGCCCCGTCGGCCGGAAGCTCCGCCGACGACGCGGCGAACAGCCCAGCCGACTTCCTCAGTTCGTACATAACCTCTACAGAGGCCATATAACAGCAGTCAAAATAAATAAAATCGAAATACCGCCCTTCGAGCACCCGTCCGAGAGCGCTGATACTCATCTTCTTCGAGCCGTCCTGACCGAATCCCTTCGGGCTGGCCGCCGGTTCTTCGGGGTTCTCGAAGCCGACGTTAATCCAGCCGTCGGCGTGGCTCCATAGCATCAGCCCGCGGCTGTCGGCAGGCGCGAGCCTTTCCGCATCATCGAGAACCTGCGCCATCCGCTCCATAGAAACAGATGAAAGCTCGGAGTCATATTCAACGAGTGTCTTTTCTGTGCCGTCAGGGAGAATCTCAAAGAGGCGTTGCTCGACAGCGGTCTCGTCGGCGTTCAGCCCGTGGCGATACACGAGCAACCGGCCATCGGTAATATCTCCGGCAACAGCAGCCTGCTTCATCTCCTGCAGGTCGTTGGCATCGAAATATCCTCCGAGGTTATTATTGGCCGACATAAAGACCAGCACAACCCGGTTGACCGTCTTCGGCTTCGGTTCCGGCTCTGTCCGCGGTTCGTCGTCGGAACAGGACGGGAGCATGGCCCCGGCGAACACCGCCAGAACCAATATATACAGTATATACCTGAACTTCTTCATATCTAATTAATAACGCCCCATTTGAGAAAATATTGCGCCGGACCGCGGACGGGAATCCGCGGCCCGGCGCTATGAGATGCGAAAGGGTTAGGGTTACAGGGCGGAGCGGAGCGCATGCATGGCTTCGGAGATGCCGGAACCGTCCTTGCCGCCCGCCTGGGCGAAACCGGGCTGGCCACCGCCGCCACCCTTGATGGCCTTGGCGGCCTCGCGGACGATAGCCGACGCGTTCTTTCCGGCGGCAACGAGGTCGTTGGTGAACATGACGGTCAGCAGCGGCTTGCCGGACGCGTCGCATGTAGCGGCGAGCACGGCAGTGTTTTCCGGCGAAATCTCGCGCACGGCGAACGCCAGGTTCTTGACCATATCGGGCATATTTGTGCCCGTCACGGAAACTACCTTTACGCCGTTGATTTCCTCGGCGGAGTTGACGAGCTGGGTGGCGAGATTGCGCACGCGCTCCTTCATCATTTCCTCGGCCTCCTGTCGGAGCTGGGTGTTCTCCTCGATATATTTGCGGATAGCGGCGGCAACGTCCGGGGCGTTGTGGAGCAGCGAGCCGACGTCGTGTAGTGTGTCGGTCATCCGGTCAATCGCGTTCTCGACAGCCTCGCCGGTAATAGCCTCGATACGGCGGATTCCGGCAGCGATGCTGCTCTCGGAGAGAATCTTTATCATCCCGATATTGCCGGTGTTGGCGACGTGTGTGCCGCCGCAAAGCTCAACGGAACTACCGTAACGAATCACGCGCACCTCGTCGCCGTATTTCTCGCCGAAGAGGGCCATCGCCCCCATCGCGCGGGCCTCGGCGATAGGAACGCAGCGGCGCTCATCGAGCGCGTACGCTGCGCGCACTCGGCTGTTGGCCAGATGTTCTACCTTGCGCAGTTCTTCTGGTGTGACCTTCTGGAAATGGGAAAAGTCGAAACGCAGCAGATCGGGAGAAACAAAGGAGCCTTTCTGCTCGACATGGGTTCCGAGCACCTCGCGGAGCGCCTCGTGGAGGAGGTGGGTCGCGGAGTGGTTGCAGGAAGTGGCCATACGGGCCTTCTCGTCGATAGCAGCGACAAACTCAGCCTCGGGATTCGAGGGGAGCTTGGTCGTGAGCTGCACGCCGATTCCGTTCTCGCGCTTGGTGTCGAACACCTCGACCACCTCGCCGTCGGCGGAGGTCAGGGTGCCGCGGTCGCCGACCTGGCCACCCATCTCGGCGTAGAACGGGGTCTCGGAGAGGATAATCTGGTAGTATTCTTTGTTTTTCTGCTTCACGCGGCGGTAACGCAGAATCTTCGCGGGGCAGGAGGTCTTGTCGTAACCGACGAACTGCTGCTCCCCTTCGGCGAGCACCACCCAGTCGGTAGCCTCCACGGCAGCGGCCTTGCGGGCGCGGTCTTTCTGCGCCGCCATCTCGCTGTCGAACCCCTTCTGGTCGAGCGTCATACCGTTCTCGCGGAGAATCAGCTCCGTGAGGTCGAGGGGGAAGCCGTAGGTGTCGTAAAGGACGAACGCCTCCTTGCCCGAGATTTCGGTCTTACCCTCCTTGCGGGCGGCGGCGATAGCGCGCTCGAGCAGGGAAATACCGTTGTCGAGGGTGCGGAGGAAGGAGTCCTCCTCCTCTTTCGTCACCTTCATTATGAGGTCGCGCTGCGAGACGAGTTCGGGATATGCCTCGCCCATCGACTCGATCAGCGTGTCAATCAGGCGGTAGAGGAACGCTTCGCGGGCACCGAGGAAAGTATAGGCGTAGCGCACGGCGCGGCGCAGGATGCGGCGGATCACGTAGCCGGCCTTTGCGTTGGAGGGGAGCTGGGAGTCGGCGATGGAGAACGCGATCGTGCGCACATGGTCGGCGATTACGCGCATAGCGACATCGACCTTCTCGTCCTCGCCGTACTTCTTGCCCGACAGTTCGGCGATTTTGGCGATAAGGGGGGTGAACACGTCGGTGTCGTAGTTGGAGGTCTTCCCCTGAAGCGCCATGCAGAGACGCTCGAAGCCCATGCCCGTGTCGATTACCTTCGCGGGGAGCGGTTCGAGGGAATGGTCGGCCTTGCGGTTGAACTGCATGAACACCAGGTTCCAGATTTCGATTACCTGCGGATGGTCCTTGTTGACCATCTGAGCGCCGGGAACCGCGGCCCGCTCCTCTTCGGAGCGCAGGTCGATATGGATTTCCGAGCAGGGACCGCAGGGACCCGTGTCGCCCATCTCCCAGAAATTATCGTGTTTGTTTCCGTTGATGATGTGGTCCTTGGGCAGGTGTTTCTCCCAGATCGCGGCAGCCTCGTCGTCGCGGGTAAGCCCCTCGGCCTCCGAGCCTTCAAACACCGTCGCGTAGAGCCGTTCGGGATTCAGGCCCAGCACGTCGACCAAGAACTCCCACGCCCAGTCAATCGCCTCGGCCTTGAAGTAGTCGCCGAACGACCAGTTGCCGAGCATCTCGAACATCGTGTGGTGGTAGGTATCGTGGCCGACCTCTTCGAGGTCGTTGTGCTTTCCGGAAACGCGGAGGCACTTCTGGCTGTCGGTAACGCGGGTCCATTTCGGCGCCTTGTTACCCAGGATTATATCTTTGAACTGGTTCATCCCGGCGTTGGTGAACATCAGCGTGGGATCATCCTTGATTACCATCGGGGCGGAGGGCACGATCTGGTGGCCCTTCCCTTTGAAGAACTGCTTGAAAGACTCGCGTATCTCTTTGGCAGTCATCGGTTTGTTGCTCATATAATGATGTAAGTTTACTATTGTCTGTCTCTGTTGCCGCTTAAAAGGCGGGGAAAATGGCTGAAAATCGCCGTTTTGAACGCGCAAAATTACGGAAATTTAACTACTTTTGCAAACAGATGGCAACCGAAAACATAGACAAGAAATATTACAAAATCAGCGAAGTCGCCGAAATCATCGGCGTGGCCCAGTCGACCCTCCGTTTTTGGGAGTCACAGTTCACCATGCTCTCTCCCAAGCGCAACGCCAAAGGGACCCGTTTCTACACCCCCGCCGACCTGGAGCGCCTCCGCATGATCCGCTACCTCCTAAAAGACAAGGGGCTCCACATCGAGGCCGCCCGCGAAGCCCTGCGCACCAACCGCGAAGGGCTTGAGCGCCAGGCACGCGCCGTCGACCGCCTCCGCTCCGTCCGCTCGACCCTCACGCATATGCTCGACGCCCTCCACCACCTCCGCTGAATGAGGGCGTGTCATAACGGCCCATCTGGGTCGTCGCTTGAAGGATTCTTCGCTAAGGCGAAGCGGTCAAAGACCGATAACGGCCTCGGTCACAATCTCCAGATTGCTCCCATCGGCCTCACCTCCAAGCTCCTACCATCTGGACCATTCTTTGCGGAGCAAAGCGCTTCGCGATGACTGACAGCACCCTCCCATCCGGGTACGAAAACACATCAGCTTGAGCTTGCGAAAGTTGAATCAGTAATCGTCGAAGTAATCGCAACTGCCGTCGTTAAAATAGTCGGAGTCGTCGCTCAGGAAATCGGAATCGTCGCAGATGTCGTCGTAACATGAGCCTGAATACGGGTCGGAATCGTAAAGATAGGAGTCCGTATCGTCAATATCGTCAATCCGGCTTTCCAGGTCGTCGACACGCCCCGAAACGTCGTCGTAACGGTCCTCCCAATCCCCGTACCGCATCGGTTCGTAATCACGCGTCCCGGGTACGCAATCGTCATGGTGCCGCCTGCCTCCGAAAAACGTTTTAAACAGCCACGCCCAGCCCAAAAATTTCCAAAAGTTCATATCTCCAATAGTTTAAATTCGCCACAACCGGCCTCACGAATATCCCGCCATCCGGCTTGCACTTCGCAAATATAGCAAATTCCAAGCTATTCTTATGCAAAACAAGACACTAAATCAAGTCGCCGCCCGCAATCAATACACACCGCATTTTATTGGATATGGAAGATGATGAATAACCGCTTTTTTACTATCTTTGCCATACCTTATGGCACAGTTCAACTCATATATCGACTTTTTGGATCTCAGGGCAGCCACTGATTTTTGCCGCAAGCAGGGAGTGCCGTGCCTTTACAAGAAAGGGGAGCGTTTTGTCCAGCAAGGGACAATCGCTCGTTATGCGGCCCTTGTAATGTCGGGCTATTTCAAAGTAACAACCCTTAATGATTCGGGAGATGAGGCAGTGGTTAATTTCGCCTTTCCGGGTCATTTTATTACAGATTTCCATTCATCATTACACGGAAAGCCCTCCCAGACATCAATGATCGCAGGCACTGATTGCGAGATAATGCGGGTGCCGTTAAAAACATTCAAGGAATTTCTTTCTCCTTCGCTGCTCGACGAATACAAATCGCTTTTCAACATGGTATTCATGCGGTTGCTTAATCTATATCGCAAGTCGCCTCGTCAGCGTTATGTGGCATTGTGTGAACAATATCCCCAAATTGTTGAGACTGTCACATTGAAAGATCTGTCCTCCTTCCTGTTGATTACTCCAACCCATCTCAGTCGTATCAGACGAGAACTGGCAAAAAGACCTGACACAAACAACAAAAAATAAGGCGGTCTATACATTTGTTAAGACCCAATCAATTTACCCGTGCTAACTTCGCAGTCGGAAAGGTTACGACCTTGCCACGTTTTCTTTATCCAGAACCGCCGGCCGAGCCGCCGGACAAAAAACCGAAAACCAATGAAGAAGATTCTGATTGTCGGCCTGTTTATGATGCAGTGGGGCATCGCGTCCGCGCAAAACAGCGCGGAGGAGTATCCCGTCAGAGAGATGAGACTGCCCATGACCGAAAAGGACACAGAGACCGTGTTCTACTATTTCAACAACGAATGGATTGAGGGAGCGCAGCCCGAGATGGTAGCGACCGACTCTATCCTGAAGATGGAAGTCAAAAACGACGAATACGACAACCGCGCAGTCTTCATCACGGTTTCGCCGGAAACTCTCGCCCAACTAAAATCAGATGTGCACGAGGCTACGAAAAATCTATGGGTTCACAACTACCCGATTTGCGAGTTTACGGGAGGCAACGGCAAGCTGAAAGAATGGATTGACAGCAATATCCGGGTTCCCGTAGGATTCAAGGGGAGCGAGAGAGTGATCGTACAGTTCTTAATCCAACCCGACGGGACGGTAACCGACGCTAAGATATACAGACCCGCCAAAAACGAAGCCGCCAATGCGGAGGCGTTGAGGTTGGTAAACTCTCTGCCGAAATTCAGGGTTAAATATTTCACGCCCAAAAAGATACCTTTAAGGTACACCTTAGGAATCAGATTCAAGGAACCGGGAGCCATCTTTATCCGAGGCGAGAAATAACCAAATCCGAGTGCCTATCCTCTCAAAGCGCTGCGGATGACCGATGAGAACGAAGCGGCGAAGCCGCGGTATAATTGTAGCACCAGGTCGAGCGACCGCAGGGAGCGAAACCTGGTGTTAGGTCGGTTGCGATATGACGGCTTCGAAGAAGTCGTATAACAAGGGATTGGGAATAATTGACACACAGATTTTTATCGTCGCTATCGCTCCCCACTGATACGACAGATCGACACGGATTAAGTTGAATATGTTTTGGTCTATACCTAAATTCCCTTTTCTGAAATCTGTGATAATCCGTCGCATCAGTGGGGAGCGATAGCGACCTCTAATATCTGTGTGTAATACCTTTTAATCTTGATTCGTTGAATGTTAAACGACTTCTTCGAAGCCGTTTCAATGCGTGCAATCGAGGTGGATGGAGGAAGGGCGGGACGCAAAGGGAGGCAGCGCGATTTGGGCCGCGCTGCCTCCCCGACGTTTCAACTATTTATTTATGAGAGCCTTAGTACCTGGTATCACTACCCAGTAAAAAGGACGAGGGATGTCGGTAGAAAAGTAAATGTGTCAAATGCCAATTTCTTTTCTTTTTATTACTATAACAACACCCCATCGGAAAAGATAAAGCGAGCCTCACTAAAAGTGTTTAAATTTTGTTTATCAGACCGTCAAACGGTTAACAGCCCTGCGATTTTTAACTTAAAATCGCAGGGCTGTTAAGAATTGGATTCATTGAATCGGCGGTATGGGAGTAATGGACCATCCGGACGCGGACGCAATGAATCGCATCAGCAATAACAAGGTAACAAACCAACCGGGCGCGGACGCGAAAAATCGCGTCCCTACATCGCATACGGTACAAATACCTGGGTTAGTGGTTGTGGCGGGCGAGGGAGAGGGTGTAGGCGTTGAGGGAGGTCAGTACGGAGGCGAGGCCGATTATGCCCCACTCAATAACGGTCCAGTTAAGGCTCACGGGCTCACCGCCGGGCAGGTTAAAGCTGATTCCCGAGACGAAGTCGCCGAGCCAGGGGAGCATCAATGACAGGAGTATGCCAACGGCAAGCCCGGTAATGGCGGCGACTACCACGGCGCGGCCCCCCTGGCGCCGAAGCTCGGCCTGGCGCTCGCGAACGATTTCGACAGCCTCCATACTGCGGCGGAGCCTCGACATAAACAGAGAATCGGATGTCAGTTCCGGGTCGAATCCTTCAAATATATCTTTAAGTTTATCCTCTTCCATAACTGTCAATTAAGCGTTTAGTAACTCACGGAGGCGTTGGCGCCCGCGGGAGAGCTGTTGCTTCACAGCGTGTTCCGAGGCTGCGGAGATTGCGGCAATCTCCTTTACGGAATATCCTTCGAGGTAGAAGAGAAGTACCGATGTGCGTTCCTTATCGGGGAGCTGCCCCAAGGCCTTGTAGAGCGCCTCGTAGCGGAAGGCGGAGTCAGAAGTTTCAACGCTTACGATATTGGCCGCGGCGCTGTATCCGACAGTCAGAACAGAGCCTCTCTTGCTGTTTACAAAGGTGTTATATGCTATTCTGTAAAGCCACGCTTTAAATCTATCCGGGTCGTTCAGCCCGTCGCTCGAAAGATATGCCTTGATTAGCGATTCCTGGGCGATGTCGTCGGCAAGCTGCCTGTCTCCGCAGCAGAGCGCCGTCAGGAACCGCCGGAGCGGTTGCTGAACGGCCTCCACACTGGATATGAACTGCGCGCGGTCCATTCCTCATTTTCCATCACCGGCGAGCTGGCCGCAGGTCACGAAATACACAATAAGATAGCTGATTCCTATCGCCATGGATGCTCCACCGAAGAGCATGGGCACCGTAACCGGGTCAGCCCCAAATTCAGTCCCAGTCGCGAATGAAACGAGCCCAATCGCAATCAGGAACAATCCAATCAGCGAGAAGATACAGCCTCGGAGCAACCTGAGGTTCAGAATTTCGCGGGGAGACTTGCGCGGCTTTTCGAGAGCCTTGGCGAGCCGGTCGGCATCGATGTCGCCGTTATGCTCAATGGCCTTAATCAGAATCTCGGCGCGCTTGTTGTCGCTGTTCATTGCCGCACGGAAGACAATAAACACGATGAGTACGGGAAGAACCACGCAAACGAAGATTGTTCCTATCATTCCCTCTATCATAAGAATAATGTTTTAGTTTCACAAGTTCCAACCGGTCATGGTAAGAAATGAAGGGTTGAAAGGTGAAAGGTGAAAGTTTGGTTTGTTAACGCTGTTTCTGAGACTGTCTCGCTATATAGACACATCCGGGCAGCGAAAGGTGACATCGCCCGACAAAAAAGTCAGTCGTTCTTCGCGATTACGCGAAAATCGGGGGTAAGGGTGACGCGCCCCTCGTCGGCGAGTACGCGGAGGCGGTCAAGAAGCTGCTCGCGGGGGATTCCGCCAGCCTGGCAGATATACGAAATCGGCCTCCCTTCAGGGAGCTGCGAAACGATATGGAGGATAATCCTGTCAGCCTCTTCGTTGGAAACCACCTGGGGGCCGCGGGCCTGACGGGAACGGCAGACGTCGCAAGTGCCACACTCCCCGGCACTCTCCTCCCCGAAATAGCGCAGCATCCCCTCGACGCGGCACTCTCCGTCGTTAAACACAAAGTTTTTCATTGCCTCAATGCGCAGCTCCATCTGACGGCGTCGGTTCTCGTAGACCTCTTTCGGGAGCACCACGTCCTCCCGGGGCTGACGCGGTTGCTGGAATACGACAATCGGTGTAGAGCGGTGGGGCACGAAACTGATTACCTTCATCTTACCCAGGCGCACCAGCGTCTCGTAGACTCGCTGGAGACTCATCCCTGTGCGGGCGGCGAGTTTGGCCTCATCAATATACTCGTAGTCGGCGAAAATGCCTGTATATGTGCGGAGTACGGTCTGTAACAGCTCGTCGGCAGCGTGGTCCAGCTCAAGGTCGTATAGGGCGCGGCGGTCTACGGTCATCATCAGCCGCGAGCGGGTGTGCGGCTCCTCCTCGTAGTCGATATACCCCGAACGGCTCAGGATGGAGAGAGCGCTGCGGGTCATGGCGGCGGATGCCCTGAAGCGCTCGCAATAGGAGGAAAGGTCGAAATCGCGCACCATTCCTTCCCCCTCGCCCATCGCGACGTCAAACCATACGCAAAGATTATGGTAAGTCTCTCTTATGTAGCCTTTTGGCGGGAAGGAGTCCGCGACCCTTTTCGAGAGCACGCGACGGTCGCCCTTCGTAGCGAGAATGACGGCGAAGGAGTGGTTGCCGTCGCGGCCCGCGCGGCCCGCCTCCTGGTAGTACTCCTCAAGCGACGAGGGGAGGTCGGCATGGACTACCGCCCTCACATCAGGCTTGTCGATACCCATACCGAAAGCGTTGGTGGCGACCATTACACGGGCCCTCCCCTCCTTCCAGGCGTTCTGGCGGCTATCCTTATCCTCCGGCGACAGCCCGGCATGGTAATAGTCGGCGCTTATCCCGTTGGCTTTCAGAAACTCAGCAATCTCTCGGGTACGGCGGCGCGAACGGGTATAGACGATTGCTGTTCCCGGCACCCCGCCGAGGACGCGCAACAGTTGCGGCTCCTTGAAGTCGCAATGGCGCACGATATAGGATATGTTCTTCCGGGTAAAACTCAGGCGGAACTCGCCGTGGGGCTGCCGAAAATGGAGCTGGCGGGTGATGTCGTCGACCACCTGCGGCGTAGCCGAGGCGGTGAGGGCGAGCACCGGGGCATCGGGAAACAGCTCCCGGAGTTCGGCGATACGGAGATACGAGGGGCGGAAGTCGTGGCCCCACTGCGAGATACAGTGCGCCTCGTCAACGACGATAATGGCGACAGGAAGCTGGCGCAACTGCGCCCGGAAGCGCTGGTTCTGAAGCCTTTCGGGCGAGAGATAGAGAATCTTTGCCTTTCCGAGGCGGCATTTGTCGAACGCCAGACGGCTTTCCCGCGGCGTCATACCGCTATGGAGGTAATATGCCCGGATTCCGCGGCCGGCGAGATTGTCGGCCTGGTCTTTCATCAGGGAAATAAGGGGTGTCACGACCACCGTCAGGCCGTCGACCGCCATAGCGGGAACCTGGAAGGTAATCGACTTGCCTCCCCCCGTCGGGAGCAGCCCGAGAGTGTCGCGCCCGGCGAGCACCGAGTCGATAATCTCGCGCTGCATAGGGCGGAAAGCAGTGTACCCCCAGTAGCGCCCGAGAATCCCGAGGATGTCAGGCTCAATCAGTCGCAAAACACGATTTCCTTGATTTGCAACTGTATGGCGCCAGAAGCGCCCTTATGCTTGTTGTCCTCGATTGTGTAACAGATGTCGAACTTGCGCCCGGCGTGAATCCCCTCGAAAAGGGGAGCCATATTGAAAGCGATGCCATTGAACACCTTTCCGCAGGTATCGTCGACAAGCTCCAGCTTGATATGCTCCAGCTGGCGCCCGACGAGCTTGCTCGTACCGAAATCGGTCACGCCGCGCGTACGGAACACCGGCCGCGGGTTCTTCGGCCCGAACGGCTGGAAGCGGCGCAGCATCGAGATGAACTCCGGGGTAATCTCGGCAAAGCTGATGTTCGCCTCGATATCGTAGCTCGGGTTAAGCTGGGACGGGAGGATGTTGGCCGACACATATTCCTCGAAACGGCGGCGGAACTCCGGGATGTTCTCCTCGCGGAGCGAGAGGCCGACAGCGTAGGGATGGCCGCCGAAGGTCTCCAGCAGGTCGCGGGCCGACTCGACAGCCTTGTAGATGTCGAATCCCTGGACCGACCGCGACGATCCGGTAGCGAGGCCGTTGGAGAGGGTCAGCACGACGGCGGGCTTGTAGTACAGCTCCGTGATACGGGAGGCTACGATTCCGATTATTCCCTTGTGCCAGTCCTTGTTGAAAATCACGATGGACTTCTTGCCGGCCACCTTGTCGGGGTGCTCGGCCAGGATGGCGTTGGCCTCCTCCGTGATCCGCTTGTCAAGCTCCTTGCGGTCCTTGTTGTACTGGTCGATGTTGCGGGCGCAGCGGAGCGCGTCGTTGAAATCGCGGGAAACAAGTAGCTCGACCGCCTCGCGGCCGCTCTGCATGCGGCCCGACGCGTTGATTCGCGGGCCGATTTTGAAGATTACGTCGGAAATCGAAATCTCCTTGCCGCTAAGGCCGCAGATACGGATAATCGCCCTCAGTCCGAGGTTTGGGTTCGAGTTGATGCGCCGCAGTCCGAAGTACGTCATCACGCGGTTCTCGCCGGTCATCGGCACGATGTCGGCCGCGATCGAGACAGCCACCAGGTCGAGCATCCCTTCCAGTTCGTTCTGGGGGATTCCGTTACTGAGGGCGAACCCCTGCATCAGCTTGTAGCCGACGCCGCATCCCGAAAGATGCTCGAAGGGGTATGTGCTCCCCGGCATTTTCGGATTGAGGATGGCGGCCGCCTGAGGCAGCTCCGTGTCGGGAACATGGTGGTCGCAGATAATGAAGTCGATTCCGTGCTCCCTGGCGTGGGCGACCTCTTCGTTGGCCTTGATTCCGCAATCAAGAATAATCACGAGCTTCACCCCCTGTGAGGCGAACTCGTCGATGGTTTCCGACGAAATACCATACCCCTCCTCGTAACGGGTGGGTATGAAATAGTCGATGTTGGAGTAAAAATTTCTAAGGTACTTGTAGACCAACGCCACGGCGGTAGTGCCGTCGACGTCGTAGTCGCCGTATACCATGATTTTCTCCTTTGACCCCATGGCTTTGTTCAGCCTTTGAACAGCTTTATCCATGTCGGGCATTAGGAACGGGTCGTGAAGATTCCTCAGAGAGGGGTGGAAAAAGCGTTCAGCCTCTTCCACGGAGGAAATCCCGCGACGGACCAGCAGCTCGCTGATGGGAGGACAGTCGGCGTATCTTTTTGCCAAGGCTGCCTCGGATTTTTGCTCTTCGGGTGTTAGGGGTAAATAATTCCATTTACCGGTCATTTATGTCGTTTTTTTTATTGCGGAGGGCGGGCCGACCGAATAACGGCCGACGGAGGGAGAGATTACGTCGGGCAAGCGCCGACGTGAGGGCGCAGATTAAGCGTTGAGCGACAAAGGTTTCCGTGTAATTGTCGGAGAGAGACGGATAAACCGGTCGCCACCTTCTGCGGTATGAGTGCAAATATAAGAAAAAAAACGCGTTTGGCAAAACGTTAAAAAAGCCAAAAAAGCGGCCGGGAGAGGGGGAAAGAGGGGAAGCCGCTCGCCTTCGGCTCGCTCCACGCAACAGCAAGGACGCTCGGCTTACGCCTCGCCACAGTCGATTACTTGATGCCGCGGGAATCGAGGGCGCGGCGGTATGCGGCGGCGTTGCGGGTATGGGTCGCAAAGTCGGCAGCGAAGGCGTGGCGGCCTGAGAAATCGGCCTTGGCGCACATATAGAGCCAGTCGTGGGAGGGCGCGTCGAGAACGGCATCGATTCCCTGCTTGGACGGGATGCGGATCGGCCCCGGAGGGAGCCCCTTTACCCGGTAGGTGTTATAGGGGGACGTAGTGCCGAGCATGGCGGCGGTCACCCTGCGGGCGGCGAAGTCGCCGCAAGCGAATTTGACGGTAGGATCAGCCTGGAGGGGCATACCGCGCTTCAGGCGGTTCAGATACAGCCGCGCTATCAGAGGGCGCTCCTCGGCGGAATTGCTCTCTTCCTCAACGATTGAGGCCAAAGTCGCCACTTCGACAGGAGACAGCCCAAGCGCCTCCGCTTTACCGAGCCGTCTGTCGTTCCAGAAACGGCGGCTGTAGCGGTCGAGCATGGCCACCACTTTGGCCGGTGAATCGGTCCAGTACGCATCGTAAGTGTCAGGGACAAACAGCGCCGGGAGGGCCGCGGCTGACAGTCCCCGCGCCCGGCCGAGCGAGTCGGCGGCGGCGAGAAACCCTTCCGCAGAGAACTCCATCTTCCCGGCGATCGTTCCGGCAAGCTGGTCAAGGGTCCGCAGGTTGTTAAACGTAAGCCTGACCGGAGTCTGCCTCCCCTTCCCTATCTTCCGGGCGACGCGCCACGCCTGTTCGCCAGGCTCTACGCGGTAGGCTCCTCGGACAGCGTTGCCGTCGAGCAGCGAAGCCACTTTCGTTCCGAACCTGTCGCCGAGCGAACCGCGCAACGAATCGGCCACCTCGCTTTCGGTAGCCCCCCGCGGAATCATCACCCACGCGGCACGTTCACCGTCGTAACCGCGCGTCACTCCGTAAATCCACCACAGCCCGACCGCGGCGACAATAAGCGCTACCGCGGCGAGAACCGCCGTATTTCTTTTTCTCTTCTTTTTCATTACCCGCGAATTTACGAAAAAAAGCGGCAACCAAGCATAATCATCAGAATAGAGAGAGGGCGCTGTGGCTATACGCGAGACACAGCGCCCTCGATGAAGGGTATGATTGGCACCGCAATGGAGCCAGGTTCAGATTTCTACGAAATGGGATCGGTCGGCGTTACAGAGAGGACACACATAGTCGGGTGGCAGTTCACCATCGACTTCCGCGACGTAACCGCAAATGTCGCACTGGTAACGGCGCTTGGTATCGGCAGCGGGGACCTCGTCCGCCTCAGCGCGATATGTTGGAGCGCTTTTCGGAGCCTTCCCCTTAATCACGTTATGGTAGTAGGCATACGTCATCGGTACTCCGGAGCCCTGCTCGGTCTCGAGAAGCCTGGCGACTACGAGCACATGGGTGCCGCAATCGACAAACTGCTCTGCCTCGAGCACGAGCCGCCCCGCGAAGCTACCCCGGACACACGGGGTCGCGCCAATGACGTCAAAGCCGAAATCGGCATACTTGTCGGTGTCGCGGCTGCTCGAAAAGCCGAACGTCCCTATTAAGCGTGGATCGGAATCCTCCGCCAGAATCGACAGGGAAAAGCGCTTGAACTCTCTGATTGCCGCCAGGGTATGGTTGTTCTTGTTTAACGATACCACCAGGCGCGGATTCTCGCTCGTCACCTGGAAGCATGTATTGATCACACAGCCGACAGGCCGGCCGTCCTTGAACGCCCCGACGATGTAAAGCCCGTAGGTCAGTTTATAGAGGACAGTGAGATCCATATGCCTGCCGATCAATAGTTCTTGGCTTCGATTTCAAAGAAACTTTCGGGATGGGCGCACACGGGGCATACTTTCGGAGCCTTTTTGCCGACCACGATGTGTCCGCAGTTCCGGCAAATCCACACGGTGTCACCTTCGCGGGAGAAGACGATGCCCTCCTCGATGTTGGCGAGCAGGCGTCGGTAGCGCTCCTCGTGGTGGCGCTCGATGGCAGCGACAGCGCGGAACTTGGCGGCAATCTGAGTGAAGCCTTCCTCGTCGGCCTCGGCAGCCATACGGTCATACATATCCGTCCATTCGTAGTTCTCCCCCTCTGCGGCTTCGCGGAGGTTTGTCATAGTGTCGGAAATCTCTCCGCCGTTGAGCAGCTTGTACCAGAGCTTCGCATGCTCCTTCTCGTTGGCCGCGGTCTCCTCGAAAATCGCGGCGATTTGCTCGTAGCCGTCCTTGCGGGCTTTAGATGCGAAGTAGGTGTATTTGTTACGCGCCTGCGATTCGCCGGCAAAAGCGTCCTGAAGATTACGCTCGGTTTTTGTTCCTTTCAGATCTTTCATTGTTGTAATGTATGTTAATAGTTACTTGTTATATCCTTGACATTCAGGGCATACACCCTTGTAAAACACGTCCATGGCGTCGACTGCGAATCCCGGCGGCAGGTCGGAGTCGCACGATGCGAGCCTGACATCGAAAATACGCCCGCAGCGAAGGCACTTGAAATGGCCGTGCGGCTCCCATAGAGCGAGGTCGTAGCGGGTAACAGTGGGTTCGATATCTATCTCGCGGACCAGCTTCTTGTCAACCAGGGAGTGCAGCGTGTTGTAGACGGTAGTCCGGGACAGCGTCGGGAGTTCCGCAGAAAGTTCCCGGTAAACCTCCTCGGCAGACGGATGGGTCCGGTAATTACCGATAAACGACAGAACCGCGACCCGCTGCAAGGAGGGGCGGATACCGGCCTTGTGGAGCATCGTCGCGACATCGCTGTTTGAGAATTTCTTATCAGTGGTCATACCTGGATTTATCTTGAACGATTACAAAGTTAGTAATAATTCCAATATAGTTAATGCGTTTAACCAAATTTAACCATAACGGCACCTTTTGCCCTCTCTCTTGCCCTCTTCCAATACCTCCGTTTATAGTCAAAAAGGCGGTGTGCCGAATGTGGCACACCGCCTTGTAGCATACTGAAAGCGTTAGCTCTCTATCTTTGGCAGAGCCGGGATTACTTCGCGGGAGCTTCCTCTGCTTCGAGGAGAATCACGCGGTAATGTCCCTGGCCGTTAAGCTGCTTCATAAAGTTCTGAACGTCGTCAACGGTGAACTTGCTGTACATCTCCTCAGCTCCGTTGAAGGTATCAACGCCGTTGAGAGCCTCGCCGGCCATTCCGTTGAGCCAGCCTTCGTTCTTCTCGCGCTGCTCCTTGACGTTCTTAATCATGAACTCGGTAACTTTCGCGAGCTCTTCGGGCTTGACGGTAGTCTCCATCTCCTTGAAAGCCTTCTCGACATATTCGAGCACCTCTTTCTGAAGTTCAGGCTTCATCGGGAACTGGGAGAGCATCGTAACGTTGAACTTGTCGGCCACGCGGTCCATCGACCCGTAAGCGCCGATAGAGTAAACGGCACCCATCTCCTCGCGCACCTTGTCCAAGAGGCGCTGGCTGAGTATCTGACCCGCGATTGAAGCGGCGGCGCGGTCCTTCATCGTGTAAGGGATAAAGGCGGGTTCGACAATCAGGGCGTAGGTCTGCGGGGTCTGCATCGGGGTCTTGGCGACGGTCATCTTCTCGCCAACCTTCACTTCGAGGGAAGGCACGAACTCGGGCTTGGTGACGGCGGTCTTGGCGTCGCCGGGGAGGGTCGCGATATACTGCTCAACGAGGGGGCGGAAAGTATCGAGGTCGATGCTGCCGACGAAGAAGAAGGTGAAGTCGGCGGCGTTGGCGGTCATTTTCTTGAAGATGTCAAGAGTCTGGTCGAGCTTCGCATTGGCAATCGACTCGGTCGAGATAGCCTGCTTGCGGGGGTTGGAGTAGAGGGCCTTGGCCACCTCCTTGCCGAATACGTACTGCGGCTCGGTCTCCTGGTTGTGGAGGAAGCCGGAAATCGAGTTCTGCGAGGCGGCGAACTCGTCGGCGGAGATGTTGAAGTTGGTGAAGCCCATGTAGAGTAGCTCCATCATCACGGGGAGATCCTTGGGGGTAGTGGTACCGTTAACGTCGCGGCCGTAGTCGTCGAAGCTGAAATTAACGGAGCACTGCTTGCCCTGGAGGTACTTCTGGAGGTCTTTGTAGGTATAATCGCCGAGGCCGTGCTGCTGCTGGGCGTAGGGGAGGAAAATCAGCGAAGCGGCGTATTCGTCGGGGAACACGGAGGTACCGCCGAGCGCCTGGGCGTCCATGAGGATTTCGTCGGCCTTGAAGTCGGTTGACTTCACAACGACCTTGGCACCGTTGGAGAGCACCCATTCGGTAGCGCCCCACTTGTCGAGCTTCTTCTCGCTGACAATCTTGCCGGGGGCGGGAAGCTGGGGAATCAGGGGCTCGGCCTTCATCTCGTCGACGAAGGGAGCGATTTCCTCGGCGTCAACACCCTTCATCACGCTGGCGAGCTCTTCCTTGGTCGGAACGGGAAGACCCTCCTTCTCGGGCATCATGACGGAAACGACGCGGTTGTTATCGCTGACAAGCTGCTTGACAGCCTCGTTGATAGCCTCGACGGGAATCTGGTTGGCAAGCATCTGCATCATCGGATACTGCTGCTCGATATCCATCATCGGGGTGCCGTCGATAAAGTTGCGGACATAGGAGTTGACGTAGTCCTCGTTCTCGGTTTTTGCGCGGTTGTTGAACTCCTTCTCGAGCTGCGAGAGGTATTCGCTGCGGGCGCGGTCATATTCCGAGAAGGTGAAGCCGCCGCGGATCGCACGGAGCAACTCGCGGTAGATTGAGGCAAGAGTATCGTCAACCTTGCCGTCCTTCGCGATACCGATAACGGTCAGCGCGTCCTTGGTGCTGGCTATGAAGTAGTTGCCATAGTAGGAACCGGCGACAGCGAAAGGAGATTCAGGAGTGGAACCGATTTCGTCGAGACGCGAGTTAAGCATCGAGGTCGCGATATCGGTCACATACTTCTGCGCGAGGTAAGCGACAGTATTGCGCATCGGGAAGGGAATCACGTCGTTCTTGAAATAAATCTGTACGCGGGTGTTCGGCATTTCGGGGTCGGCACCCACGACGTAGATTGTGCCCTCGGTATCAGGAACAGGCTCGTAGTCGCGGTCCTCGGCATCCTCCGGCATTTCGATGGGGGTGAATATATCTTTGATTTTCTTTTCGATAGCATCAACATCGATATCGCCGACAACCACGATGCCCTGCTGGTCGGGTCGGTACCAAGCCTCGTAGTAGTCGCGGAGAGCCTGGTAGGGGAAGTTGTCAACTACCTCCATGGTACCGATCGGGAGGCGGTAGCCGTACTTCGAACCGGGGTACATGTCCGGGAGGAGCTTCTCCATCAGGCGCTGCTGGCCTACGTTGCGCATGCGCCACTCTTCGTGAATCACGCCGCGCTCCTTGTCGATTTCCTCTGGGAGGAGGAGGAGGTCGTCGGCCCAGTCGTGGAGGATAAGGAGGCAGGAGTCCTGCACCGCCTCGTTGGTCACGGGAACGTTGGAGATGTTGTAGACAGTCTCGTCGATCGAGGTATAGGCGTTGAGGTTCATACCGAACTTGACACCCTTGGTCTCAAGCCATTTAACGACCTCGTTCCCCTCGAAATTCTTCGTGCCGTTGAAGCACATGTGCTCCAGGAAGTGGGCCAGGCCGCGCTGTTCGTCCTCTTCGAGGATAGAGCCGACCTTCTGGGCGATGTAGAAATCAGCCTGCCCCTTGGGGGTCTCGTTGTGGCGGATGTAATAGGTCAGTCCGTTGGGGAGCGTTCCGATTCTCACGGCCGGATCTTTCGGAAGCTGCTCCATTTGGGCGGAAGCGCCGAACGGGAGCGAAACGCACCCTGTCATCAGCATCAACGCCTTAATCAGAAACTTTTTCATCGAGTAGTATTTATATGATGATTAATGAATTGGCTTTTGTCAAGTGAATTATCTCTTTCCTTTTTATAAGGCAACTCTGATATGGTTAGATGGCAAAGGTAACGAAAAAGTTGCAAAGGGATGTGATTTTTTCCGCGATTATCGCCCGGAGAGCAGATAACGGCACGCTTCCTCCACTTTCCCAGCCTCGTAGACCTCGATTGAAAGCCCCTTTGTGTCAACTCCTTTCAGGGAGCCGCGGGGTACGACAATCGTGCTCATTCCGAGCTTCTCGGCCTCCCGCACGCGCTGTTCCATACGGGCGGCGGGGCGCAGCTCGCCGCTAAGGCCGACCTCGCCGCTGAGGCATACCCTCGGAGGGAGGGCTACGTCAATGTTGCTCGACAGAATAGCGGCTGTAACCGCTAGGTCGAGAGCCGGGTCAGAGACTTTCAGCCCTCCGGCGATATTGAGGAAAACATCCTTCTGAGCAAGACGGAATCCGGCGCGCTTCTCCAGAACCGCCAGGAGCATGTTCATTCGCTTCGAGTCGAAGCCGGTCACGGAGCGCTGGGGTGTCCCGTAGGCGGCTGTGCTGACAAGCGCCTGGGCCTCAATCAGAAATGGACGAATCCCCTCGATTGTCACCCCGACGGCGCAACCCGATAGAATCTCCCCGTCGGGCTGCGACAGGAGGAGTTCCGAGGGATTGGTCACCTCGCGGAGGCCCCGGCGGCACATCTCGTAAATTCCAAGCTCCGAAGTGTTGCCGAAGCGGTTTTTCGATGCGCGGAGGATGCGGTACATATACTGGCTGTCCCCCTCGAACTGCAACACGGCGTCGACGATATGCTCAAGCACCTTCGGGCCGGCCAGGGAACCTTCTTTCGTTATATGGCCGATCAGGAGGACAGGCACCCCGCTCTCCTTCGCGAAACGGAGCAGCCTGGCGGCGCACTCGCGCACCTGCCCTACGCTTCCAGCCGAGGATTCGAGCGCGTCGGAAGCTATCGTCTGCACCGAGTCTACAACTAACAGCTCCGGCTTTACATGTTCGATATGGTCGAAGATATTTTCAAGGGAGGTCTCGGTGACGATGTAGCAGTTGTCGCTCATACGCCCTATGCGGTCGGCGCGCATCTTGATTTGCGCGGCGCTCTCCTCGCCGGAGACATACAGGATACGGCGGCTCTTGATCGAGAGGATGTTCTGCAGGACGAGCGTTGATTTCCCGATTCCGGGTTCTCCGCCGATGAGGACCATGGAGCCGGGTACCAGTCCACCGCCGAGAACGCGGTTAAGCTCCTCGGAGGGCATATGGATTCGCGGCTCGTCGGCGGTCTCTATTTCAGAGACCTTGCGGGCGACGCTCTTCGGGGACTGCAGACGCTGTGAGAGCTTACCCGCACCCTTTGAGGAGGACGCCACCTTCTCCTCTACCATAGTGTTCCAGGCACCGCAAGCCGGACACCGCCCCTCCCATTTCGGAGAGCCGGCGCCGCACTCCGTGCAGAACCACATCGTTTTTTCTTTAGCTTTTGCCATATGGTTTTTCAAATGATACGGCGGCGGAACTCGGCAGCGGCAATCGCCGCGGCGGTCCCGACGTTCAGCGACTCAACAACATCGCCGTCAGGGGGGAACGAGGGTATCTTCAGCCGTTCGCCGCAACAGGCAGCGACTTCGGGGGAAACCCCGTTACCTTCGTTGCCGAGAACGATTACGCCTCCCGGGGTAAGTTCGGAGCGGTAAATGTCGCGGCCGTCGAGGAAAGTGCCGTAGACAGGGATTCCGGCATCCGCGGCATCGCGGAGGAAAGCGGAAAGGTCGAGATACCTTACCTCGACCCCGGCGAGGCCCCCCATCGTCGCCTGGACCACTTTCGGGTTGTAAAGGTCGACAGTGGACTGCGAGGCAAACACCCTGCGTATGCCGAACCAGGAGGCGACGCGGATTATCGTGCCCAGATTGCCGGGGTCCTGGACGGTGTCAAGTGCGAGGCAGAGCTCGCCTGGCTGTGGAAGCGTCGGAGCGGGAAGCCGCGGAATATCATAGACCGCGAGCACTCCCTGCGGGGTCTGGAGGGAGGACATAGAGCGCATCTCCTCGGCGGAAGCGGTCAGCGGCTCGGGAGCGCAGTGGGAAAGGAGGGCGGCATTGTCGTCCAGCCATTTAGGAGTAGCCACAAGGAAACGGACGTCGTAACGCGGGAGGGTTTCCAGGACGCACCTCGTGCCCTCCGCGACAAAGGCACCGGCCTCGCGGCGATGGCGCGCGTTGCGAAGCGCGGCAATCCACTTTCGTTGAGCGGCAGAAATCTTCATATTACAAAATTAGTCAAAATCAGCCAAAAGAGGAAAAAGTAGAGCCGTTTTCGCAGAAGTCAGCGGAAGATTTAGTAATTTTGCCCCATAAAACCGAGACAGCCGGGCGTCCCGTCGCGGATTCCCGCCCCTCGCGGGCGGCGGAGATGAGGAAAGTCCGGGCAGCGCAGGGCATCGTCCTTTCTAACGGAAAGCCGCGGGCGACCGCGGAGCAAGCGTGACAGAAAACAACCGCCCCCACGCGGGGCAAGGGTGAAAAGGCGGGGTAAGAGCCCACCGGGTTCCGCCGCGAGACGGAGCGCCGCACGCCTGACGAGCTGCAAGGCCAAGTATACCGGCATTCAAGGATTGCCCGTCCATTGCCGGGGGGTAGGCTGCTTTAGCGCGCCTGGCAACAGGCCGCATAGATAAATGACGGGACGGGCCTTCAGGGTCGCCACCCCCCTACGGGGGAGGAGAGAAACCGGAAGCCCGACATAACCCGGCTTACAGCCCGGCTGCCTCTTTTTTCATTATTTTTTCGTCATACTATGCAACATTCCGCCCTCCGGCGCGTCTAAGTAGTATAAACCAGTTTGAAAACTCGTAAAGTATGAAAAAACTAATCGCGCTCGCGCTCGCCGCGGCAGCACTCATCCCCTCGGCGGAGGCCAAAACCGTTACTGAAACACGATCAATCGAATCTTTTGAGAAACTCGAAGCATCGACTGCCCTAAATATTATATATGTGCAGGGCACTCCCGTCAGCTTGAAAATCTCAGGAGACCAGCAGGATGTCGCCGCGGTAAGTATCAAGCAGAGAGGCGACAAGCTGAAAATCTGGCGCACAGACCGCGAGCAGAAAAATTTCGGAAGACACCGTACCGTCACCATTACGGTAACCACGCCCGTCCTCCGCGACATAGACCTTTCGGGGGCCTGCGACTTCTCGGCCAAACGGCTTAGCTACAGCGGGGATGTCGAAATCGACACCAGCGGGGCATCGAAAGTATCAATCTCGGACCTCAACGCCCAGAATGTTGAAATCGACTGCTCATGCGCCTCCAATATCGAGGTCGCGAAATCAAGCACCAGAAAGATAGAACTTGACCTTTCAGGTGCGTCGAAAGCTTCAATCGCGGGCAGCACCGGCTACCTTGACCTTGATTGCAGCGGGGCCTCTGACGCCTCCCTGGGCAAACTCAAAGCGGTTGAAGGCAAAATCGATGTATCGGGAGCATCCAAAGCGACCACCAACGTCCAGCAACTGCGCAAAAGCTCCAGCAGCGGAGCGGCTACCTTCCGCAACCGCTAAAAAGGACCCCAAAACAAAAACGCCGCGCCTTGAATTTTGAGGCGCGGCGCTTTTTGTGCCCGTATGAAATTTCAGGCTCAGCGGGTAAGTCTGTTGACTCGCTTGATAGTATAGTTCAGGCCGGAACTCTCAGGTTTGGCGAGGTCAGCCCCCACGAGAGTAAGAGTGGAATCCGACTCGGCAAGGAAGTAGAGCGTCTCACCGGGGGTCTGGCCAGCTTCGATTTCTGGCACAAGAACCAGGTAACGGGCCGCGGAGTCGGTCGGAGTGCCGGTCTTTATCTCAAAATCACCCTCTGAGAAGAAACTGCTGACGGGAGAGCCCCCATCCTTCAGGTATGTTTCCGTCAGTTTGTAATCCCCTTTTTCGGGACTATTGTCGTCAAAGTCGAGCGCGAGGCTGTAACGGATGCCGTCGACATCGGCCGCCGGAAGTATTCCCTCGTAATACACATCCCCCTCGTCGACCACGTCCGGGGCATCAACAACCGCGGAATCACTTTTTTTAGTACCGCAAGCCGCCAATGACAATGCGGCAAGAGCGTAAAGCATAATCTTTTTCATATGACTTTTAGTTACTTATCTACCAGTATTAAACAACGAGCATAGCCCTTGGTTCATTCTGCGGTTCATACTGGAGGAGAGACCGGGCGTTTTTTGTCCGGGACAGATTGCGGTTCTTTGCGCGATTCCGCGTAACTTTGCCCGGAAAAAAATCCTGACCATGAAAAAGATTCTTACCATATTCGCCTCCGCCGCCATCGGAATTATGGCCAACGCGGAAATCACCCCGACCGACAACGGAGCGAAAATAACTGTTGACTCCCTCACGACGGAAGTCATTGTCTGCTCCCCTTCACAGGTAAGGGTACTGAAATATTACGGCAATCGCCCCGAAACCGCCAACTGCCCGACAGGCCGCGAACTGAAACGAGTCACGGCGAAAGGGAAATACAAAATCGACGCTGGAGAATATTACGTAGCCCTCAACGAGAAGGACGGGAACGTCTCTTTCTGGGACCACGAGGGGGTTCTGATTATGGCGGAGCAACACCGCACGGCCTCCCTAACGCCTCTCCCCGGCGAAAATGGGCGCTATACCGTCAAACAGGATTTCCAGTTCGGCCGCGCGGAGGTTGATTCCATCATATGCCCCGCCGCCAAAACGCCAGTCAACCTCAAAGGGAGCCTGACCGAGTTCTGCAAAACATCAGAAGCGCTCCCCTCCCCCTACGTCACAACCGAAAAAGGATTCGGCATCCTTTGGAACTCGCCCGCGCCTGGCCAAGTTGACGACACTCCCGAACGCCCTGTAAAAAAAGCCGGCGACGTGACTTTCACCTCCGACAACGCCCCCGCGATCGACTACTACTTTCTATACCCCGCTCCTGCCGACCCGCACCCCTTCACCGGCTGCTGCCGGAAATAGCTCATCGCCAGCCGGATTCCGCAATTGACTCAGCCAAGCTGTTCATCGCAAGACATACCGACCTTGAACATACCGATATATTGCCCAAGGGGCAATTCAAGTTCCTCTGTCGCGAAGAGGAGAAGATGGATATGATCGGGCATTATTATATATTGCAAAACCCTGAGCTTGGGGTTAAGCTCAGGGATTCGCTTTATATGACGGGCGATGATTGTGCCTAAAACCGACCTTTCTATCGCCGCCTCCCTACCGCTGCCGACCAAACGGCCGAAATCCATAACGTGGGGAGCCTTGGTAATGGTTATATGATAGATACAACGCTGCCGATAGTCATGGAAAAAAGCCCTGGGCATAGGTTTGGGAGGGTTAAATCAGGGTTAAACAAAAGAAAAAAATGGATACCGGGCAGCAAGCTGCCCTCACCGGGACAAAAGCCATCCGGCACAACCTCAGTTGCTTGCTGATAGCCGGAGGGCTTTTGTATTGGTGGGAGCGGCTTGCCGCTTGGGGGTTGGGGTTATTCGACGGTCCAGGTGTCGCCGGCGAGGAGGAGGGAACGGAGGGAGTCGAAGCCTTTGCGGGCTTTTACTTCTTCGACCTGGCGGGAGACCTCGGCCTCGTAGGTGAGGCCCTCGACGTCGCGGATCACGCCGACAGCCATGGGAAGTTCCGTACCATCCATCATCGCGAGCTGCTGGTGGAGGAAGTTCGAGGGGGTATGGGCGTCGTGAACGAGCACGTCGTCGATAGTCCAGCCGTCCTGGCCGAGGGTTACGGCCTTGATTAGGAAGCCGTCGCGCACGAGTCCGCGGTTCTGGTCCTTGCCGAAAATCATCTTTTCGCCGTGGCGCAGATGGATGGTTCGGTCGGCACGGAACTCTCTGTCGGCAACAGCGGCGTGGATTCCGTTGTTGAAAATCATACAGTTCTGCAGAATCTCCACTACCGACGCGCCCTTATGGCGAGCCGCGGCGACCATAACCTCCTGTGATGTCGCGAGATCGACGTCGATGGCGCGGGCAAAGAAATTGCCGCGGGCCCCGAACACGAGCTCGGCGGGGATAAACGGGTCCTCGGTTGTGCCGTAGGGGGATGATTTCGACACGAAGCCGCGGGCTGAGGTCGGGGAATACTGCCCCTTGGTCAGCCCGTAGATACGGTTGTTGAGCAGGAGCATGTTTATGTCGATATTTCGGCGCACGGCATGGATGAAATGGTTGCCGCCGATCGCAAGGCCGTCGCCGTCGCCGGAAATCTGCCATACCTGCATCTCGGGGTTCGCTACCTTGAAGCCGGTAGCAACGGCAGCGGCACGTCCGTGGATGGTATGGAAGCCGTAGCTGTTCATATAATAAGGAAGGCGGGAGGAGCATCCGATGCCGGAGATGACGGCAGTCTTTTCGGGAGCCACACCGAGGGTGGCCATCGCCTTCTGCAGGGAGTTGAGCACGGCGTGGTCGCCGCAGCCGGCACACCAGCGCACCGGCTGGTCGCTCTTATAGTCGGCCTGGGTATATTTTTTCTCTTCCATAAGAGTTTCGCTCGTTATTTGTTTAACAACTCCTTAACACCTTCAACCAGCTCGCTGACAAGGAAGGGCTGGCCTTCCACCTTGTTTATGCGGCTGATCGCGACGTCGGGGAAGCGCGCCTGCAGGTAGTCGGCAAACTGGCCGCAGTTCAGCTCCGCGACAATAACGCGCTTGTAGCGGCGCAGCAGCTCGGCGGTGTTGGCGGGCAGGGGGTTGATATAGCGGAACTGTGCGAGCGCTACTGGGATACCCTGAGCGTTCAGTTCCTCGGCGGCGGTGTAGAGATGGCCGTAAGTACCGCCCCACCCTACGAGCAACGTCTCAGCCTCGGGGGAATCGCAGACAACTTCCTGGCGGGGTATGTCGCGGGCGATGCGTGCCACTTTCCCGCGGCGGCGCTCAACCATCACGGCGTGGTTGCGGGGGTCGGTCGAAATAGCGCCCGAAAGGTCGTCTTTCTCAAGGCCGCCGAGGCGGTGCATCAGGCCGGGAGTGCCGGGAATAGCCCAGTAGCGGGTAAGCGTCTCGGGGTCGCGCATATAAGGTTTCCAGGTCGCTTTGAGCTCTTCCGGAACGTAGTTCGGACGGATTTCGGGATAGTCGCCGGCTTTTGGGATGCGCCAGGCCGACGACCCGTTGCCGATGAAGGCGTCGCTGAGAAGGATTACCGGGGTCATATGTTCGACGGCGATGCGGCAAGCCTCGAAGGCCGTGTCGAAGCAGTCAGTCGGGCTGAGGGGGGCGACGACCGCGAGGGGCGACTCGCCGTTGCGGCCGTAAAGAGCCTGGTTAAGGTCGGTCTGCTCCGTTTTGGTCGGAAGGCCTGTCGAGGGGCCTCCGCGCTGCACGTCGATAACGACCAGCGGCAGCTCGGCCATTACAGCAAGTCCGATAGCCTCCCCCTTGAGGGCCAGTCCGGGGCCGGAAGTAGAGGTAACGGCGAGGTTACCGGCGAAGGAAGCGCCTATCGCGGAGCATACGCCGGCGATTTCGTCCTCCATCTGGCACGCCTTCACCCCGAGGTCCTTGCGTTTGGCAAGCTCGTGGAGGATGTCGGTGGCGGGAGTGATAGGATAGCTTCCGAGATAGAGCGGAAGGCCGGATTTTTCGGAAGCCATTATGAGGCCGTAGGCCGTGGCCTCGTTCCCTTTGACGTCGGTATAAACGCCCGGGCGTATTTCGTCGGTCTCCACGCGGTAGGTCGATACGGAGGCGTGGATGTTGTGGCCGTAGTCATAACCGGCCTGGAGCACTTTCGCGTTAGCCTCGTAAACAGCGGGCTTCTTCGCGAACTTCGCGCGGAGCATCTTCGCGGCGCTTTCGAGCGGTCGGTCGAAGAGCCAGCAAAGGAGGCCGAGAGTGAAGATGTTGCGACATTTGAGGACGCTCTTGGGGTCCATCCCCTCGTTGGCGAGTGCGGCCTTTGTCATCGAGGTAACGGGGACCTCTACGACCTGTGCCGTGATGCCGAGCTCCTTGACAGGGTCGTCGGTCTCGAATTTAGCCTTTTTCAAGCCCTCCTCCTTGAAGGAGTCGATGTCGACGATGACAACCCCGCCGGACTTCACCGTGCGGTAGTTCTGCTTCAAAGCCGCGGGGTTCATAGCCACAAGCACGTCGCAACTGTCGCCGGGGGTATGCACTCCCGAACCGATGCTAACCTGGAAGCCACTGACACCGCCGAGCGACCCCTGCGGGGCGCGAATTTCAGCGGGATAGTCGGGGAAGGTTGACACCGAATTGCCAAGCCCGGCGGAAACATTGGTAAAGATGTTGCCCGCCAACTGCATTCCGTCGCCGGAGTCGCCGGAGAATCTCACGGCCACCTGTCCGAGCGTTTTTACTCTCTGTTGGGTGTCGGTCATGTTGATTATGGTATAGACTTGTAAAATTCAAGGTTTGATTTCGGCGCAAAGATAACCCTTTTTATCAGCCAAAGCAACAAAAAAGCCAAATAAGTTTGTCCCGAAAAATAATATATAAGCGGATAAGATACCTCGGCCGGCCGCAGCCTGGCTTTTTGAGAATATGATATATGGCGGAATGGCAGAATTTTCGTAAATTTGTCGTATGAATACAAGAGAAACAACCGGGACGGGGCGCTTGCGCCCCTCCTCCATAAAGCTGCTGAACAGCGCCGCGGGGAAGCGCCCCGTGAAAGTATTGTTCGTGTGCCTAGGCAACATCTGCCGCTCTCCGGCGGCCGAGGGGGTCCTTCGGACGATAGTGGAGGAGAACGGGACTGAGGCCGGATGGAAGATAGATTCCGCCGGGACCGGGAATTACCATATAGGGGACCTTCCCGACCAACGTATGCGCGTCCACGCCCGCCGCAGAGGGTTAGAGCTAACCCACCGCTGCCGCCAGGTCGTTTCCTCGGACTTTGACGATTTCGACATTATAATAGGTATGGACAGCCAGAACATCGCGAACCTGCGATACGCGGCACCCACCCCGGAGGCGGAAGCCAAAATAATGCCGATGGGGGAACTCCTCCCCGAATCTTCCGGCTACGACTATGTGCCCGACCCCTATTACGAAGGCTCGGAGGGTTTCGAGCTTGTGCTTGACCTGCTGCAGGAGGGGTGTCAGCGCCTGTATGACATTATTGAAGGCCATTCAAACCTCTGATTACACCGATGCGCCATAAATTTTATCTTAAATTCCGCCATATCGTCGCCTTTATGGGAGTGCTCGCCGTTGGGGGCTCGGCCTCCGTGGTAAGCCTCTGCTCGGGACGCGGCAGTTCGAGCGCCCAGCCGGAAGCGATTCCGGCCGACCTGTCGCACGACGAGGTGCTCGCCGTGCTGACCCCGGCCGACACCATCCGGGCCAACAACCCGTTCAACACGTGCCTCGACTCGATGCCGCCAGGGGGGCACAAACTGAAAATCAACTTTCTCGGGGCTACGCTGGGCCGCTTCTTCAACGACAGCAACTATCTCCATATCGATGCCGCCCGGCGCATCGGTATCGCACCGATTTACGGCATAAAAGATGCCTGGAACAACGGGGAGAAGCTCGTGCCGGTCCGCACCTGCCGGGAATACTATCTCGACAACCTTACACATTCGCTCCCCTATCTCGTGCCCAAGGCGAGCGACCTGCTCAGCGACATAGGGGCGGCGTTCAACGACACCCTGGCCGCCCGCGGCGGAGGCAGCTACCGCATCAAGGTTACAAGCGTCCTGCGCACCCGCTCGCTCGTGAAGAGCCTGCGGCGCCGCAACCGCAACGCCGTAGATACCTCGGCCCATCTGTTCGCGACCACCTTCGACATCAGCTATGCCAAATTCATATGCGACTCGCTGACGGTTCCGCGCACGCAGGAGGACCTCAAGAACCTCCTCGCCGAAGTAGTCGAGGCGCAGCGCGCACGGGGGCGGTGCTATGTCAAATACGAGCGCAAACAGGCCTGCTTCCACATCACGGCACGATAGCCGGGATAATTTTTCAGCCTCACGATGGAGCGTATGCGGAATTTTTATTAATTTTGCACATTCTAAATTTTCCCGATGAAAGAAGTTCAGTATAACGGCCTCACCTTTGTGCCATACATCGAAAGAGAGAAAATCGACGCCCGAGTAAAGGAGCTTGCGAAACAGATTTCCGAAGAATACGCGGGAAAGAATCCGCTGCTGCTCTGCGTGCTCAACGGTGCGTTCCCCTTCGCCGCCGACCTCTTCCGCGGCATTGACACCGATGCCGAAATCGCCTTCATCCGCCTCAAGAGCTACGAGGGGATGCAGACCACAGGAAACGTGAAGCAGGTACTCGGTCTGACGGAGGATATAACGGGCCGCACTGTCATTGTCGTAGAGGACATCGTCGATACCGGCCATACGATTGTCGGCCTTCTCGAGGAACTCGGCAAGCACAATCCGGCGGAAGTAAAAATCGCTACCCTGCTTTTCAAGCCCGAATCGCTCCGCGCCGACGTCAAGCCCGACTACGTAGGATTCGCCATCCCGCCGAAGTTCATTATAGGATTCGGTCTCGACCTCGACGGCAAGGCCCGCAACCTCAACGACATATACGTTCTCAAAGAGGCTGCGGACTGACACTCCACCCTACCAGCGTACAATTTCCAAGAAGAAAAGATGAATTTAGTCATATTCGGCGCTCCGGGCAGCGGAAAAGGCACCCAGAGCGAGAAACTTATTGAGAAATACGGACTGCACCACATCTCAACCGGGGAGGTGCTCCGCGACCATATCGCCCGCAAGACTCCCATCGGGCAAATCGCAAAGACATATATCAGCCAGGGGCAGCTCATCCCCGACTCTCTGATGATCCGGATACTTGAAGAGATTATCGACAACGAGCCGAAAGCGAAGGACGGCGTGATACTCGACGGCTTTCCCCGCACGATTCCTCAGGCAGAGGCGCTGAAACGCTTCTTTGAAAAACGCGGACAGACGGTCCACCACGTCATCGGACTCGAAGTGCCGGAAGAGGAACTCGTCAACCGAATGATTCTCCGCGGCAAGCAGACCGGCCGCGCCGACGACAATCTCGAGACAATCAAGAACCGCCTCCAGGTCTACCACGACTCGACGCGCCCCCTGCGCGACTACTACATCAAGGAGGGGAAATACCGTCCCATCAAAGGCACCGGCTCCATCGACGACATTTTCGCCGAGGTGACCAAGGCCATCGAGACAGAAGAATAAGAGTAAGCGCCATAATTTCACCCCAAAGACAAGACACGAATCCCCTGTCACGCAGCACTGGCAGGGGATTTTTCCATTTCCGCCATAAGCCGCCGCATTGGATTGAAAATTATACGCGGCACGCCGCGTCCCTACACCGGGACAACCACCGCGAATGAAAAGCTCCGCCATACACCGCTGAGAGCGGTGTATGGCGGAGTCATATCTGCGAGGGCTTGCGCCCTGTTTTATCAGGTCAGTTTATTCAGCCTTGCCGTTGGAGCCGAGAACGTTGACGATTTTGTGCTTGTAGAGCTTCTCCATTTCGTCGCGGGCCGGACCGAGGTATTTGCGGGGGTCAAATTCTCCGGGCTTCTCAGCGAATACCTTACGGACGGCAGCGGTCATAGCCAGACGGGAGTCGGAGTCGATGTTGATTTTGCAAACGGCGCTCTTGGCAGCCTTGCGGAGCTGGTCTTCGGGGATACCGATAGCGTCGGGGAGCTTGCCGCCGTACTTGTTAATCATGTCGACATACTCCTGGGGCACGGAAGATGAGCCGTGGAGCACGATGGGGAATCCGGGGAGCTTGGCCATAACGGCGTCAAGCACGTCGAATGCCAGGGGGGGAGGCACGAGGCGGCCTTCGGCGTTGCGGGTGCACTGTTCGGGAGTGAACTTGTAAGCGCCGTGGCTGGTACCGATAGAGATAGCGAGGGAGTCGCAGCCGGTGCGGGTAGCGAAGTCGATAACCTCTTCGGGGTCGGTATAGGTGTGATGGTCAGCGGAAACCTCGTCCTCAACGCCGGCGAGCACGCCGAGCTCACCCTCAACGGTAACGTCGAACTGGTGGGCGTAGTCAACGACCTTCTTTGTGAGGGCGACGTTCTCCTCGTAGGGGAGATGCGAACCGTCGATCATAACGGAAGAGAAACCGTTGTCGATGCAGCTCTTGCAAAGCTCGAAGCTGTCGCCATGGTCGAGATGGAGCACGATCTGCGGGTGCTCCCATCCGAGTTCCTTGGCGTAAGCGACGGCACCCTGCGCCATATAGCGGAGGAGGGTGGCGTTAGCATAGTTGCGGGCACCTTTGGAAACCTGGAGGATTACGGGCGACTTCTCCTCGGCGGCAGCTTTGATGATAGCCTGCAGCTGCTCCATGTTGTTGAAGTTGAAAGCGGGGATAGCGTAGCCACCCTTGATGGCCTTTGCGAACATCTCGCGGGTGTTTACAAGACCTAATTCTTTGTAACTTACCATGATATATTTAACGAATAAATGTTTGTCTGCATACGGAGTTTTTCCTGGGGGCAAAATTACGAAATTTTCCCGAATAATTGGCGAAAAATTTCCGTAATTGCGTGAGGCCTCTTAGCACCAATACCAACAACACGCCTGGGCGCTCAATTGTTTGGGTTATCGGCCTTGGCGCCCTCGTCTGCCTCGGGGGCGGTCGCATCGGAGACGGCGCTCCCGTCAGCGGCCGCTTTGCCTGGAGCGACCCGGGTCAGGGTAAAGAGAAATTCCAGGCCACCTCCCCTGCGGTTGCGGACCGATATGCCGCCGCCCATCGAATTAACAGCGCTCTTCACGATAGGCAGCCCCAGACCCGTGCCGCCGGATTTGCGCGAACGCCCTGCGTCAATGCGGTAAAAACGGTCAAACAGATGCGCCAGATGCTCCGGCGCGACCCCTATGCCGTTATCGTAAAACACAAAGGTATAGCAGCGTTCCTTGCGGCCGAACAGCTCAATCCCCATGCGCGTTCCCTGGGAGTACGCCTTAGCGTTTTTCACAAGGTTGTTGAGCACGGAGAGCAGCAATCCTTCGTTACCTCTGACGACGCAGTCCTCCGGTATATCGAAATCGAACTCCATATCCCCGATAAGGTTGGTGTTCTTGATTTCCTCGGCAAAATTGGATACGACGTCGTAGAAGTCGACATCCTTCATCGGAATCTTCTCCCCGGACTCCTCAAGCCGCGTCATTGTCGACAGATCGTTAAGCATCGCCGTTATGCGCTCGACGTTCTCCTGCGTTTTGAGCAGGAAGTGGCGGCGGTCCGCTTCCGGCATATCCTCCTGGGTCACCATCATCTCGACATAGGCCTTGATGATTCCGATCGGCGTTTTCAGCTCATGGGATATGTTGTTCGTAAGGGCGCGCTTCATGCGGTTCTTCTCCTCGTTCGCTTTCAGCGCGATCAGATGCTCTCTCTCCCGTCGCTGGTTAGCCTGCATGCGGGAGTTGTAGATAGAGATTATCTGGCGGGATATGTCTCCAAGCTCGTCAGAGGGGAACTCTCCCATCGGGATAAAGTCGCGGTCGTTGGCAGCGCGGTGGGCGAACTCGTGGAGGAGGCTGATGTTCTTCGCCTGATGCGACGTAATAAGATAAACAAAAAAGGTACCGATCAGCCCGACGGTCAGTATCATGGCCCAGAACAGCCAGCCGCCGGAGGCTATATAGTTGCTTATTTCCGGAGTAAGCGGAAGGTAAGCCCTTACCTCGATGCCCTTGTCAGGGGAGACGCGGCTGTAATAATAAAACACCTTCTCTCCGGAAGGGACACGCGTGTCGTCAATCAGAACTGCCAGGGATCCGTCGCGCAACGAATCGACCTCAGCCTTTTCAAATCCGAGCGGCCGCTCCGAATTTATGGTACCTATAGAGTTGAGGAGGTCTCCGTTTGTCGTGTCATACACGGCAAGCGACATGCTGCCGAGAGCCGTCCCCTCGTAGTAACGGTTGAGGAAGTCGATATAGGAATCTATAAGGTCAGCGTTATTCAGGCTCCATGAATCGACGATGCGACCGGCGGCCTGGTCGACGCGCGCCATTATCTCCCGTTTCTTGGAGAAGCGGTCGCGGTTGTATTGCAGCCAGGCGAAACTGCCGATTAACGCCCATATACAGACAAACGCGACCAGGAAGAGCTTCATCCGGTAGCGGAAAGCGCGTTTTTTCAGGAACTTGTCAAACATGGGCATAAGGGCGGTATTCAGATGTCAGACTTCGGCCTTGAATCCGTAGCCGAAACCGAGGCGCGTCACGATATTGTTGCCGTACTGGCCGAGTTTCTGGCGCAGGCGGGTTATGTTTGTGTCGACCGCGCGCGAAGTGACGGTCTGGCCGGCCCATACCTGGCGCATGATGTGCTCGCGCGAATGTATGATTTCCCGGTTCGTCAGGAAGAAGAGGAGCAACTCGAACTCGCGCCTGGTCAGCTCAACCTTGTTGCCGTCGATGTAAAGCGACTTACCGTTGCGGTCGATACGCAGAGTCTTGAACGTTATGTCTGGCTCGTAATTGGCTTTGGGAGCCTTGATGACAGCCTGCTTAGCCGCATGCGAGCGACGAAGCACCGCCCTTACCCTGGCCTTGACTTCATCGATTGAGTACGGCTTGGTGATATAATCGTCAGCGCCGATGTTCAGCCCCATCACGATGTCGTCCTCGTCGTTCAGTGCGGAGCAGAAGATAATCGGGGTATCCTCCGTCGCGGGATTGTTATGGACCCTCTTCGCGAAATCAATGCCGCTGATACGCTCCATCATGATATCGACAATCATCAGGTTGTACAGCGAGAGGTCATAGCCGAGCGCGGTTTCGGCGCTGTCGGCGGTATCCACCTCATAGCCCTCCCTCATAAGATTGTATTTGAGGATTTCGCAGAAGTTTTCTTCGTCGTCAATAACAAGGATACGTATCATGGTCAAATCAATATTAAATCAAAAGCGCCGCCCCGGACGGCTGGCAGAGACATCCCGGAGAAGCCGCGATTGGCTGGAAAAATTTTTCGATATAAAATTACAACTTTTAAACGGGATGAGGAGGAAATAATTGTTAATATAGGTTAAATTATTCAGCTTCGCGAACCATTGCGCCGACCATGCGTTTAAAGGATATAAGCACTATATTTGCACTGTGTTTTTTCATGGTATTAGATTTAAGGTTAAAGATAAAGCGGTAAGGGCTGTCGGGAGACAGCCCTTATTGTTTGCGCAAAGGGAAGTCGCCGACTGGGCGAAGAACGAGGGAATCCGCGCTGGCGACGACAAGCAGCGCGGATGAAGCAGGGAACGCCCTGATGATTCCGGCGGCATCGTCGGAGGGAGAGGCCATACAGGCGGTCGCGAGGGCGTCGGCAGTCGCGCAATCGGGGGCAACGACCGTAGCCGCGATGACATCCCCCTGGAAAGGACGACCGGTTACGGGGTCAATCGTATGGCCGAAGCGGCGCCCGGAGGCGTCGGAATGGAAATTCCTGTAATTTCCCGACGAGGCGACCCCGCAGTCAGCGACAGCTATTGTCAACAGCGGCGTATGCCGACCTGACAGGTCGGCAACCGGCGCGTCGACCTGGATGTGCCACTTATCTCCTCTGGGATTACGACCCGCGAGAGCAAGCTCTCCCCCGATTTCGACCATATAGCTGTCCGCACCGTTGCGCCGGAGCATTTCCCCCACCATGTCGCAACCGAACCCCTTTGTCACGGCACTGAAATTGAAAGTCGTGCCAGGAGATTTCTTAACCATTAGCAGGCCGCCGTCTATACGGCACTCACGGATTCCGACGAGGGCAAGAGCGGAATCAATCTGTGCGTCAGTGGGAACCGCTCCGTCACCCTTCCCCTCGTAACCGAACCCCCACAGGTTTACCAGCGGGGAAACAGTGGGATCGAACCTCCCCCCTGAAGCCGCACTCACTTTTCGTGATATATCGAACACCCGCAATATCAGCGAATCGCCGGCATCGGACTCACCCCGGTTAATCAGCGACACGCGCGACCGCGGATTGAAGGGGGAAAGGGAGAGCTCGACCTCCCGCATCACCGCGAGTATCGAGTCCGACAGGTCTGCCGGTGCCCGATAAGTGATTTTAAAGGTGGTGTTCCATACAGACCCCTCGCTCGTACGCCACTCCGAAGCCGGAGCGCACGAACCGACACCCGCGGACAAAACCGCCCCGAATATCAAACTTCTGACATATTTCAGCATAACAGCGTGTTAAAGATAGCGCCCGGCGCAAAGATTTGCACCGGGCGCCGACAATCGTATTTCAAACGGGGAGATTAGTCCTCGTTGAGGTTTACGCGTTTGAACTCCACAACGGCGAGGCCTTTCTGAGTCTCTTCGAGGTACTTGCCGATGGTCAGGTTGCCATCCTTGATGAACTCCTGTTCCATGAGGCAGTTCTCCTTGAAGAACTTGTTGAGACGGCCCTGGGCGATGTTCTTGATCATAGCCTCGGGGAGGTTTGCAGCCTTTGCCTCAGCGGTCTCCTTGGAAATCGCGCGGGCCTTTTCAGCCTCTTCCTCGGTAAGCCAGCCCTTGGCGATGTTGGAGTTGATGTGGTCCTCGGAGTCAACGAGGTTGGGGTTGATTCCGGCCTTCTTGAGGGCTACTTCGACAGCCTTCTTGACCTGCTCTTCCTTGGTCTTCTCGACAGCGACGTTGTATTCGGAGTCGATAGTTGCCTGGGGAACGCGGTCGCGGTCGACAGCTACGGGGTTCATGGAGGCTACCTGCATGGCCACGTCGCGGCCTACCTGGTAGTCCACGCCCTCGACATTGAAGCCGACGATGGTCGCGAGCTTGTTGCCGAGGTGGTTGTAGGAGGTAGTGGAGGGGGCTTCAACGTACTCGTAAGCGCCGAGCTCGGTCTTTTCGCCGGTCTTGCCGCCTTCCTCGACCACGAGGTCGGCCACGGTCAGGTTACCGACCTTGACAGCCTTGAGCTCGTCGAGGCTCTTGCAACGGTTCTCGACAGCGAGGTCGAGGAGTTTCTTGGTGAGCTCTACGAATCCGGCGTTCTTAGCCACGAAGTCGGTCTCGCACTGCAGGGAAACGATAGCGGCGAAGTTGCCTTCGTTCTTGGCGAGCACGCAGCCTTCGGCGGCCACGCGGTCCTCGCGCTTAGCGGCTACAGCCTGACCCTTCTTGCGAAGGATTTCGACAGCGGCCTCGATGTCGCCGTTGGTTTCAGCGAGAGCTTTTTTGCAGTCCATCAGGCCGGCCGAGGTGAGGTGGCGCAGCTTGGTGATTTCTGCCATTGTTACTGCCATAGTATGATAACAGTTAGAATGTTTTTGTGTAAAGAGGTTAACTTGGAGAGTTTGTTCCGGCTTCCGGCCCTCGCCCCCGTCGCGCGGCTTCCCGGAAGGGAATCCGCGCGACGCGGACGGCTATTCGGGGCGGAACCGGACGGGAGAAACCCGTCGCGGCTTATTCAGCGGCGGGAGCTTCGGCGGCGGGAGCCTCAGTCTCGGCTTCCGCAGGAGCCTCGGCGGCGTCGTCGGAGCGACGAACCGCGCGGCGGCGTTCGCGGCGGGGAGCGGCCGCGCCTTCCTCGGCGGGAGCGTCAACCTTTTCAGCCTTGCGCTCTTCGAGACCTTCTGCCATAGCGGCGCACACGGTATCGAGGATAAGCTCGATCGACTTGGAGGCGTCGTCGTTGGCGGGGATTACGAAGTCGATGTCGGTGGGGTCAGAGTTGGTGTCGACCATAGCGAACACGGGGATACCCAGGCGTACAGCCTCGGCAACGGCGATGCGCTCTTTGAGGACATCGACAACGAAGAGCGCGGAGGGAAGACGGTTCAGGTCGGCGATGGAGCCGAGGGTCTTCTCCAGCTTGGCGCGCTGGCGGGAAATCTGGAGTTTCTCGCGCTTGGAAAGGTTGTCGAAAGTACCGTCCTTAGCCATCTTGTCAATGGTGGCCATCTTCTTGACGGCCTTGCGGATGGTGGGGAAGTTGGTGAGCATGCCGCCGGGC